>NZ_PPXB01000006.1:0-306927 GCF_002909415.1 Arthrobacter glacialis | reverse complement strand
GGAACACAGGCTCCTGGTCCGCCGGAATGGTGTTCACGTAATCGGTGGTCGTGACCATAGGCACGCCAACGCTCTGCGCGCCTGCCCGCTGCAACAGACTACGCATAATGAACTGGGCACGCTCAGTGCCGCGTTCCTGAATCAGCGTATCCAAGGACTCCAACCATTCGGCAGTCTCTTCCGGATCGCGATCAGGCAGCTGGTTTGTCAACCCGCTAAGGATGTGGGAATTTTCGTCTCCTGCAGCCACGTCCAACCTCTCTTAAAAGCAGTGTGTGGGGCCCATGGCTGTGGCCGTGGGCGTGTACAAACACTCTAGACCGCTGGTGCGTCTTGTGCGTAGCTGCGCCCACTGCATGACCCGCCGCAAGGGGCTGGGTACCGTTCACTATAGGCCCCTTAAACGGGTGTTGGTAATGGAGATCACAATTTAATGGGCGGCATACCGGCATGTTTGTTGCATAGAGCCGCTAAGTAGAGGCAAGATGGGCGCAGCCCCTAGACTGGGGGTACTGACCAACAAACCAACGCGCAAGCGTTGAACGCAGGAGGAATCACGTGAGCGAGGCCGACGCCGGCACTGTAGCCAAGGTGGCAGGCATTTTGGGGTTCAAGGATGGGGATCTCATCCAAGAACTCGGATATGACGACGACGTTGATTTTGGCCTTCGTGACAACATTGAGGACCTCATCGGTTCGGAAATGTTTGACGAAGAGGACCACGACGTAGTTGACGCCATCATTTTTTGGTGGCGCAAGGATGACGGGGACTTGGTAGATGCCCTGGTGGATTCATTGACATCCCTGGACGAGGGCGGGATCGTGTGGATTCTGACGCCCAAGTCAGGCCGTGACGGCTATGTGCCGCCGGCAGAGATCCTTGAAGCGGCACCCACGGCAGGTCTCCATGTGACCACCACCGAGGGCGTTTCCGCGGATTGGGCTGCGACGCGACTGGTTCCACGCAAGCGCCAATAGTGCACGACGGCGGCACGCATCCAGGGTTGCAAGTGGGCGACACGGCCCCAGACTTTTCCTTGCCAAATCAATTTGGTGAGCCAATTTCGCTCGCTGGTTTGCGTGGTGCCCCCGTGGCAATTGTGTTTTATCCCTTTGCCTTCTCGGGTATTTGCACCGGCGAGCTGTCCGAGCTGCGGGACAACCTAGCCGACTTCGCCGCGGCTGGCGTGCGGCTTCTGGCCATATCCGTGGACACCAAATACACCTTGCGCGCCTATGCCAAGGCTGAAGGCTACAACTTTGACCTGCTGGCCGACTTTTGGCCTCATGGTGAGGTTGCCAGTGCCTACGGAGTCTTTGACCCCGTTCGTGGCATGTCCGGGCGCAGTACTTTCCTTATTGGGGCGGGTGGGCTGATTGCCGATGCGTTCAGCACACCCACTGGCCAGGCCCGCTCTCTTGAGCGCTATTGGCAGGCCTTGGGAAGGCTGTAGCCATGGACCCCGTGCGCCCCGGCATTGGCCTCACGGCCCTGGTGACCCCCGGCTCGCCGCCGTCGGGCGCTCCTGAGAATGCGCAGCCCCTGGCACCCGCCCTCACAGCGCAACTGGAGCAGGTGGTGCAGCTGTGGCGCGGCAAAAAATTTGTGCTGCTCACAGGCGCCGGCCTCAGTACGGATTCAGGGATCCCGGATTACCGTGGGCCAACGTCGGTGCCCCGGAACCCGCTGACCTACCAAGAATTTGTGGGCGATGCCCAGCTGCGCCAACGCTACTGGGCCCGCAACCACATGGGTTGGCAATTCATGCGTCAAGCCGTCCCCAACGCCGGCCACTTCGCAGCAACTGTGCTTGAAGGCTATGGGTTGCTGAGCGGAATCATCACCCAAAACGTTGACAGGCTCCACGAGGACGCTGGCGCCGTCAATGTGGTGGACCTCCACGGCCGCTTTGACCGTGTTGCGTGCCTGCAATGCGGCACAACCTTCAGCCGGATTTTTGTGGCTACCCTGCTCAGTGATGCCAATCCGGAGTTCCTGGATGCTGTTGCCCGGGCCGGGGGAGTTTCCATGGGCCCGGACGCAGATTCCGATCTGGACCATGAAGTCCTGATCGCTTCCTTCAACGTTCCGGCCTGCCCTGTGTGTAACGGCATGCTCAAGCCCGACTTTGTCTTCTTTGGCGAGAACGTCCCCAAGGATCGTGTGGAGCGCTCCTTTGCCATGGTGGAGGAGGCTGCTGGGATAGTGGTGGCGGGTTCGTCGCTGACTGTCATGAGTGGGCTTCGTTTTGTGAAGAAGGTGGCCAAGGACGGCAAGCGCGTCATCATCATCAACAGGGGCGCCACCCGCGGTGATGAGCTGGCAAATGTGAAGATTGAAGCGGGCGTCAGTGAGGCTATGACTCATGTCACATACGCTTTAAGGCCTCGATTGGCGCAACCACCAAAACATCGTGTACAGTAGTTTCTCGTTGGTCAGGCCAACAAGCGTAAAGCTAAAGTGGCCTGAGTGATGAATGGGTCTTTAGCTCAGCTGGTAGAGCGCCACGTTTACACCGTGGATGTCATCGGTTCGATCCCGGTAGGACCCACAGTAAAAGAACCCCGCGGATTCAAGGCATACAGTCTTGAAACCGCGGGGTTCTTTGCATTCCGGCCACCTGGAGGGTGGCTGATGGTTCACATCTTGAGGGGGATTGGATGCGCGGCATTTCCTTTACCGCAATCGACTTTGAAACAGCCAACAACTACCGCGCCTCGGCGTGCGCCGTTGGGCTGACTAAAGTCCGGGCCGGAAAAGTGACCGAGCAGGCCTCCTGGCTCATGAAGCCGTTGCCAGGCTATGAGGAGTTCCATTCGGTCAACGTGGGCATTCACGGCATTACCGCAGCGCAGGTGCGCAACATGCCCGACTGGCGCGGAATTTACGGCCCCATGATGGATTTCATTGGCGGCGACGCCCTGGTTGGCCACAACGTCAGCTTTGAAAAGTCCGTCATTTCCAAGGCCAACGAAGCTTGTGGGCTGCCCGCCCCCGACTTGGACTTTCATTGCACCCTGACGTTGGCGAAAAAACACCTGGAGCTAGCGCACTACACACTCTCCGACGTGGTGGGCGCCTTGGAGCTGCCAGCATTCAACCACCACGACGCCGGCGACGACGCACGCGCCAGCGCCCTGATTGCCCTTGAGCTGGCCAGGCGCAACGGCGCTACAACGATGGGGGAGCTATGGCCAGCTCCTGGCGCCAGGGCGGCCGCCAAGCAGCCCAGCTATCTCTCGGCCGGCTACACTCGCAGGCTGGCTGATCTGCCTGCCGCCAATGCCATGGCCAATCCCCATGGCCCGCTTTTTGGCCAGACAATTGTTTTCAGTGGTGACTTGAGTGCCATGCCGCGGGACCAAGCCCAGGACGTCGCAGCCGCCAAGGGCGCCACGATAGCCAACAGCACCACCAAGAAGGTCACCATGGTGGTGTGTGCTGGCCTTGGCAGTGGCGGACGCTTGCCCAGCGCCAAGGTCAAGCGCGCCCATGAACTGGCAGCGGCGGGGCAAGACATCCAGGTGGTCAGCGAACAGCAATTCCTGCGGCTCTTGGCCTTTAGATAAAAGACGACCACGGTGTAAACGTGGCACTCACCGTTGGGTGGCCGGGCCGTCCTGATTGTCAGAGCCTGCCCGTAGCGTGCGGGGTATGAAGTCTCCCCTGGAACATGTTGAGGTGCGCACCTCCTCGGCCGGCGTGCCGGTTGTTGTGCGGCGCAATGGCCATGAATGGGTGATTGGTGCCGAACCCGTGCGCTGGTTCGAGCGGACCCAGTGGTGGAAGTATTCTCTCCGGATGCCCAAAGGCCAAGGTCGCGTGGATGTCCAAGTGTGGCAGGTGCAGGCCCGCTTGGGGCGCAATCCCCGCAGTGACCTGGTCACCATGGAGTTGGAGCGCGAATCCGGTGACGGCGCATGGTGGGTGCGGCAAGGGGTTACTTAACGTAAAAGGTTCCCCGCCACAGCTATTGGGGGACGCTGTGGTGGGGAACCAGTAATAAAAATATAGCCCTTCAATCCACAGGATGCAAACTGACACGCCAAATTTCCAGATGGAGTTCAAAGGAGTTCAAAGGGTAGGGCAGGAGGTGGGGCGACGCCTGACGGCGACTCATTTTTTCAACGGAGTGCGGCCCGGAGCGTGCTCTGAAGACGGGCCTTAAAGTGGAGGACCCTCCACTGTGGCTATTGGGGGACGCCACAGTGGAAGGTCTGAAAAAAATATACATCCCTCGCCGGAAAAATACAAGACCGGACGTTCTACGTCTGCATATGGACAGTAGGATGGAGGTTGTCCACTGCAGTGAACCATTAGCTGTGGTGCCGTGACAGGCCCGCGGAATGCATGGGCCACCTCCTTCAGCGTCGAGGAAGCAATATGAGTGAAGTTCGCCCCGAGCCCCAGTACGTGGTCCCCCGGGATGGCGCCGCCATGGCAAAGAGTCACGATGCGCGGAGCAATGCTACGCCGGCTCCAGCTGTTACTCGGGCGGCCGCCGTGCTTGATGCCCTGGCGGAGTCAATGACTGGGCGCCTGACTCTTAGCGACTTGGCGCGTGAGCTGGGCATTCCAAAATCCTCCACCTCAAACCTGCTGCAGGCACTTGAGGATGCAGAGCTGATCACCCGGCTGGGCTCCGACTATGCGCTCGGTGTAAAGCTGGTGGAACTTGGCGCGGCCTACCTGAGCCGCCGGGATGAGGTGCGGGAGCTCTACCGTTTCTGTGAGCAGGCGCCCTTGCTCAAGGGCGAGACTGTGCGCATAGCCATGCTTGACGGGGACAACGTCATCTACCTAGCGCGCTATGAGGGGCACCCTGCTGTGCGGCTGACCTCCAATATCGGCGACAAGATGCCCGTGACGCTGTGTGCAGTAGGCAAGGCCTTGGTGGCCAAGTTGCACGACCATGACCTGGCGGAACTTTTTCCAGATGACGCTGCGCTACCCGTCATGACCCCCATGTCACTGAGAACGGGGCGGCAACTCAAGGCGGAGATTGCTCAGATTCGCGCACAGGGCTATGCCTTTGAGGATGAGGAGTCCACTCTGGGTGTGGTGAGTCTGGGTGTGGCTGTTCCGACGCACGGTTCCCATGGCCCCAGCCTTGCCGTTTCGGTCACTGCACTGAAGGCCACATTCTCGGAGGGGCAGCGCGAGGCAATGGTACGCGAGTTGCAGGATCTGACGAAGATGCTGGGTAATCCCATGGGTTAGTGACGTAGGAAACATTTTTCCTTGGCGAACCGTTCACTGTGATGTACGCTGTTCAGCATAGTGATCGACCTAACGGTCGTTGTCGCCTGCCTGGACCAATGGTGGTTCGGGAAGTTTCAAGGGAGAACCAGTGACTACACAGCCATTACGCCCCACGCGCACATCCGCTCCGCAAGCAGGTGACACTGTGGATCCGGACCAGCTTCGCCGGGCCACACTAGCCAGCTCCGTCGGGTCCGCGCTTGAGTACTATGACTTCTACATTTACGGCCTGGCCACCGCGCTCATTTTTGGCCCGCTGTTCTTTGCCCCACTGGGCGCAACGGGTGCCCTCATTGCCGCCTTCGCCACCTACGGAGTTGGATTCGCGGCACGCCCCTTTGGCGGATTGATCTTTGGTTACATTGGTGACCGATTCGGTCGCAAACAAGTC
Source organism: Arthrobacter glacialis (assembly GCF_002909415.1). Lineage (NCBI taxonomy): Bacteria > Bacillati > Actinomycetota > Actinomycetes > Micrococcales > Micrococcaceae > Arthrobacter > Arthrobacter glacialis. The sequence continues at coordinate 301,273 of NZ_PPXB01000006.1, read as the reverse complement.
CTGCTGCTGACCATCGGCCTCATGGGAACGGCGTCGTTTGCCATTGGCCTGTTGCCCACGTACGAGCAGGCTGGCATGTTGGGTGCCATTCTTTTGGTCGTCATGCGCATCATTCAGGGGTTGGGAGCCGGCGCGGAGCAGGCAGGCGCCACCACACTCATTTCCGAGGTGGCACCGCGCACGCGCCGCGGATTCTTCGCGGCCCTGCCGTTTGTTGGCATCCAGATCGGCACGTTGCTAGGAGCTGGCACGTTCGCGCTATTGGGCCTGGCAAATCCCGAGGTTCTGACGGGATGGCTGTGGCGGGTGCCGTTCCTGGCCAGCATCTTGCTGATTGCTGTCGCCATCTACATTCGCCTCAAGCTCAAGGAGACCCCGGTCTTCCAGGAGTTGGAAAAGCACAAGAACGTCAACAAGAACCCGTTGGGTGTCCTGTGGCGCACTTCCAAGAAGAATGTGCTGATTGGCATCGGCCTTCGCATGGGCGAAAACGGCAACTCCACCATCTACTCCACGCTCCTGGTCGGATTCATGGCCGCCAAGGGAGGCATATTTGAGGGCGACAAGTTCATTGGCCCCGTTGGCCTGCTCATTGCCGCAGGGTTCTCCGCCATTATGGTGATCACCTTTGGTGCCCTGTCGGACAGGGTGGGCCGCGTCAAGGTGTACCGCTACGGAGCCTTGTTCCAGCTCTTGTTCGCCTTCCCGGCGTTCTACTTGATCTCCCTGGGCAACGTCACGCTGGTCTGGATTGTCATGAGCATCGGCATTGCGCTGGGTGTGCAGTCCATGCTGGGTCCGCAGTGCGCCTTGCTGCCCGAGCTCTTCGGGTCCACCCACCGCTTCACCGGCGTTGCCATGAGCAGGGAGATTTCTGCTGTATTTGCCGGCGGCATTGCCCCGTTCGTGGGCGGCCTGCTCCTGGCTGTCACCCATCAGTCATGGGTTGTGCTCGCGGGCTACTCCCTGGTGTTGGCGGCAATCTCCTTCGCCACCACGTTCGTTACGCCTGAGACTGTGGGTCGCGACCTCAACCTGGTCGAGGACGCCACCTAACTCCAACCAGCCTCCAGCGGCGCCCGTCTCGACGGGCGCCGCTGGAGTTTAAGGTGGTGAGGCACGACGCCGGCCTGCCGCCATGCGCTGGGATCCGGCCGGCCGCCGTCGTGCAACATATGGTTGTGGGCATGCAAAAGGGGAGCCTCCGCGCTTGGAAGCTCCCCTGATCGGTGGGTTTAGTAGAAGTGGACCGGGTCCACGGTGTGTAGCAGCGGTTCGCCATTCTGGAAGCGGGTGAGGTTTTCGCTGAACCGCTCGGCGATGAGGCGGTTCTCGGCGGCGCTCAGTGCCGAGGTGTGCGGGGAAACCATCACGCGGGGGTGGTCCCAAAGCGGGCTGCTTGCCGGCAGCGGCTCCACGGCGAACACGTCCAGGCAGGCGTAGGAGACCTGGCCGTTGTCGAGGGCTTCCAGCAGCGCGTCCTCGTCAATAACCGTGCCGCGGCCAACATTGACCAGCACGGTGCCGGGCTTCATGGCGTTGAAGATCTCCGCGTTGAGCATCTTCTCCGTGTAAGCGGTGCCCGGCAGAGTGTTGATGAGCACGTCGGCCGTTGCCACCAGGGCAGGCAGCCCGGCAGTGTCGGTGACAGTCTCGATGCCCTCGATGGCTTCGACATTGCGCTTGGTGCCGCTGACCTTCATGCCGAGGGCGCGGGCCAGGCGGGCGGTTTCCAGGCCGATCTCACCCAGACCCGTAATGACGGCGTGGGAGCCGCTCGCCAGCCGGGTGGGTGTGCGCAGTTCCGGCCAGTGCTTGGCGGCCTGGTCGGCGGAGAGCTCGGCAGTGCGCTTGAAGCCGTTCAACACACCCATCATGGCGAATTCAGCCAGCGGCAGGGCGTGGACGCCCGCCGAGCTGGTGATGGCAATGCGCGCCAGATTTGCGGGGGAAAGGCTGGCTGCCTTGACGGCTCCACCAGCACCTGCTGCCATGGCCTGAATCCACTGCAACTTTTCGCTGGCTGCGATGGCGGCCAGGCCGGCGGCGTTCTCGTTCGGGAATCCGTAGAGGATGTCGGCACTTTTCAGCAGTGCCCAGTAGCGGGTTTCCTGCTCGGGTGTGCGCGTGAAGGCGGGATCTCCGGCGTGGTCTGCGGGGAACCGCTCGGGCGGGAGCAGTTCCGGCTCGTACAAGACGGTGACGGCTGGATGGGCTGCCTTAATGGCTTCCACATGCTCAGCTTCGAGCGGGACGGCAATCGCGACGGTGAGATTCTGAGTGGTCATGATGTTCATCATACTGAATTGTGGTTAGAATACTGAACAAATGTGACAATGAGTCACCAGCAATACCCGCAACGTTGTGAGGACAGGTACGCCATGATGCAAGACCCACCATCTCCGAACACGCCCGCGCACACGGTTGGTTTTGTCGGCCTGGGTCACATGGGTGCCCCCATGGCAGCCAATCTGCTGGCGGACGGCTGGCCCGTGACAGTCTGGAACCGCTCCGCGGGCGCCATGGAATCGTTGAAAGCCCAGGGCGCCTCCTCCGCGGCAGGGGTCGCCGAGCTGCGGGACCACAGCGTCATCATCTTCATGCTGCCCGATCTGGGCTTCATAGACGCAGCCGTGGCACCCCTGCTCGACCTCTGGCGGGCCGCACCGCCCATGCCGGGGACCGTGGTCGTCGTGATGAGCAGCGTCTCGCCGCAGGCCGTTCAAGCCTTTGGCGGTGACGTGGCACGGGCGAGCTCCGGCAACGCTGCCGTCCTTGACGCGCCCGTCAGCGGCGGCACGGTGGGTGCGGAAAACGGGACCCTGGCCATCATGGCTGGCGGTGCCGATGACGATTTTCAGCGGATTTTGCCCGTTTTCGAGTCCCTGGGAACCACCGTGCGCCTACTCGGTCCGCTCGGCTCGGGTTCGCTTGCCAAGGCCTGCAATCAGCTTTTGGTGGGCACGACGACGGCGGCACTTGCCGAAGCTGCTGAACTGGCCGAACGCTCGGGCATGGACGTGGTGGCGTTGTTTGAGGTGTTGAGCGGCGGACTGGCAGGCAGCGCAGTGCTCAATGTTGTGGGGCCGCGGATTGCGGCCAAGGAATATGCGCCCACCGGGCCCGCCAAATTCATGCACAAAGATCTGGGGTTTGTGCTGGACAGTGCCCGGGCGGCGAGGTCGGCCGTGCCCATGGCCACGGCAGGCCATGCGCTGTATGGAACCCTGAAGGACCAAGGCTTGGGAGATCAAGACCTTGCTGTGGTGCGGGAGTCCATTGCCCGCTTGAGCCCCGCCACCTGATCCCGTCGCGCTTCGGCCGGGGCCCACACCCGCTCAAATCGCAATAATGCTGGGGCAAGGCGAGTGGAAACTTTGAGAAGAAAAAGGACTGACGAATGAGTGGATTGTTTGATTTGACGGGCAGGGTTGCCCTGGTGACAGGATCCAGCCGGGGCATTGGAAACGCGTTGGCACGCGGGCTGGCCGATGCCGGGGCTACAGTGGTGCTCCATGGTCTGAACCCGGAAAGGCTGGCCGCCGCCGAAGCCGCCATGGCAGCTGACTTCGCTCCCCACCAGATCCGCTCTCTGGCCTTTGACGTCACCAGCGACGTGGCCGCCGCCGAGGGCATCGCCTGGATAGAGAAAAATGTTGGGCCGCTTGAAATCCTCGTCAACAACGCCGGCATCCAGCACCGTGTCCCGCTGCTGGACATGGAGGTGAAGGACTGGGACAGGGTCATCAGCACTGATTTGACCAGTGCGTTCCTGGTGGGGCGTGAGGCTGCGAGGGGAATGTTGGCCCGCGGCCACGGAAAGATCATCAACATCTGTTCCGTGCAGACTGATCTGGCCCGCCCCACCATCGCCGCCTATACGGCCGCGAAGGGCGGGCTGCGCAACCTGACCCGCGCCATGACTGCTGAGTGGGCCGCCGGTGGCTTGCAGATCAATGGGATCGCACCCGGCTATATCCATACGGAGATGACCCAAAACTTGGTTGACGATGAAAAATTCAACTCCTGGATTCTGGGGCGGACACCGGCCAATAGGTGGGGGACCGTGGCGGACCTGGCCGGCCCGGCCGTGTGGCTGGCCTCCGATGCATCCAATTTTGTCAACGGCCAGACCATCTTCGTTGATGGCGGCATGACGGTAGTGGTTTAGAAAGATGGCGACAATGACAAGATCCTCAGCACTTCCCGCAAGCGCTCCCGCTGTTGTTGCCGACGGCAAGGGGGATTTGCGCATTGCGGACGTCCCGCTGGGCGAACCCGCATCCGATCAAGCCGTGATTGAGATTGCCTATGGGGGCATCTGCGGTTCTGACCTGCACTACTGGCTGCACGGTGCTGCGGGGGAGTCAATCCTCAAGGACCCCCTGGTGTTGGGGCACGAGGTTGTTGGCGTGGTGGCCCGGGCTGCCGTGGATGGCACGGGACCCGCCGTCGGGACACCCGTGGCCGTCCACCCCGCCACGCCGGGCCCCGGCGCGGCCAAGTACCCCAGCGACAGGCCCAATCTGTCCCCCGGGTGCACGTATCTTGGCAGCGCTGCCCGCCATCCCCATACTGACGGGGCGTTCCTGCGCTACGCCAACCTGCCCACCCGCATGCTGCGGACGTTGCCTGAAGGCCTGCCGCTGCGCCGGGCGGCGCTGGTTGAGCCCGCCAGCGTGGCCTGGCATGCCGTGGCCCGTGCAGGCGATGTTCGCGGCAAATCGGCGCTCGTGGTGGGATGCGGGCCCATCGGCACGCTGGCCATAGCGGTTCTCAAACGGGCCGGCGCCAGCCACATCACCGCCGTGGACATGTATGCCAAACCCCTGGAGATCGCGGCTGCTGTGGGCGCAGATGCGCTCCTGCAAGCCGCCGATGATGACGCAATTTCTGCTGTCGAGGCAGATGTTGTCATTGAATCCTCCGGGAACCATTTTGGCCTGGCGTCGGCCATCAAGGGGGCAGTGCGCGGCGGGCGCGTAGTAATGGTTGGGCTTTTACCTTCCGGTGCGCAACCGGTTGCCATTTCCTTGGCGATCACCCGCGAGCTGGAGCTTGTGGGTGCATTCCGTTTCAATGATGAAATTGACGAGGTCATTGCCGCTCTTGCTGACGGATCGCTGGTGGTGGATCCCGTCATCACGCACGAATACGCACTTCTTGATGGTCTGGAGGCATTTGAGATGGCAAAGAACTCGGCCATGTCGGGCAAAGTTTTGCTCAACTTCGGGGCTTGAGTTGACCATGTGGCATCCGGTTGCCACGATGGCTTACCCAATATGTCACATTGCGTATCCAAATCATGGAACCGGCTGGGGAACCGGCGCCATCCCCGATAAGCTGTAGGAAACTGTTCATTTCATTCTGGAGGTAGTATGTCTGCACAAATCGGCTCCGCACAGATCGGCGTGACCGGACTGGCCGTCATGGGCGCCAACCTGGCCCGCAACTTGGCCCGCAACGGTTACACCGTTGCCTTGCACAACCGCTCGGTGGAAAAGACCGACGCGCTGCTTGCCGCCCACGGCGACGAGGGCAATTTTGTCCGCACCGAGACCCTGGCCGAGCTGGTCGAGTCCTTGGAGAAGCCCCGCCGCGTGCTCATCATGGTCAAGGCCGGCGGCCCCGTTGACTCCGTGATCGATGCACTCGTGCCTCTCATGGAAGAGGGCGACATCATCATCGACGGCGGCAACTCGCACTACCAGGACACCCGCCGCCGCGAAGCTGCCCTGGCCGAGAAGAATCTCCACTTTGTGGGCGTTGGTGTATCCGGTGGTGAGGAAGGCGCTCTCTTGGGCCCGTCCATCATGCCCGGTGGCTCCAAGGAATCTTACGATGCACTTGGCCCGCTGCTGGAAAAGATTTCCGCCAAGGTTGATGGCCAGCCCTGCTGCGCTTGGATCGGCACCGATGGCGCCGGCCACTTCGTCAAGATGGTTCACAACGGCATCGAATATGCCGACATGCAGGTTATCGGTGAAGCTTTCGACCTGTTGCGCAGCGCCGCTGGCATCGAGCCGGTTGAGCAGGCTGAAATCTTCGGCAAGTGGAACGAAGGCCAGCTGGCCTCCTTCCTGATCGAGATCACGGCCGAAGTGCTGGGCCACGTTGACGCTAAGACCGGCAAGCCGCTGGTTGACGTCATTGTTGACTCCGCAGGCCAGAAGGGCACGGGCCGCTGGACTGTCCAGTCCGGCCTGGATCTGGGTTCGCCCATCTCCGCCATCGCCGAGTCCGTGTTCGCTCGCGGACTCTCCTCGCAGCGTGACCAGCGTGCCATCGGCCAGGAAGTTTTGGCCGGCCACGAGGTTGCTGTTGAACTCGGCGCCGACTTCGTTGAAGACGTTCGCCAGGCGCTCTACGCCTCCAAGCTCATCAGTTACGCACAGGGCATCGACATGCTCACATCCGCTGCTGGCGAGTACAACTGGGACCTGAAGCTGGATGAGATTGCCTCGCTGTGGCGTGGCGGCTGCATCATCCGTGCCGAGCTCCTCAAGGACATCACCAAGGCCTACGCTGCCGAGGACAAGCCGGCGAACCTGCTGTTCGCCCCGGCCTTCGCAGCCGAAATTGCTGAGGTGCTTCCGGCCTGGCGCCGCGTTGTCTCCACAGCCGTGCAGCTGGGCATACCCGTCCCGGTGTTCTCCTCCTCACTGGCCTACTACGACGGCCTGCGCCGCAAGCGCCTGCCCGCCGCATTGACCCAGGGCCTGCGCGACCTCTTCGGTGCCCACACCTACAGCCGTGTTGACGCTGAAGGAACCTTCCACACCCAGTGGAGTGGCGACAAGTCCGAGATCAGTGCAGTAGACACGCACTAGCCTCCCCGGCCCGACTATGACGCAGTTGGTGCTAAAAACGTCTCTGTTTTTAGCACCAACTGCGTCATAGTTTCTTAAAGTTCGACGGCGGCCGGTGACTTCCCCAAGGAAGTCACCGGCCGCCGTCGAACTTTAAGACTATTTACTGGATCCGGCTAGATCCACATGGCCGGGTCAATGTATTCGGCCGGGTCCACTGCGGGAGCCATTTCCTTTTTGGCATCCCTGTGCCGAACGATCGCCGGGATGCCGGTGAGGATGGAATTGGCTGGCGCGTCCTTAACAACGACGGCGTTGGCCCCCACAGCGGAATCGTCACCAATGTGGATCGGGCCCAGGACCTTTGCCCCGGCGCCAATGGTGACCCGGTTGCCGATGGTGGGGTGGCGCTTGGTTTTGGCCAGTGAACGTCCGCCGAGGGTGACACCGTGGTAAATCATCACGTCGTCACCGATTTCGGCGGTCTCGCCAATAACAACGCCCATGCCGTGGTCGATGAAGAATCGTTTGCCAATGGTGGCACCGGGATGAATCTCAATGCCCGTGGCAAAACGCGTCAGCTGCGACAGCACCCGGGCGGGGAAGCGCAGCCCTGGGTTGGCCCACATCTTATGTGTCAGCCGGTGCATCCAAATGGCGTGCAGGCCGGAGTAGACAAAAAAATTCTCCATGGAACCACGAGCGGCGGGGTCATGTGACCGGGCCGACTCTAGGTCTTCACGTATTCTGCCGATAAATCCCACAGACTTCTTTCAGTTGGTCGCCGTCGTTCTTCTTCGGCGGAGTTCGCAATGCGGTCGGGCCCACAGACCAGAAGACCCGCATCATCGACGCTGCGGCGTCAATGATGCGGGAACAATCTGTGCTGTGCGGGCCCTGGTGTGGGGATTAGCCCCGGATATCGTCGTACAAAACCGTGGAAATGTAGCGCTCACCGAAGTCGGGAACCACGGCAACAATGAGCTTGCCGGCGTTCTCTTCACGCTTGGCCAGCTCCAGGGCTGCCCACACGGCGGCGCCGGCTGAGATGCCGCCCAGGATGCCTTCCTGGTTGCCCAGGGCGCGTGCCGTGGCCACGGAATCTTCCAAGGTGGCGTCCAGAACCTCGTCGTAGATGTCCTGATCGAGCACCTCGGGGATGAAGTTCGCGCCGAGGCCCTGAATCTTGTGCGGTCCGGGTGTGCCGCCATTGAGGATGGCCGAATCAATCGGCTCCACAGCAACAACCTTCACATTGGGGTTGCGCTTCTTCAGGAGCTGGCCGGCACCGGTGATGGTACCGCCGGTGCCTACGCCGGCAACCAAGATGTCCACTGCGCCGTCGGTGTCGTCCCAGATTTCCTCGCCAGTGGTGGCGAAGTGGATGGCCGAGTTGGCGGGGTTGGCGAACTGCTGGGCCCAGATGGAGTTCTCCGTGCTGGCCACAATTTCCTTGGCCTTCTCCACGGCGCCGCGCATGCCTTCGGAGCCCGGGGTCAGGACAATGTCAGCACCATAAGCGCGCAGCATGACCCGGCGTTCGGTCGACATGGTCTCCGGCATGGTCAGGATGACCTTGTAGCCGCGGGCAGCGCCCACCATGGCCAAGGCGATTCCCGTGTTGCCGGAGGTGCCTTCCACAATGGTGCCGCCGGGCTTGAGCTCCCCGGACGCTTCGGCGGCGTCAATAATGGCAACACCGATCCGGTCCTTGACGCTGTTGGCAGGGTTGTAGAACTCGAGCTTGACTGCCACAGTGGCATTCAAACCCGCCGTCAGGCGGTTCAGTCGAACCAGGGGGGTGCCGCCCACAAGCTGCGTGACGTTGTCATAAATCCGTGCCATGTAAGGTCCTACTCTCAAGAAGTCGTCACGAGCTCAGTTGATCCAAATGCGCGCGTGGATGGGTGCTAATTCACAGCGTAACCAGCGGTTCTGCCGGTTCCTAGGCCGTGAGCCACTGGGCGTAATGTTTTCTTACTTTTGCAATCTTGGGGTCGATAATAACCCGGCAATATCCCACTTCGGGACGCTGTGCGTAAAAATTCTGGTGGTCGGCAGTGGCCTGGTACACCTGGCCCAGAGGAGTCACCTCGGTCACTATGGGGTGGCGCCAATTGGGCTGGTTGCGCACAATGGCATCCCGGAAGGCGGCCTCATCCTCGGCATCGGTGTAAAACATGGCGGACCTGTACTGGGTTCCGGTGTCGTATCCCTGCCTGTTCAATGTGGTGGGATCGTGCTGGGTGAAGAACATGTCCAAGATGATGTCAGCGGGGATGACATCCTCATCGAACGTCACCGACACTACCTCAGCATGTCCAGTCATGCCCGAACAGACCTGATCATAGCTGGGGTTGGGCACCGCGCCGCCGGTGTATCCGGACACCACCGATTCAACCCCCCTGGTCATCTGATATACGGCGTCCAAGCACCAGAAACAACCGCCACCTAATACAAAAGTCTTCATGTCTATTTATAAGTCATCCAGCGCCGCGTCCATTCCCGCGCCGCGCAGGGGCTGCACGCCAGTAAAGTAGAAGCATGAGCATGGAACCAACTTTTCCCAAGCCCCACGTTGTTCCAGACGCGGAAGACGCAGACGCAGGACGCGAAGACGCGGAACGCCAGGAATCCCCGGGCGAATCCACTGAGGGCGTGGAGATCGCTGACACGGAACCTGACACGGAGCTTCTTGAGCCCGGCACTGCTGAGGGTTTGGAAACACCCGTGCTTGCCGATGTTTTGCTGGCGGTGGAAGAGCTCTGGCCTGAATCGCTTGCCGAAGACTGGGACCGTGTTGGCCTGGTGGTGGGCCGGCCCGAAGCCGAAGTGGACCGGATCATGTTTGCCGTGGACCCCACCCTGGAAGTTATTGATGAGGCCCTCGAGTGGGGTGCCCAACTGCTCATCACCCACCACCCCTTGTTGCTGAAAGGCGTTAATTCAGTAGCCGCAACGTCCGGCAAGGGGCGGGCCATCCACCGGTTGATCGAAGGCGGCTGCGCCCTGCTGACAGTGCACACCAACGGCGACAGCGCCGTAGGAGGTGTTTCAGATGTTTTGGCCGATGTCCTGGGACTCAGTGAGGTCCAGCCGCTGATGCCCGCAGCCCATGGCTTGGTCGAAGAGGGCATCGGCCGGGTGGGCCTGCTGCCTGGTGCTGAAAAACTGGGCGATTTGGCCGGCCGAGTGTTCCTCACCTTGCCAGCCGTGGCTGGCGGCGTCCGGGTTGCGGGGGACAGGGATGCCCTGGTCCGCAAGGTGGCCGTGTGTGGCGGGTCCGGGGACAGCTTGTTTGATGCCGTGCGTTCCAGCGACGCCGACGTTTTTGTCACGGCAGACTTACGCCACCATCCGGCGTCGGAAGCCCGTGAGGCCCGGGTGGACGGCAAACCATATCTGATTGATCTCTCACACTTTGCCAGCGAGTGGCTCTGGCTGCCGGCGGCGGCCAAGGCGTTGGGCAACGTGCTTGCAGACCAAGGTTTTGAAGCCGAATTGGTTGTCAGCCAAACCAACACGGACCCATGGGACTTCATACTGACGCCCGGGAACTAGGCTGTCATAAGGATTGCACCACCCACTTGATGTAGCAGGAGGAATTACATGGCTAAGGCAGCACCGGCAGAGCAGATGCGATTGCTGGATATCCAAGTACTGGATGGCAAATTACGGGCTCTAGATGTTCAAGCCAAGGCCTTGAAGGAAGACCCCAGGCTTCCTGATCTTCACTCAGGCCTCACCGTGGCCAAGAGTGATCTGGTGGTCCTGGACACGGCCGTCAGCGATGCCCAGCGGGCACTGACAAAGGCTGAAGATGACGTGGCAGCCGTGGTGGCGCGCATTGAGCGCGACGACGCCAAACTCAACAGCGGCACGGGCCTGTCCAAGGATCTCATGGCCCTTCAGAGTGAGCTGGTGTCGCTGAACAAGCGCCGCGGCGAGCTCGAAGACACCGAGCTGGAGATCATGGAGGCGTTCGAGGAAGCAACGGCACGCCAAGGCGCACAACTTGCCCTGGTGAAGCAGATGCAGTCGGTGCTTGATGAAGTAGTTGATGAACTACGCAGCAAACTCGGTGCCCTGAAAATGGAGCGCGATGCCACCTTGGCTGAACGTGCCGAATTGACCGCCACCTTTGCCCCTGAACTGCTGGCCATCTACGAGCGTTCCCTGGCCAAATATGGGGTGGGTGCCGCTCGGTTGTTCCACGGAAAATCGGAAGGATCAGGCATGCACCTCAGTGCCGGGGACTTGGTGGAGATCAAGAAGGCCGCACCGGACACGATTGTGTTCTGCCCTGATTCCGGTGCCATCCTGGTCCGCTCGGAGGAGTGGGGCTAAGGCCTTAATTTCAACTGGCCCGCAGTAGTGGTCGAAAAAGCCGCGATTTTCGCGAATTTTCAACCACTACTGCGGGCCAGTTGCGTTTGGAGCGAGTTGTCAGCCAGTCAGAATGATGTTCAGCGCGTGTGCCTTGCGGGCCGTGCCGGCAACCAACTCCACGGCCCATTTTTCGCCGGCCGCCTTGGCCAGCTGCGCCGGCGTTTCCGGGGCATTGCCGCGGCGGGTGATCAGGTGCCGCGCCAATTCCCCTCGCGTGTGCTTGGCAAAATGCGAAACCACCTTGCGGGTGCCGTCGCGTTCGGTGAAAACGTTGATGGCCACTGTGCATGCCGCGTCCGGCGCCCACGCTGCCGCGTAGCTGCTGGAGCGGCAGTCCACCAGCAGGTGCCCCTCGGCGTGAGCATTGAGTGCTTGGGCCAGCTTTGGCTTCCAGTAGCTGGCCAACTTGCCCAGACCTGGCAGCCCAACAGACATCGACAGTCGGTAGGCCGGGATACTGTCGCCAAAGCGCACGGCACCCCAAAGACCTGAAATGACCATCACTGTGGAGTCGGCTTTCTTCTTTTGTCCTGCCGTCATGCTGCCGTACCCCAGGGCATCAAAGAGCACTCCCGAGTAAATGGTGTGGGCCGGGGCTGCCGGCTCCTGGACCAACCTGGTATTGCGGTGCACCTCGTGGGCCAACGTTGCCCCGACGCCCAGCTGGCTCAGCGCGTCGTGCTGTTCGGAGACGGCAGCCAACGCCAGCGCCACCTCAGTCCTTGCTGGTGTCAGCTCGGGGAAACTGAGTTCGGCCAGATCCACAGGAGTTCCTGCATCGGCGGGGGTCTTACCTTCGGAAGGGGGAAGCAAAATGAGCACACTTGAGCTTAGCGGCCGGTTCTGCGCTCACATTCCACACCGTGCGCCAGGTGAACGGGGAGCAGTTGTTGATGTTGGGCGCAAACATCAGCAACTACTGCCCGTTCGCGAGGCGGCGGCGGGTGTGGGCGTAGACCGGTCTAGTGAATTGAATCACTGAACTCGCGCGTAGCCTCGGCGCGCTGTCACACTGGTTTTGGCTTGAACCAAGGGTGTTTTGAGCTAGAAGAGGGTACTTACGTGGTGCAACAACTCGTGACAAACAACTGCGACACAATCTTGGATTCCTGGATTGGGCGTGAGTCCATGGCGGAAGCAATGATTCCGCTCATCGGCAGGCTCTACCGGGACAACAATGTTCTCACCAGCATCCATGGCCGGTCACTGATCAACCAGTCCGTCATCAGCCTGCTCAAGGCCCACCGCTTTGCCCGCCAGGTTGACGACGTGGAACTTCCCGTGGAAGAAACCCTGCCGCTGCTCCAGGTGCTTGGCACCTTGCAATTGGGAGCCGCCTCACTTGACCTGGCCCGGCTCCTTTCAAACTTCAAGGCCTCGGACGAGGGCGACCTTGAGACGTTCCTGCGCGCTGAACTGGCCGACGTCGTAAATCGCTTTGGCGCCGACGAGCGCACCAGCACTGACGTGGTTCTCTACGGTTTCGGCCGCATTGGCCGCCTGCTGGCCCGGATCCTCATTGAACACTCCGGCGGCGGCCACGGCCTGCGCTTGCGTGCCATCGTGGTGCGCAAGGGCGGCGACGCCGATCTCACCAAACGCGCCAGCCTGCTCCGCCGCGACTCCGTGCATGGCCCGTTTAACGGCACCATCACCGTTGACCAAGACAAAAACATCATCCTGGCCAACGGCACATCCATCCAGGTCATCTATTCGGACAGCCCCGCCACCATCGACTACACGGCGTACGGCATTCACGACGCACTGGTGGTGGACAACACGGGCCGCTGGCGCGACGAGGAGGGCCTGTCCCAGCACCTGCAGAGCCGCGGCGTGGCCAAGGTCCTGCTGACGGCCCCGGGCAAGGGCACGCTGAAGAACATTGTGCACGGCATCAACCACGGCACCATCACCGACCACGACACGATAGTCACGGCCGCCTCCTGCACCACCAACGCCATCACCCCCGTGTTGAAGGTCCTCAACGACAAGTACGGCATTGTCCACGGCCATGTGGAGACGGTGCACTCCTTCACCAATGACCAGAACCTGACGGACAACTTCCACAAGGGTGACCGGCGCGGGCGCTCGGCCGCCTTGAACATGGTGCTGACCGAAACGGGCGCCGCGAAGGCCGTGGCCAAGGCCCTGCCCGAGCTTGAGGGCAAGCTGTCCGGCAACTCCATCCGCGTTCCCACCCCGAACGTGTCCATGGCTATCCTGAACCTGACGTTGGAAAACGGCACCACCAAGGATGAGGTCAACACGTACCTGCGCGACATGTCGCTGAATTCGGGCCTGCGCAAGCAGATCGACTTCATCGACTCGCCCGAAGTGGTCTCCAGCGACTTTGTTGGCTCCCGCCGCGCCGGCATTGTGGACGGCCTGGCCACGATCAGCAACGACAAGCATTTGGTGCTGTATGTCTGGTACGACAACGAATTCGGCTACAGCTGCCAGGTGGTCCGCGTCATGGAGGAAATGGCCGGGGTTCACCCGCGCGCCTTCCCAGCACTCGACGCCGCTGCCCCGCAGGCAGCAGCTCTGGTCTAGCGTTTCGCACTCAAGGCGGGTCCGGCGTCGAACATTCACGTTCGACGCCGGACCCGCCTTTTGCATGCCGGCCCACCGTGGGTGCGTTCCCCGCAGGGCGCCCAAGCAGCTAGCGTCCACAGGGCACCCCAAACTCGCTGCGCTCGTTTGTGGCCCCTCGCCCTGTAGACTTGACCACTGGATAGGGCAGCTGGGCAACCGCGCGTCACGCAAGTGGCTCGAGGAACGTCCGGGCTCCACAGAACAGGGTGGTGGGTAACGCCCACTCGGGGTAACCCGCAGGACAGTGCCACAGAGAATAGACCGCCTGCACGGCAACGGCTGGAGCAGGTAAGGGTGAAACGGTGGTGTAAGAGACCACCAGTTCCCTAGGTGACTAGGGAAGCTAGGTAAACCCCACCCGGAGCAAGGCCAGACAGGGCATGTTTGAGGGCTGTTCGCCCGAGTGTCTGGGTAGGCTGCTAGAGGGCGTCGGCAACGGCGTTCGTAGATGGATGGTTGCCTCTCCGCCGCGGGTAACTGCGGCGGATGACAAAACCCGGCGTATCGGCTGCCCTATCCAACTTCATGGCGTGTTTTCCCTGTTTTTGTACGGGGCGGGCACGCCTTTTTTGTCTCCGCTCCGGGGCTTGGCGGGTCGGCCGCGAAAACGGTAGTGGGCAGCTTTATACGAATTTTGTGCTGACCGCAGGCACAAAAACCCGTGTGCAACCATGCATCTCGCAGCTACGGTCAGTAGACGCGGAATCTCTTGAAAGATGGTTGGCCGTGGCCATTGTGAACGGGTTGTCTGCCAAGGATAAGAGGTCTGTGGATAACCGGCTCCACCATCCCGGGCAACCTTCTAAACTTAAAGTGACCGAGTTACCGGCACTATAACGCTCCGGCTGCCAAGACGCCGCTGTCCAGGTTTCGCCGAACACGGAGGGACGGGGTTCATGCTGGGGCGGGTCAGTTGGTGAGGATGTCCCATGGCACGGCATGCACAAGAGTTCACTCAGCGGCGCACAGATAAGGCGCAGCGGGCGCCCGTGCGGGCAGCTGTCCTGTTGGCTGTGGTGGTGTTGGTGGTTTTGGTTGGCTGGTTGCACAGCGCGGGTCATTGGCCGTTCACACCGGATGCCGGTCCAGCGCCTGCTGTCAGCACGCCGTCGCCCGCATTGGGCCAGCCCATAGTGGTTTTGACGCCAGCAACGGCTTTGGCCGTCCTGGAAACCCTTCAGGTCAAAGGCAAAGCGCCACGCAATGATTATCAGCGCAGTGCTTTTGGTGAAGCGTGGCTGGATGCTGACGCCAACGGCTGCGACACCCGCAACGACGTCCTGCGCCGTGATCTGCAGGCAGTGCAATTCATTGCCGGATCGCCGTGTCTTGTGGCATCAGGCACGCTGAAGGAGCCGTACACCGGCACGACCGTGCAATTCCAACGCGGCAAGGACACCAGCGAGGCTGTCCAAATTGATCATGTGGTGGCCCTGAGTAACGCCTGGCAAACGGGAGCCGCAGCCCTGACGCCGCTGCAACGGCAGAGCCTGGCCAATGATCCGCTGAACCTCTTGGCAGTGGACGGGGAGGCCAACCAGGACAAGAGCGACGCCGATGCCGCCAGCTGGCTGCCGCCGTCAAAAAAAATCCGTTGCCACTATGTGGCCCGGCAAATATCGGTCAAGGCCGCCTACCAGCTCTGGGTGACTCCGGCCGAGAAAGGAGCCATGGAAAACGTTCTGGGCCGCTGCCCGACGCAAGCGGCACTGGCCAGTGGCTACCTCAACTAGCGCAGGCAGGCGCTACTCGCGCTTGGTGCCGATCTCGGTCAAGGGCAGTTCCGGGTAGTTCTTTTCGACCCGGCGCATAGCCCAAATGTCGTTGAACAGGGCCAGGAATTCACCATCACTGCGCTCCAGCACCTCGGCGCCGTGGACAGTGCTCAGCGTGGCTGCGGCGTCCGGCGTCGTGAGCCTGGCCAGGGTGTAGGGGAGGCGCTCCAAGCGCATGGGGGCGTTGAAGTCGTGGTGCATGCGGTCCTCAACAACCTCAAACTGCATGGGGCCCACGGCCGCCAGCACGGGTGCCTGGTCTCCGCGCAGGTCTGATCGGAGCACCTGGATGACGCCTTCGTGCTCCAGCTGCTCAATGCCGCGGCGGAATTGCTTGTACTTGCTGGGGTCCTTGGAGCGTGCCACCTGGAAGTGCTCGGGGGCGAACAGCGGAATAGCCGGGTATTCCACCGGCTCCTCAACGAACAAGGTGTCGCCCACGCGCAGGGTGGAGGCGTTGACCAGGCCAACAACATCGCCAGGGAAGGCTGTGTCAATGACTTCACGGTCGCGGCCAAAGACCTGCTGTGCGTACTTGGTGGCAAAGGACTTGCCGGTGCGGGTTTGGGTGACAACCATGCCGCGCTCAAACATGCCGGAGCATACGCGGATAAAGGCCACGTGGTCGCGGTGCGCCTGGTTCATGCCGGCCTGAACCTTGAACACAAAGCCCGAGAACGGTGCTTCCACGGGGCGGGTCTCGCCGCTCACATCGGGGCGCGGTGACGCTGGCGGGGCAAAATCCACCAGGGTGTCCAAGATCTGCTTCACACCAAAGTTCAGCGCGGCAGAGGAGAACAGCAGGGGAGTGGCCTTGCCTGCGTAGAACGCCTCCAAATCCAGCGGTGCGTCGGTGTCGACCACCAGGCTTGCTTCCTCAATGGAGTCGTCCCAGGCGTCTCCTTCGGATTCAGCGGCCGCCTCGGGGGTCATGTACTCGGTCAGTGCGATCTGTGCGCCCGAGCTGTTGCGAGCAAATTTGGCAAACTCGTTGCGGCGGATGTCCCACACGCCACGGAAGTCGCCGGCAATACCGATGGCCCAGGTCAGCGGCATGGGTGTGAGCCCGGTGCGCTCGGTGATTTCATCCATCAGTTCCAGCGGATCCAGGCCGGGCCGGTCCCACTTGTTGATGACGGTGATGATGGGCAGGTTGCGCTGGCGGCAGACCTCAAAGAGTTTCATGGTCTGTGTTTCCAGACCCTTACCGGCGTCGACCAGCATGACGGCACAATCAACGGCCGCCAGCACACGGTAGGTATCTTCGGAGAAGTCGGCGTGGCCGGGAGTGTCGAGCAGGTTGATGACGGTGTCGCGGTAGGAGAACTGCAGCGCCGCAGAGCTGATCGAGATGCCGCGGTCCTTCTCCATCTGCTGCCAGTCCGAGACCGTGTCCTTGCGGTTGGACTTGCCGTTGGTGGCGCCGGCAGTTCCAATCACCTTGGCATGCAACGCCAACGCTTCCGTCAGCGTGGACTTGCCCGCATCAGGGTGCGAAATAACGGCGAAGGTTCGACGACGTTCCGCCTGGCCGGTAATTTCGGTGGCACGGGCGGGGGATTGGGCCGGAGAGGACACAAGACTACTTTCTAGCGGCGAAAAGAATGTTCAAGCAGAGGCAGGACACCAACTATCAAGTTTACCGCAGTGCGCAGGCAGCAAGTTGGCAGGGACGACGGCGGCGCCTGGCAACTCTCGCAGCGCCACGTTGGCGGGGCGGGTGTTAACGGACGGCGCCGGCTGGGTGATGCAGTCTAGCGGGGCAGTTCCAGGGAACCGAAGCCCAGCTGCCAAGCACCTCCGGCGTCGATGCGCTCCAGCACAATCCTTTGCAGCGCCGTGGCCCGCGGCAGGGCATCCAGGTTTTCCATGCTGCGGGTGCGGAAGGTGAAGTAGACGGCGTCAGTGGGCTCGTCGCGGGGTTCACCGTAGGGGGTGAACAGCGCTGCGAAGGCGGCAATGTTGGCACCGGGTTCCAGCTGTTCGGCCAGGTAGGGATCCAGCAGCCAGGACTCGCAGTTGGCTGTGGCGACCGGCTGGTCCGCGAAGTGTTCGGCAAAGAACGGACGGGCAAGGGCCAGGCTGTCATTGACCACCGCCGCACCCAGTCCGCCGCCCTCGGGGATGTGAATACCCAGGATCCATTCACCGGCAGCGACCCCGGGGATGGCGGCCGTGGGCTGGTGGATCAAGTACTGCAGGCGGCCCAACTGGTAGATGCGGCCGGAAAAAAGGTGGTTGAGCCATTTGTAGGTGTCCATGCCGAACCGGTTGTGGACGCGGCGGTTGATGGCCATGTTGCGGCCAAAATCGGCCAACGAGGCGCGGGAGACGGCATCGGGAATGTTGCGCCCCGCGTGCCACTCCAGGATGGTGGGGACAAAGTCCAGCATGGCGCGCAGCCAATCCAGCTCCGTCACGGGGAGGTCATCGGTGCCCAGCTCCGGCACCGATTCATCTGCACTGCCAAGGCGCGCCACAAGGTGCTCATGCACTGTGGCCGCGGCCGGGCTGAGCGGGGCTTGCAACAGTGCCAGGCAGTCGGCCCGATCTTCTGGGGCAACGCCCAAGTAGTCAAGTGTCTGCTCTGGGCTCATGGCGGTGCGGGAGGTCATTGGGCTAGTTTAGCGAACCCTTGAGCACTGCACTGGCACCACTCGGTCTTACAGCCACGCATGGTTTGTAGCGCATGTGTCGTGAAATTATGCGTTGAACTCGGCTTGGGTTCCGCGCAGAAGCACTTATGCGCAGAACCCAAGGTGGGTTCTGCGCATAAGTGCGGGGCAGCGGCAACGTTACTGTTCGGCCTTGGGCTTCTTCACAAACAACGTCTCGGCCTGTTCCAGGGACATGCCGTTGGTTTCGGGGATCTTGAACATGACGAAGAAGAACGATGCGGCAGCAAAGAGGGCGTACATGCCGTAGGTCAGCGGCAATGATGCGGCGGCCATGGCCGGGAACGTCAAGGTGATCAGGAAGTTCGCCACCCACTGGGCTGCGGCTGCCAAACCCAGGGCGCGGGCACGGATGCGTGAGGGGAAGATCTCGCCCAGGAGCACCCAAACCAGCGGCCCCCACGACGCGCCGAAGCTGACCACAAACACATTGGCGGCAACCAGGGCAATGGGTCCCCAGGCGCCCGGGAGGCTGATGTCCGAGCCACTGCCGGTTGCAGCCGAGAAGGCAAGCGCCATGGTGCCCAGGGAGACGGCCATGCCAATGGAACCCGTGAGCAGGATGGGGCGGCGCCCGATTCTGTCCACCAGGGCAATGGCCACCAGTGTCACCAAAATGTTGACCACAGCCGTTACCACCGAGATGGTCAGTGAGTCCTTCTCCTGGAAGCCCACTGCCTGCCACAACGTGGTGGAGTAGTAGAAGATCACATTGATGCCAACGAACTGCTGCAGCACAGAGAGGATAATACCTATCCACACAACAGGCATGAGGCCAAGCCGCTTGCCTCGCAGGGAGCCCTTCTTGGCTGAGAGGGAATCTTCCTTGACGGCTTCCTTGATCTCGCGGATGCTGCGCTCGGTGTCGTCATCCGGGGCAATGGTTTTGAAGACCTTTGTGGCTTCTTCTTCCTTGCCCTGAAGAACCAGGAAGCGTGGGGACTCGGGGAGCACAAAGGCAATCCAGCCATAGGCAATTGCCGGGACAACGCCGGCCAGGAACATCCAGCGCCAGGCGGGAAGCCCAAGCCACAGCTCCTGAGCGGCACCGCCGGCAGCATTGGCAAACAATGCGTCGGAGAGCAGGGCGGCGAAGATACCAATGGTGATGGCAAGCTGCTGCAAGGAAGCCAGCCGTCCGCGGTGGCGTCGCGGGGAAATCTCGGAAATATAGGCTGGGGCGATCACCGAGGCCAAGCCAATGCCCAGACCGCCCACCAACCGCCAGAAGATCAAGTCGATGACGTTGAAGGCCAGTCCGGTTCCCAAGGCGCTGATCAAAAAGAGCGCCGCGCCAAGTTTCATGGCGGGGATGCGACCCTTGGCGTCGGCGATCTTGCCAGCCATGAACGCGCCCACCGCGCAGCCAAGAAGTGCAATGGCCACGGCGAAGCCGGTGAGGGTGTCGCCCAGTTTGAAATCGCCCTGGATCGCGTCGACGGCACCGTTGACCACCGAGGAGTCAAAACCGAAGAGGAAGCCACCCACTGCGCCGGCTACGGCCAGGCCAATCACCTTGCGCGGAATGGCCTTGGGGCCTGAGTGTGGAGTGCTGGTGCTGGACATGGTTCCCCCTTGTGGCCGTCATTCATGAGGGAACTGGCCGGGTCGACAAAAAGTGCAGAATAATCTCTATGCCAAGCTACTCCATACCAGCCAATGGACAAACAAAATATGCAGTGCATAATCCCGTGAGATATGCCTCATGGGAGCTGCACCACATTTGGCGCACCGGCTGTACAGGGAGTTGGGGACTAGTGGCCGAACGGGTCCGGGTCCACACCGGGCATCCACGTCAGACCGGGCACGCCCCAGCCCTTGTTCTTGGCTGAACGTTTGGCCTTCTTGGCGTAGCGGGCGTTGAGCCTGTCCACATAGAGCTTGCCGTCCAGGTGGTCGTATTCGTGCTGCATGCAGCGGGCAAACCAGCCTGTGGCTTCAAAATCCAGGGGGTTTCCGTCTACGTCGAATCCGCGCACCCGCACCCATTCGGCCCGCTTGAGCGGGAAGTCGATGCCGGGCACCGACAGGCAGCCCTCTACTTCGTCATCGGGATCGGGGGTGTTGCCGGAGATCTTTCCCACCGTCAGCGTGGGGTTCACCACCACGCCGCGGGCAGGAACGTCGTCGTCGTTCTCCATTTGGTAGGTGAAGAGGCGCAGGCCCACACCAATTTGTGGGGCGGCCAGGCCAACGCCATTGGCCGCATCCATGGTTTCGTGCATGTCCGCCACGAGCTTCTTGAGGTCCTCGTCAAAAGCCTTGACTTCATCGGCGCGGCGGTGGAGCACGGGCTCACCCAAAATGGTTACGGGGAGGATGGTCATGACGGCTTCCTTTTCATGCTCGGGATTCAGGCTCACGAAATGCATCTTTGATGGCAATGAAAAACACCCCGATCAAATGACCGGGGTGTTTTTGCGATTCCTACAGAACCGCTTTTCGGGGTGAGATACGGGGGTTGAACCCGCGACCTCCTGGACCACAACCAGGCGCTCTGCCAACTGAGCTAATCCCACCATGTCCGCTTCAACCACAGCAACATCCTTTTGGAATGTCCTCTGCGCTTTTGGCAACGTCGAATAGTCTACACGAGCTGCGGGGTGGTCAAAACCAAAACAGGCTCTTTTGCCTTTTTTGTGAGCTAGATCGCGTTTTTGTGGCGGAAATCTCCCGGAAATACGGGAAATCTAGGCCTGGTAGTTGGCAGCAATCTTCTTGGCGGTGTTGGTATCGGGCCCCGGCGCCGGCACGAAGACGGCTTCACGGTAGTACTTGAGTTCGTTGATGCTGTCCTTGATGTCGCCGAGGGCGCGGTGTCCGCCGGTCTTGGGCGGCGACTGGAAGTAGGCGCGCGTGTACCAGCGACGTGAGAGTTCCTTGATGGTGGAAACGTCGATGACCCGGTAGTGCAGGTGCTCCACAAGCTCAGGCATGTCACGGCTGAGGAACACCTTGTCGGTGCCGATGGAGTTTCCCGCCAGCGGGGCCTTGTTGGGCTGGGGCACATACTTTTGGATGTACGCCAGCACCTGCGCCTGCGCATCTTCCATGGTGGTGCCGCCGGCCAGCTCCTCAATCAGCTTCGACGAGGTGTGCATGTCGCGCACAAAGTCGCCCATCTGCGCCAAGGCCTCGTCGCTGGGCTTGATGACAACGTCAACGCCGTCGCCCAAAATGTTCAACTCGGAATCTGTCACCAGCACCGCCACCTCAATCAGGGCGTCGTTGACGGCGTCCAGGCCGGTCATCTCACAGTCAATCCACACAATGCGTTCATTATTAATAGCCACGCGTCAAATGTACCGTGAACCCCGATATTGCCGCGCTTCTTTCGCCGAGTCAGCCGATCGGCTACTTTGGCGTGGCGGGCGAAGCGTCAGCCTCTCCCGTTGTGCCGGTCTTCGAAGGCCTGGGCCCTTCCCCGGCGGTACCATATGCGGCGGCACTGTAGGCAACCGCTGTGGCGGGCTCGGCGTCGTGCGGGGTAATCGGTGCAGGGATGCGTCCCAGCAGGAACAGCTGGCGCACGCTCCACACAAACAAGATCACCAACAGCACGTTTCTCGCGGTAAGAACCGCAGCCATGACGGGGCTGTTGTTGGAAAGTTCGTTGTAAAAGAGTGGAAAGACAAGGAACGTCAGCACGGCCACGCCAATGAGCATGGTGGCCGGAACCCGCCACGCCTTCCATTGGTAGGCCAGACCCACGGCAACAGCAGGCCCCAGCCACACCATGAACTGGGGGGAGCCCACCTTGTTGAACACCACGAACGCAGTGGTCAGGGCGAGCGAGCCGAAGAGCAGCAGGGATGTCCTGTCGGCGCCACCGCTACGCTTGCCAGTGTGCAGGGCCCAGAAAATCAGGCCCGCCACGAGCAGCGCCGCCGCCACCAGCAGGGGTTGCATGAGGAAACTCATGACCTCGGAGCCGGGTCCGTCCACCTGCATGGAGTTGATGTCCTGGTTCATGTACATGCGGGCGTCGCCAATGCCCAGCACGCTCATCCACAGCCATGGTGTGGTGAACGTGGCTTCGAGCTGCATGCCGCGGTCGCCCTGTTCCAGCAGGAAATTGAAAAGTTTGTGGCCTGAATTCATACTCATTGCCAGCACCACCACGAACGCCGTGACCAGCATGCCAGCCAGTACCACCCGGACCCGCTGCTTCGCCACAGTGAAAAGCGCCAGCACGACGGCGGCAGGCCAGACCTTGGTCCAGGTGGCCACACTGAGGATGAAAGAGGAAAGGAAGGGGCTGGCCACGCCGATGGACAGCGCTATGAGAACCACAGGTGCCGTGAGACCGTCAACCCGGGCAAAGCCCAGCCACGCCATCAAAGTAGTGAAGGAAATCCACCACAGGGCGGCCGGAATGGCTTCACGCTTCTTGCCCCAACTCGTGAGTTTGCCCACGGCCAGTGTGTTCAAGCCGGCAATCATCAGCACCCAGATGAACAGGAAGGGCCCCTCGCCAAAGATGTACGCCACGGCCATGGGGACCAGCGCCAAAATGGGGTAAACCCAGGGGCTCGGGCCAAGCACACGGGTCTCATCGAAGTCGATCGAAGCCCAGATCCGGTAGATGAACGTGTCGCTATATGCTTCCCCCCGCAGCGACAGCAGGACAGCAAATGAAAGGAACACCACATGGACCAGAGCAAAGACGCTCCACATGCCCACGGGGGTTTTCAGCCAGCTCTGGATCCGGGCGGGCAGTACCGCATCCCGTAGTCGTGCAAGGGCGGAGAAAAACGTGTCCGTGGAGATGATCCAGTCCTTCTTGGGTGTGGCGGTGGACCGAGCCGGGCACAGGCAATCCGTGGGCGGCGATTGGTGCTTGGCCCAGGTACTTAGGAGATGCTCAGCTGGAGTGGGTAGAATGCCAAGAACGGAGTCCTTGGCTGTTTTCATATTAGCGCAGCCGGTACTTATTCCCCGGGTTCGCCCGCCCATGTGAACGCCGAGCGGGCCTAACACGAGGGTCAAAGATAGTTCAGGAGTTTGTTGTTGACCAGCACTGACGTTGCCATGGCGGAGACGAGGAATAGGGTGTTCGCAAAACTGCCTTTTCGCACCGGCACCACATCCTCAGCCATCTGGCAGGGCTTTGCAGGCTCCGTAATGCTGCTGCTGGGCTCTTTGGGCGTTGGCTGGCTGGCCAGCAGTTCGGTGCTCATCAGGACGCCCCTGTTTATTCTGGCGCGGACCACCCCGGCAGCAGTCATCTGTGCAACAGTTCTGCTGTGCCTGGGTGCACTGCTGATGTTCAGGGCATGGCTGCGCCTGAGCCAACACTTGAGCGGCTGGAACGACGACGCCGGCCCTGTGTTGAGGAAGGCCCTCATATTGTGGGTGGCGCCCATGATGCTGACCTTGCCACTCTTCAGCCGTGACGCCTACGCCTACATTGGCCAGGGACGGCTCATGCAGCAGGACTTGGACCCCTATACCAACGGAATTTCCGCGCTCAACAACTACTTTCTGCTGGGCCCGGACACCCTGTGGACTGAAGCACCAACACCGTATGGGCCGTTGTGGTTGTGGCTGGAGCATTTGGCTGTCCTGATACCTGCCAACAGCCCCGAAATTGCCTTGATTCCGTTCCGGCTGGCAAGTCTTGCCGGCGTGGTTCTGCTGGCCATTTATGTGCCCAAACTGGCAGCCCGCCACGGATTCAACCCGCACCGGGCGCTGTGGCTTGCCGTTTTAAACCCCGTAACACTGATGAATTTCATTGCCAGCGTGCACAACGATTCCCTCATGATGGGTCTGGTGGTGGCTGGCCTCTACTACGCCAGCACCAAACGGGCCGTGGTGGGTATTTTGTTTGTCACAGCCTCCATCGCCATCAAGCCCATCACCTTGATTGCGCTGCCCTTTGTGGGGTTGCTGTGGGCCGGGTCCAGAGCCGGGTGGGTGCGTAAATTTGCTCTCTGGGCTGCAACACTAGGCATTTCCATGGCTGTCATGGGGGCCACGGGAGCAGTAAACGGTCTTGGGTTTGGCTGGTTGGCGGCACTTCAAACCCCGGGCACCATCTGGCACTGGTACGCGCCGGTGGGTATTGGCTCAGTCTCGCTGGGTTCCTTGGTGGACTGGTTGGGTGGCGACGGCACCCCCATTGCAGACGGCATTCAAAAAGTCGCCCAAGTCATTTCCATCTTGATTGTCATGGCTTTGGCCTTCGTTAAAATCCGGTTGGGGCCTTCCGGTGGGCTCGGCGCGGATCTGCCCGAACCTCAGCGCTACAGCCATGCCGTGATGCGCCGCATGGCTTGGGCGTTCACCGCGGTGGTTCTGCTTGCCCCCATGATTCAGCCGTGGTATGTGGTGTGGTTGCTGGCGTTTTTCGCCACGACAGGGATCAATGACGGTTGGCCGCTGCGCACTGTTTTCTATCTCAGTGCGTTCTTCATCCTGATCGCACTCACCGACCAATTGAGCGTCTTCCCGTGGATTTCCATGGAAGTGGTGCGCAGCATTGCCGTTGTTGTTGCCGTGATGGGCCTCCTGTACCTCACTCTGTGGGACAAGAAGACCAGTGAACTTTTCAAGCGGAACAAGCCTGACCAGCATGCGTCCGCGGTAAAAAGCTGATCTCTAGGGGTTCAGGTGTTTGAGCGCCTCTCGGCGTGACAGTGGGCTGAGCAGACTCTCATGCTGGGCAACGTAGCCGCGCACCCAATGCGGATCGGTCCTGGCATATTGGCGCAACGCCCACCCGATGGCCTTACGAATGAAGAATTCCGGCTCTGCCAGATTGGGTGCCATCAGGTCGCTGAGCAGCTGTGTGTCAGTGGCCGCCTTGGCGGGCAATTGGGCGATGACCGCTGCCCTCCGGAACCAGAAATTCGGGTGCTCGCTCCACTCCCGCAGCACCGGATCCATGGTTTGGCGGTGTTGTTGCAGAAGGTCGTTGAGTCGCGGGGCAACGGAATCCACATAGTCCCACCATTGCCCCGTCTCAATCACGACGGCGTAAAACGGCAGGAGCCCCAACTCGCCCCGGGCCAGGCGTGAGTCGGTGAGCATGATGGCCGCGTACCGTTCCTCCCGAAAGTGTGCGCCGTCCCACAGGACAGTGACGGTGGCGCGGAGTTGCTCTACGGAACTAAAGGGGTGTTCCTTGGCCAGTGCCCGCACGGTCTTGCGCACCGAGGGGGAGGGGGCGCCCAGATACGGCATGGCCGACTTCATGTATGCAGCCATTCCTTCAGCCTTCTCTGCGATGGCCACTTCCGCCAAGGCTGGGCGCAGGGCGGTGAGGAACAAAGTGTTGGGGGAGCCGGCGTCGAACGTCATTTCCTCAGCGTAGCGGCCTTGGGTACTGTGGTTTCAACACCGTCAAGAGCGAAGTACCGGGGGATCGCCATGGGCAAGATCAAGACAGCAGCAGAAATCGCGGCCATGCGTGAGGCCGGCCGGATAGTGGCCCGGGCCCTGGCCGCCGTCAAGGCTCATGCCGGTGTGGGTGTGAGCCTGAAGGAGCTCGACGCCGTAGCCGCCTCCGTGTTCAGCGACGCCGGAGCCGTCCCCGCCTTTTTGAATTACCACCCGCGCTGGGCGCCCATTCCGTTCCCTGGCGTGATCTGCGCCAGCGTCAACGATGCCGTGGTTCACGGCATCCCCCATGGGTACAAGCTGGCCGACGGCGACCTGGTCAGCATTGACGCCGGCGCATTCCTTGATGGCTGGTGTGGGGACGCGGCCATCAGCTTCACCGTCGGGGATGGTCGGCCGGAGGATGTGGCCCTCATCGCCGCCACTGACGCCGCCCTGGCCCGGGGCATTGAGGCGGCCCGGATTGGCAACACCATGGGCCACATTGGCCACGCCATTGAGAAGCAGGCGCGCCGGGAAGGCTACGGACTGTTGGCAGACCATGGCGGACACGGGATTGGCCGCGCCATGCACGAGGAACCGCCGGTCCCCAACGAAGGGCGCCCCGGACGGGGAATAAAGCTCACCGAAGGCCTGGTCATTGCCATCGAACCCATGCTCATAGCCGGCGGGTGCGATGACTACCAGCACGCAAACGACGGCTGGACCCTGCTCTCACTCAAGGGCAAGAGGGCAGCGCACAGTGAACACACCGTCGCCATCACCGCCGATGGTCCGGTGATCCTGACTCTGCCCTAGTCCCGGACCGGTTTCGCGCAGCAGTGCCACCGGGCGGCAACACCGAAGGAAGCCATGGAGCCATTTTCGCTTTTGGACACAGAAGGCCTAGTTGCAGCCCTGCGTGCTGCCGGTTGCGTGTACGCCGAAGATGAAGCCACCATCCTGGTGGACGCGGCCGCCAGCCCGCAGGAGCTGGCGGGGATGGTGGCGCGGCGGGTGTCAGGGATTCCGCTGGAGCATCTGGTGGGTTGGGCATCTTTCCATGGGCTGCGGATGGCCGTGGCGCCGGGTGTCTTTGTACCCCGGGTGCGCACCGAATTCCTGGTGGACAAGGCCCTGGAGGTTCTGCACAGCCTCGGCACGGTACCCGGATTGTTTAAGACAGGGCCAACGGTGGTGGACTTGTGTTGCGGCAGCGGCGCAGTGGGTGCAGCACTGGCGCACGAGTTCGGCGGCTTGGACTTGCATGCGGCAGACATTGATCCGGCGGCCGTGGCTTGCGCAGCCGAGAATGTGCTGCCCGCCCATGGGCATGCGTACTGCGGCGACCTGTTTACTCCGCTGCCTGAAAAGCTGCGCGGAACGGTGGAGGTCATAGTGGCCAACGCCCCCTACGTTCCCACAGATGAGATTGCGTTCATGCCCCCGGAGGCCAGGCTGCATGAACCGCATGCTGCTCTCAACGGCGGAGCCGACGGCTTGGACATCCAACGCCGGATCGCGGCCCTGGCCCCGGCCTGGTTGCGGCCCGGTGGATACCTGCTGGTGGAAACCAGCGTCCGGCAGGGCGCGGAGAGCGCCGCGATCATGACGTCCCACGGCTTCACTGCCACCCTTTCCCACGGCGACGAACTGGCGGGAACGGTGGTCACCGGCCGGCTCTGAGTGCGCCCCAAGGCGAGCCCAAGGCCTGCCGACCGGCGTTCCCGGGAATGGCTGGACTTGCGACGTCACGTCAAAATGGCACTTCCCCTTTGGTGCCCGGTGCATAAGAATGAGGGCATAACTTGAGCACTGTTGACGCCGAACGGAGAGGGAGTGAGTCCGTCATGGAACCTCTATTTAGCACAGGGGCGGTGCTGGTGGGGCTGTTGCCAGAGCAGGATCCTGCTGTCCTGGCTTGCGCCGTATCGTTGGCGAGAGCGACCGGCGTCAGTGTCATGGCCGGCTATGTAGACCCGGGCAGTTACCTCATCGAATGGGATCCCAGCGGCAACCCGATGGGCCGATCCTTGAACCGGGCACTTGATCCCGAGGACGAGGCGGCGTCGGCAGTGCGGGAACTTGAACCCATTCTTCGAACGGCGGCACAATCCCAAGGGGTGGAGTATTCCTTGAGGGTTCTCGGCGGGGATCCGGCCATGGCCCTTGGCAGACTCGCCTTGGCCGCCTCCGCCTCCGTCATTGTGGTGGGTGCCCGGCGCCCCGGCCTGTTGGCCGGCGTCAATGAGGTCCTGACAGGTTCCGTGGTCCGCAAGCTCCTGGCCACCCAGCATGTTCCGGTGCTGGCCATCCCCCGGGTGGACGCGCACCCGCCGCTGCACGGTTAGGAACTCATCAGCACGTGATGCCAGAGGGTGCTGGCCACACGGGCCTTGGGGCATGCGCCGCGTCAGCAGCCAGTGAGACGGATAACTTAATGACCTTCCACGGTGGGCCACAGGCAAACTGGCACTCACCCCTATTCGCTTCAGCTGCGCGTGGACACGGCTGCTGCGAGTTGTGCCAGGCCCTTCTCGAAGTCGCCGCCCACCAGCTTGTCCATGTTCATGAACAGCATGAACACCCGGCCCAAGCCCTTGTTTTCGCCCGTCATGGTCCAGGTGACGCGGGTGCCGCTGCCCTCGGGGACAAACGTGAACGTGGTGGGATTCACCGCCTTCATCGGCTTGCTGAATTCCAGCCGGATGTGAATTCTGGACGGTTCCGTGGCTTCAACAATTTCCATGGTGCCAGCCCCGGCCTTGCCCTTGCCTTTCCACGCGTACTTGGCGCCCACACCCGCAACGGGGCCCGAGTACGTGCGCTGCATGGCCGGATCCAGGCCCTCCCACGGTGACCAGTTGATCCATTCCCGGAAGCTGATCACCAACGGATAGATTTCCTCCGCGGTGGCCGGGATTAATGCGCTGCGGGAAACACTGAAACTAGTCATGGTCACAGCTTATGCCGCCGCAGCTGCAGTGTCTCCAACGCGACGGCGGATTGCATGCTGGGCGGAACGTTCACTCGCTGCTGCCCTCGGGACCCTCGGCTGCCACTTGGGAATGCATGCGAATCTCCGGCATGTCCAGGCCGTCGGTGCCCTCGGCTGCCGTCTCGCTGTGTTCACGGGACGTGGCGGCTTCCCGGCCCCATCGGGACGCTTCCTCCGGGTCTATGGGTGCTGGTGGGTTGCTCATGGCTGTCTTCTCTCCGGCCACAAGGACTAAAGTGCCAAGGGCCTCACTCTCATTGTGAACCTCCAAACAGGCTTTGTCATGGACACGATCCAAGGCAAGGCACACCGGCTGGGGCAGACCAGTTAGACTCAACGCACACGGGCATCGCAGGACACGGGGGACTGGTGAAACACCGCAGCAAACTACTGGCCACCTGGCTGGCGCTCACGCTGGTTCTTGCCATGACAGGTTGCCGCTGGGGCCCGAATGAACCGCCATCTAGCGTGCGCGAGGCCGGGGATGCCGCGGGAGAGTACGCCAAAGCCCTCGACGGCGTGGCAGGTGTAAAGGTGATCTTCAATCAGCCAGGTCATGACCCCAAGGACCACCCGCGCTCAGCCGATGATGTATCCACGTGGCTCGTCTCCATTCGACTGCGGGTGTCCAAGGGTACGGGCACCAATGTGGCAGTTGCCGCAGCGCAGGCACTTGCCGAAAACGTGGCCGGGCAGCGCCTTGGCTTTGCGTGGGAGGTTGGCATTTCCGACGCCGACGAGGCAACGGGCGCCGGGGCCGAGGCCGGGGTGTACAGCTCCCAGGGCCCGGCACCGATCACGGCGCAGTACTTTGCCGTTGCCCGGGAGATTGGCGCGCTCCCGGGGGTGGAGCGGGCCATGATGGATCATGACGGGGTGGCGGAGGTGACAACCACCGGATTTCAATTCCTGAAACCCGTGGGCGCCTACTTGGCTGCGAAACAACTTAACGTGGGTGCCTTGTTGGTGTCGCAGGGACGGGCACACATAACCACCGCAGGAAAAGCCCTGGGGGCCGGGCTCACGGAACTGGTGACACAACTCGGCACACAGTTCGCCGCACGCAGCGTCGACGTGGACACCCGAGTCCTATACGGGCAGCCCCAGCGGCGTTTGACGCTCACGGTGGAAGATTCCAGCCAATCCCAACCCATCCTTGAGTACCTGCGCAGCACACCCCTTGCCTACACCCCCGGCGAGGCCGTGGTCACTGACTTCTTCATTGCGGAGAAGGGCACGGGACTAACACTGGTCAGCGGCAAGCTCAACTATGCGGGGCCGCAACCGCCGCCACCGCCCATTGACGAACCAAGCGGCCCACCCACCTACTCGCCGCCGTCGTACATTCCCGCACCTCCGTGCACGGTGGCGCAACTGACCGCCAGCATGAAGGGGCGGGTCGAGGCCGCTTTGGGGCACCGTGCCATGACCATCCTGCTGACAAACACCAGTGCCACGCGGTGCTCCGTTGAGGGGTATCCCGGCGTCAAGTTCTTCGCGGACGACGGCGCCCCGATTCCGGTGACGCTGACCCATGGAAGCTCCTACATGTTTTCCGATCCGGGACCGGCACCCATCAGCCTGGCGCCGGGTGCAACGGCCACGGCAATGCTGGCCTGGGGTGCCAACTCCACCACGCAAGGACACATCCTGCCGGCGTCCATGGCGGTGGCACCCAGGGAGGGTGAAGGATTTGTCCCCACCCAGGTCCTGACCGACACACCAGACATCATCGAGGGCAGTGAGCTGGAGGTTTCGGCATGGGATTGGCCGGACGCCCCGCTTTTTCGCTGACACAATTCGATGACCAACAATTCACCGCCAACTGCATTTCCGGGGCATCCGCGCCGGCAATGGGTCAGACTAGGTGTATGGAAAACGTTCTGAGCCGTTGGCGCAGAGAATTGCGCGGCACCTTCAGCAACAACTCAGCGGCCATCCCGCAGTGGGAACTTGACCTGGAACAGGGGAGCGACGGGGGCTACTTTGGGCCGGGCACGGCGGCGTGGGCTGTGCACGGCTCCATGACCACCCTGGTGGCGGGCATCCAGTCCCTGCTGCTCCAAGCGCTGCACCCGGGCGCGCTCGCGGGAGTACATGACCACTCCGACTATCGCTCAGATCCGCTGGGCCGGCTGGCGGGAACCATTCGCTGGATCTTCACAGTCAGCTACGGCGACACCACGGCAGCGCAGAACGCTTCGGCGAAAGTGTTGAGAATCCATAAGTATGTTCAGGGCACCTTCACCACCAACAGCGGTGAAGACCGCCACTACGGCGCCAACGATCCGGATCTGCTGCGCTGGGTGCATCTGGCCTTCACCCAGGCGTTTCTGGCGACCCACCAGGGCTACGGCGGTCCGATCCCCGGCGGACCAGACGCCTATGTGGCCGACTGGGCTGTGGCAGGGGCCCTCATGCAGGTGGAAAGCCCACCCGTAACAGTCCAAGAATTAAGGGCACAGCTGGCGGCCTACACCCCCGAGCTCCGGTACGACGCAAGGGTGGCTGAAACCGTTTCCTTCATCCGGAACCCGCCCCTGCCGCGTTCCCAACAGCTCGGGTACAAGGTTTTGTTTGCAGCGGCTGTTGCCACCTTGCCGCCGGAATACCGCGAGCTACTCAGGCTGCACACTCCACGGCTGGGTCCCATCCCGCTCCCGGTGAGGTGCCCCGCCAAGGCCGTGCTCGCCGTCGTCGGCTGGAGTTTGGGGGCAACAAGCCCCAGCGAGAAGTCCGCCCGGACCCGCCGGCGCCGGTTGGGCCTTGAGAGTTCTCCCAGCAATCACCGCTAGGCTGGGCATGGCATTTTTGCCCCTTGACGTCACCCCCTATCCGAGGACTGTAAACAGCCCATGTCGCCACGCACTTTTTACCGCACAGTAGCCATCGCCGAGGCCGTCACCTGGACGTTGCTGATCACCGGCATGATCCTCAAATATGGCGTGGGAGTAGGTGACTGGCCCGTCAAGGTGGGCGGGTTCGCGCACGGACTGGTGTTCATTGGCTATGTGACCACCGCGGTCCTGGTCGGCCTGAACCAGCGCTGGCCCAAGCGCTTGATGGTTGGCGCCGCGGCCACTGCCTTTGTCCCGTACCTGACCATCCCCTTTGACAGGTGGCTGGAAAAGAATAACAAGCTCGACGGCGCATGGCGCACCTCTGCCACTGCCCACCCCCGCGACAGCCACTGGGTTCAGGTGGTATTGCGCTGGATGCTCAACCGCCCGGCACTGCTCAGCGTGGTGTTCGTGGGCGGCATCATGGCAACCATGCTGTTCGTTGGCCCTCCCGGCGGCCGCTCCTAAAGTATCCCGGCTTCCAGTGCCAAGCCAACCCTCTTCGTCGGCATTGGCCGCATCCGTACCACCTCATCCAGAAGCAGTTTCAGCGCGAGTTCCTGGACCACGCACGACGGTGCATCAAAGTCGCTGGCAAAAGCCGTGCCAAGATCGAATGTCACCGCCAGGACCCGCTGGGCGAACAAGGTGCCGTCATGGGGCGCATGCAGGGGCGGCAGACTGGCTACCTGCAGGAGATTCCTGCGAGCCGCGCAGGATCAGTTCAGGCGTTGCCCAAGGTGCACAGTCACCAGCGCGCCGGTGCCCGAGGACGTCAGGGTGGCTTGGAAGGGTGTAGCCGCCTCCAAGGTGCCGTCCTTGCTGATGGGGCCGTGAAAGTGAAGGCCAGGGTCGGCGGAGGTGACACAGGCGGAGATAAAGTCCAGATCCGATCGCGCGAAGATGTCTGTGGTCCCGGCAAGAACGCCTTCGGGTCGGGCCCATTGTGTAGTGGCCCGCCGGGCCACTACGGCTTCGGGAGTTCAGCCTTGTGAAGGTCGTACTCATAGCGCGCTGCCATGATGCCCCGCATGTGCTCCTTGGTCCAGTCCTCCAACGCTTTCATGGGCAATTGCAGCGTGGTGCCAGAGTCAGTGAGCTCATATTCCACCCGGGGCGGGATCTGGGCGTACATGGTGCGCGTAACGAGCCCGTCGCGTTCCAAGTTGCGCAGGGTCTGGGTGAGCATCTTCTGGGAGACGCCGTCCACGCGTTCGGCAAGTTCCGAGAACCGCATCGGTCCTGCGGCGAGGGCACCAACCACAAGCACCGTCCAACGGTCCCCAACCCTGTCCAGCACCTGCCGGGACGGGCAGTTGCGGTCATAGGGGTCCCACTCTAAAACGGTCATATTCTTCTCCTTGGCATTCCCGGTCTCCTGAGTATATCAACGCGCCTAACTCTCCTTTGGTATGCTACTCTCTTTTAGTAACCATTGACCAGTCGGGTCAGTACGCTCACTCAGCAAGGAGAATGCATCATGGCAAAAGTCAAAGTCTTGGGTGGAACCGGATATGCGGGAAGCAACATTGTTCGAGTGGCGGTGGAGCGCGGCCATGAGGTGACTTCCTACAGCCGAAACCTTCCCGCCGACGCCGTGAAGGGGGCCAACTACGTGACCGGATCCGTCTTTGATCCCGACTTCTTGGCCCAAGTGGTGGCCGACGCCGATGTGGTGGTTGAAACGCTGTCGCCGCGCGGAGATCTTGAAGGCAAGCTGGAAGGTGTGGTTGCAGAACTCAGCGTGCTCGCCCAAGACGCAGGCGTGCGCCTTGGTGTGGTGGGAGGGGCCGGGTCGTTGCTGGTTGCCCCCGGCGGCCCTAAGCTCATGGATGGCGATTTCCCGGTCGAGTTCCTGGCTGAGGCCACCACCGGCGAGGCCCTGCTAGAGGCGCTGCGGGTCAGTGCGGGAGAGCTGGATTGGTTCTACGTGAGCCCCGCCGCGGCATTTGGCGCCTGGGTCCCGGGCGAGGCAACGGGAACATTCCGTATTGGCGGAGACGTTCTCCTGGTTGACGCCGACGGAAATTCGAACATCTCCGGGGCCGACCTTGCGGCAGCTCTGGTGGATGAAATCGAGAGCCCTGCGCACCGCCGCCAGCGCTTTACCGTGGCGTACTAGAGCGAGTCCGCCTTGATCAGGGGCCCGGCTGGGGAAACTCGGCCGGGCGCCTTTGCTTGTGGCTGGCATGCGCTGCTTCAGCCACAGCTGGACTAGGTGCCGCGTTCAGTGGTTCCCACCAGGGTTCGCGGTGTCCGGTCGGCATGGATGGGGCGAATCCAGGAGACATTCCCCGTGGTCGGCAACGCGCCACAATTGCTGCAGGCCTCACCGCTGGAGCTCTGCGTCCCGGCGGAAGCACTGCTGCCAGCCGAGCGCGCCCGACGCCATCGGCGTCGCCGTGGGCCGGTGGCGCGCCCTGGTGGCTACCCTCCGGTCGGTTCCGGCAGGCCCAGGAGCGCATTTTCGACGAGCTCGCTCAGCGCCGGATGAATCCAGTACTGCCCGCGCGCCACCGAATGGGCGCTCTGGCCAAACGACATGGCGTGGATGAGTGGCTGAATGATCGTTGCCGCTTCCGGGCCAATGATGTGGGCGCCGAGCAACTGGCCGGTGACTGGATCGGCCAGCACCTTCAGGAAATGGTCGGTGTCTTCCCGGGCCCACCCCGCGGCTATGTCCGCGTACCTCTGGGTGTTCACGGCATAGGGAATCCCCTGACTGCCGGCCTGCTCCTCGGTCAGCCCCACGGAGGCAATTTGCGGATCGGCGAAGACCGCGGCCGGAATGAAGCGGTGGTCGGCCGCCATCATGGACCCGGGATGGGTCAGGTTGTGCTGGACCACCCGCGCCTCATGGTTGGCAACATGCTTGAGCTGATGGGCGCTGGACACGTCCCCCAAGGCGAAGATCCCCTCCGCACTGGTGCGCTGATACTCATCAACCACCACCCGCCCGGCGTCGTCCACGGCAATGCCGGCGCCCTCCGCGCCCAGACTATCGGCGTTTGATTGCCGGCCAGTGGCGATGAGCAGCAGCTCGGCAGTGACGGTTCGGTGTCCATGCGGGCCCTTGACCTCAAGAACGACGCCGGACCCGCCCGCCGTGACCTGTTCAACACTCGCCTCGAGCAGCACCTCATAGCGGGCCGCGGCTTCCTGGGTGAACTGTTCGGAGACGTCACGGTCCTGGTTGCGTAACAAGGCCGGACCCCGGGCAATTTGCGTGACGGCCACCCCGAACGAGGAGAAGACGTGGGCGAACTCGGCCGCGATGAAGCCGCCTCCCACTATCGCGATGCTGGCGGGAAGTGCGTCGATCCGCATGATGGTGTCGGAGGTGTGGACAGTGACCCCGGGGTCGAGCAAGCCCTCAATGTCAGGCACCACGGCACGGGATCCTGCCGCCAGCACAAACTTCTCCGCCGTGATCACTTCGGTGCCGCCGTCGTGCAGGGAAACGCTCAGGTGTTTGGGGGCAGTGAACCGGCCATGGCCGGCAAAAACACTCACATTGGCACAGTCGGGACCCTCACGGTAAGCCCTGCCTGCGGCCTCAATCGCATCGATGCGGGCAAAAATCCTGTCCCGGATTCCCTTCCAATCCACGGCGTTGAGTTGCGCGTCGATGCCCAATGCCCGGCCATGCCGTGCGGCGTCGGCAAGTTCTGCGGGATGGACAAACATTTTGGTGGGAATGCAGCCAACGTTCAGGCACGTTCCACCAAAGAGGTTGTCCTCAACGATGGCTATGCGCAGGTGGCTCAGCTCGGGGCCGGGAATGGAGTTCCCGGAGCCCGTGCCGATGATGACAAGGTCAAAATGCGCCATGAGTTCAGTCCTTGGAGGTGGTTTGTTCGCGGGTGGTTCTGCCCTTGCGGCGATGCTTGCGCAGCGTCACGACGGCGGCCACGGCGGCCGCGGCGCCGGCCAGCCACAGCAGGGCCTTCTTTTCCGGGTTAGTGGCGGGCTCTTCAAATTCAGAGTCCGGAGCGAACTTTTCACGGAGTTCCTTGCCTTCGGTGACCAGTAGGAGCTCTTTCTCCTGCTTTTTCAGGCTGGCACTAATCTCGCGGGGCGGCAGCTGGATTTGGGCTTCGGCCTTGATGCCAGACTGGAGCTGCCTGCCGCGTTCAAGTTCGGCATCCACTTGGGCCCCCAGGAGCAGCGCGAGATTCAGGATCCACAGCCACAGCAGCAGCACTATGACACCGGCAATGGTGCCGTAGGTTTTGTCGTATTTTGCAAAGTTCCCCAGGTAGAGGCTAAACCCGGCCGATGCCAGCACGGCGGAAAGGAGCGCCACGGTGGCGCCCACGCTGATCCAGCGGAACTTGGGCTGCTGCACGTTGGGCGTGTAGTAGTAAAGGATGGCGATGAGCGCAATGGTGAGCAGTCCAACCACGGGCCATTTGGCTGTGTCCCATATGGTCACGGCGGTATCGCCCACACCAATGGCATCCCCCAGCACCTTGGCAATGGGTCCGGAGACGACCAGCAGCAGGGCAATGGCAGCCACCAGTAGCACGGAAGCAAGTGTCACCAGCAGCAGTGCCGGGCGGAGCTTCCATACTGGACGGCCCTCATCGGTGCCGTAAATCCGGTTCATGGACCGGCTGAAGGCCCCCACGTAGCCCGACGCGGACCATAGTGCTGTGAGCAGGCCCAGGACAAAGGTCCACCCTGCTGCCCGGGAGCTTGCCAGCTGCTCTATGGGGTCCTGGATGGTCTTCACTATTTCCGTGCCGCCGAGCTGGCTCACCAAGTCCAGCAGCACCTTGGTGGTTTGTTCGGCCTGGCCCACCAGCCCCACGATGGAAACAAGTGCCAGGATCGCCGGGAACAGCGACAGTACTCCGTAGTAGGTCAGTGATGCGGCCATGTCAGTGCAGCCGTCGGCGCTGAACTTGGTCAGGGAGCGTTTTGCTATGTACTTCCACGACTGTTTTTTTAGTTCGTTGAAGCCCTGTAGTTTGCGCGCGTCGTCTGGATCCGGGGCTGCCACCTGCCCTGTCGCGGAGCCGGTGCTTTCGGGGGACTTCTCTTGCGAGTTCATACCAGATCACACTACCGCTTTGGTGGGGTGTTCATCCTTGAAGAAGTGCCAGGGCCGTGTCCACTGTTGCCAGCGCCTGGGCATTGTCTATTCGAGCCAGTGTCATGGCTGCAATAACCAATGAGGTGAGCACTGTTGCCAGTTGCTGACGGGCGTTCTCCTCAAGGCTGGGCTGGTGGGCTGCGATGCCACGAACCAAGGCGGCATTGAGCTCGTGCCGGTAGCCCGCAATGGCGTGGCTTACGGCGGACTCATTGGCGATGGGAGCGCCGGCAGCGTTCAGGAGCAGGCAGCCATTTCCGGCCGACAGCGAATCGCGCCGGGCAAGGGCGGCACGCAGGCCGGTGAAGTATTCGCTGAGTGCGCCCGGGGCGACGGGTTGGGCGTTGAGGGGGCGCAGCCGCGGCTCAATAATCTCGGCGAGGTAGCTCGTGATGGCGGCGTCAAAGAGACCGCGCTTGCTGCCGAAGGCGTGGTAGATGCTGGAGCGGCTCAGTCCTGTGGCACGCTCAAGGTCGGGGAGGGAGGCATCCTCGTAGCCATGTTCCCAGAACACCGTGCGCGCGGCGCGAATTGCTTCGTCAGTGTCGAAGGCCTGTGTGCGTCCCATCGGACCCCTCATTTTGTGAACCGTTCGGTCCAATATATAGTGGACCAGTCATTACATAATATGCCACGTTGATGCTCCGCGGGAACGCGCGGCGCCAGTTGGCAGTCGTTGCTCGTCAAAAGTCTCCACATGAAAGGTCACCTCGTGATCACTTCCATCAGTACACAAATTCAACTGGCTGCCCGTCCCGTGGGATGGCCGCGCCCCAACGACTTCGCGACCGTGCAGATTGAATTGGGAGAACTGGCCCCAGGCCAGATTCGCGTGGTCAATGAGTTCATCTCCGTTGACCCCTACATGCGTGGCCGCATGAGCGCAGCCAAGAGCTACTCGGCGCCCTTTGGCTTGGGTGAAACCATGACAGGTGGTGCCATTGGCCGCGTTGTGGAGTCGGCCAGTGACGCATTCCCTGTGGGTTCCGTGGTACTCCACCAGTTCGGGTGGCGTGATGTTGTGCAAGAAGATGCCGCCGGATTCAAGGTCGTCCCGGAAATTCCTGGCGCGCCCCTGTCGCTGTATCTTGGGATACTGGGCATGACCGGGCTCACCGGCTACGTTGGCTTGACCGCCGTTGCCAACATGGTGCCCGGCGACACCGTGTTCATTTCCGGTGCCGCCGGTGCGGTTGGCACGGCCGCTGGCCAAATAGCACGCCTCCTGGGTGCTGGCCGGGTCATCGGTTCTGCCGGCACTGATGAAAAGGTGGCCCTGCTCACCGAAAAGTATGGCTACGATGCTGCGTTCAACTACAAGAGCGGCCCCGTCCGCGAGCAGTTGGCAGCGGCTGCCCCCGAGGGAATCGACGTCTTCTTTGACAATGTGGGCGGCGGGCATTTGGAAGCCGCCCTTGACGTGTTCAACCCAGGTGGCAGGGCCGCGCTGTGCGGGGCCATTGCCGGGTATAACTCAACTGAGCGCAAGGTGGGGCCGGACAACATGGTTAACATGATTACCCGCGGACTATCACTCAAGGGTTTCACCTTGGGCAGCTACCTTGACCTGGCGCCGGAATTCAATGAACACATGACCGCATGGTTCACGGCCGGCAAGATCGCCTACGACGAAACGGTTGTTGACGGCATTGGGAATGCTGTTGACGCGCTCCTGAGCATGATGCAGGGTGCGAACACGGGCAAAATGGTGGTCCGGACAGCAGTCATGGCGGATGTGATCCGCTAAGCCGGGTGGCGGGTGGCTGGCCCGGGGACACCTGCGGCAACATCGGAGTTTTCCCAGCGGATGAGCAGGTCAGAAGCTACACTGACGGAAATGCTGGCTGGATCCTTGCCAGCTATGGCTGAAATGCCGATGGGACAAGTGATCCGGCTGATGTCGCGTTCATCGTAGCCCTCATCTTTGAGCTTCTTGCTAAAGCGCAACCATTTGCTGCGGGACCCGATGAGTCCAAGGTAGAAGACCTCGGCCCGCAGCGCGGCCTCACAGACCATGAGATCTTCGGAGTGGTCATGCGTGAGGACAAGCACCGTAGCCCCCGGAGGAAGATCCGGCACGACAACTTCGGGTGCTGGTTCGTGGCGGACAGTGATGGTTGCCAGCCCCATCATGAGGGGCCGGATGCGGCCGGGAGTGAGAGCCTCCGGGCGTGAATCGACAAGGACCAGGTTCAGCGGCTGCCGGGCGAGAATATGGGCTATTTCGTAGCCAACATGCCCGATCCCAAAAATCGCTACTGTCCGTCTCGGGTTGAGTACCTCAAGCAAGACATTGACTTCTCCGCCACAACATTGCACACCGTGAGCGTTGGCAGCCTTGTCGTTGAGCGTAAAGGTCATGAGTTCGGATGTGCCGTTGCCTGCCTTTATCAGTTCCCGTGCACGATCTATGACGCTGGCCTCGAAATTGCCGCCACCGATGGTGCCCCACAGCTCATCCAAGGAGATGACCAATTTGGCCCCAGGATTGCGGGGCGAATGGCCGCGCACCTGGGCGAGCGTGGCGATAACGCCCGTCTCGTTTCGCTCGCGCAGGCTCACCGCCGCTTCCAGCCAATCCATGATGACCCCTAAGGCCTCACCGTGACAGGCCGAAGCCTCGCCGCGCTGAGGGCGTTCTCTTCAAACGAGGTGCCGGCAGCCTTGCATGATTCCTGGATGGCCCAAAAGACGGCCTCCGGCGTGGCTGGGGATGCCAGTTCAACGCTGTGGTGTGCCGGTCCGAACGAACTGATCGCATCACGAAGTGCTTCACGGGCACTGAACGCCAGCATGAGCGGGGGTTCACCCACCGCCTTGGACCCATAGACGGCACCCTCTTCTTCGGCATGCTCCATCAGATGCACGTTGAACAATTCCGGCATCTCGGAGAAGCTCGGAAGTTTGTAGGTGCTTGCCGATTGAGTCAGCAGCCGCCCTCGATGGGGGCCGTTGCTTTCGTCCCAACGCAGGTCCTCCAAGGTAAGCCAACCCACCCCTTGTACGTAGCCGCCTTCGATTTGGCCAACATCAATGATCGGGGACAGGGAATCTCCGGCGTCGTGGACAATGTCCACCCGGCGTGTGCTGTAGGTCCCGGTGAATCCGTCCACTTCCATCTCCGTGACTGACACGCCGCCGGCAAAGTATTTGAAGGGCTCGCCTTGCATGAGCTCGGGATTCCAATGCAGGCCCCCGGTCCTGTAGTAGCCGGCGGCCCACAGCTGCACACGCTGCAGATAGGCCTGCATGACAACCTCGGCAAAGGTAAAACTCTGATCCGTGACCCCCAAACCTGTAACCAGGCCACCGGAGAAGCGCACATCTTGCGCGGGGACGCCGAGCATGGCACCGGCGACGACGGCGATGCGCCCAAGGATTTGTTCACAGGCGTTTTTGACCGCGCCGCCGTTGAGATCAGTTCCCGAACTGGCGGCGGTTGCTGAGGTGTTGGGAACCTTATCGGTGCGGGTGGGTGCCAGCCGTACACCGGAAAGCGGTATGCCAAGGCTGGTCGCAGCAATCTGCAGCATCTTGGTGTGCAGTCCCTGACCCATCTCGGTGCCTCCGTGGCTGATCAGCACCGAGCCATCCTTGTACACATGCACCAGGGCGCCGGCCTGGTTGAGCGCCACAAGATTGAAGGAAATGCCAAACTTCACGGGCGTGATCGCCAGGCCCCGCCTGCGGCCAGGATGGGCCGCATTGAACGCATTAACCTCGCGACGGCGTTCGGCAAAGTTGCTTCGCTCTAGTGCCTCCTGCCACATTGTTGTGACCCGTTCGGCGTGCCGTACGGGCATCCCATAGGGTGTGCTGTCGCCGTCACGATAGAAATTCCTGCGCCGCAATTCCTCCGGAGCCAGACCTAGAAGTGGTGCGCTGCGCCCCAGAATGTCCTCAATCATCAGCATTCCCTGCGGTCCGCCAAAGCCGCGGAAAGCTGTCTGAGAGGTCTTGTTGGTCTTGGCCACCCGGCCATCGAGATGCACATGGGGGATGAAATAGTTGTTGTCGACATGGCACAGTGCCCGTGCCAGGACCGCTTCTGACAAATCCAGGCACCAGCCGCCGTCGGCCGTCAGCAGGGCCTTGAGGGCCAACAGTTTTCCTTCCGAGGAGAATCCTGCCTCCCATGAGGTGTGAAACCCGTGTCTCTTGCCCGTCATGGTCATATCAAGGGTGCGGTTGAGGCGGACACGGACAGGTCTGCCGGTGAGCAGGGTGCCAATCGAGGCAATGGCGGCAAATCCGTGGGACTGCATTTCCTTCCCGCCAAAACCGCCACCCATGCGCAAGCTCTGCACAGTAATCTCGTTGCTTGCCCGGCCCAGCACGTGCGCAATAGTTGCTTGGGCTTCAGAGGGGTGCTGGGTACTGCTTTGTACGAAGATTTGGCCGCCTTCATCGACAGTTGCCAATGCTGCCTGGGTTTCTAAATAGAAATGTTCCTGCCCGGAGAATTCCGTCACACCGGACATGACCCTGTCGGCGGTTGCCAGTGCCGCATCCGCATCTCCGCGGCTGATTGTTCTTTTCATCCCTTGGAAGGACTGTGCTTGGATCGCTTCCGCAACTGAGATGAGGGAGGGGAGGGGGAGGTAGTCGACGACGACTGCGGCGGCGCCCGCTCGCGCAGCGTTTTGGTCTTCACCGAGTACCCACGCTAGTGCGTGACCGTAGTACATGGCTTCGGAGGGGAACAGGGGTTCGTCGTGTTTGATTCCGCAGTCGTTGATGCCAGGAACGTCCTGTGCAGTGAGCACGCGGATGACGCCGGGGATTGCCAACGCAGCAGTGGTGTCCATGGAGCGGACCAGGGCATGTGCATGGGGTGATTGAACAGGCCAAGCGGTGAGCGCTCCAGCTGTGCGCTGGGCTAGATCATCGGTGTAGAGGGCCTGTCCGCTCACGTGCAAGCGGGCGCTCTCATGGGGCACGGATGCACCGACAGCGGGAGCGGCTGACCGGCGTGAAAGATGGCTCATGGTGTGGCCTCCATGATCAGATTGTTCTCTGTATACAGCTTGATGAGGGCGCTTGAAAGCATGATCGAGCGGTAGC
This sequence comes from Arthrobacter glacialis, assembly GCF_002909415.1. Classification (NCBI taxonomy): domain Bacteria; kingdom Bacillati; phylum Actinomycetota; class Actinomycetes; order Micrococcales; family Micrococcaceae; genus Arthrobacter; species Arthrobacter glacialis. The sequence continues at coordinate 259,707 of NZ_PPXB01000006.1, read as the reverse complement.
TGGAGCTGGCGCGGTGGTCACTCATTGGCGTCCCTTCGGCGCCCAGGGCAGCGGCAGCACCCTTGATGGTGTCCCGGTTCCAGGGTTGGCCTGTGAGCATCTTTTCGGTGGCGTAGGCGCGCAGCGGAGTGGCAGCGACACCGCCCAGTCCAATGCGAGCTTTAGTGATCACCTCGTCATCAATGTGCAGGCTGAACGCGACAGCCACGCTGGAGATGTCATCGAAGCGGCGTTTGGTGATCTTGTGGAAAGCACTCAGATTCGACAGCGGCAAGGGGATGCGGACTGACTTGATCAGTTCGCCCGGTTCCTTGACCGTTGTCCGGTAGCCGGTGAAGTAATCCGCAAGGGGAAGGACTCTTTGCCTCTCCGCCGAGGTAAGAACAATCTGGGCTTCGAGAGCGAGCAAGGCCGGCGGGCTGTCTCCGATGGGGGAGCCTGTCCCGAGGTTGCCGCCAAGTGTTGCCCGGTTGCGAATGAGGCGGGATGCAAACTGGGGGATGAGCTGGGCGAGCAGGGGAATCCTGCCGTCGAGTACGCGCTCAATTTCTGAAAGTGGCGTTGCCGCGCCAATCTCTATTTCGGTGTCGGTGAGCAGAATTGAGTCCAGCTCTGGGATGCGGTCGACGGCGATTACCATCGGTGCCCGACGCGCCCGCAGGTTGACTTCGACGCCCCAATCGGTGCTTCCAGCGATGAGGATTGCCGTAGGGTTTTCGGCCAGCAACGTGGTGGCTTGTTGCAAGGTGGTGGCGCGAACGAACTGGCCGTCGGATCTTTTGAGATCAGTTGCGCGGTACCCGGGGGCAGGTTCATCGCGGCGCCGGGCCCATGCATCATCGGTGGGGGCTCCCAACGAATAGGCAGCATCTCGGATGGGGCGGTACCCGGTGCATCGGCAGAGATTGCCGCTGAGGGAATGAAGGTCGAACCCATTGGGGCCGCGCTCGCCGGGAGTGGGCTGCTGCGTATCCTGGGCCAGTGGCGTCCTGTCCCGACGATAAAACTCAGACGCCATGCCGCACACGAATCCGGGGGTGCAGTATCCGCACTGGGACCCTCCGCCGGAGGCCAGCGCCTCCTGGACTGGATGCATTTGCTCTGGCGATCCCAACCCTTCGGAGGTGACCATCTCCTGGCCGTCGAGTGAGGCCATCGGGATGAGGCAGGAGTTGACCGCCGTCCAGCTTGTTGCGCCATCCCGGTCGGTCTGGGCGAGCAGGATCGCACAAGCGCCACATTCGCCTTCGCCACAACCCTCCTTGGCTGCTGTCAGCCGGTTGTTGCGCAGCCATTCAAGGGCTGTTGTATGCGAGGCTCCCGGGCCGAAGGAGCGCCCCGCACCGTTGACGATGAACGCTGGCTCGGTGCCCAAGACGTTTTCGGGTGTATTCATTGTGGTGCCCCGGCTTCTTCGTCGTCGTAGATAGCGCTGGCTGGGTTATGTGAGGGTCTAGTTCTGCGGCATGGATAATTCCTGACAGTACTACAGGCTTTCGTTGGCATACAGGGGTGGAAGAAGGAAATGGGGCGTGGCGGGTGCGGCGGGCACCAGTTTTCATGACCTCGACAAGCAATGCCCTGCGCATCGGCCCGATGTTAGTGTCTTGTCAAGATCAATTTGCTGCAGTGTCGTTTGCCAAGGGCGCCTTGGCAACGCCTATTTCTTGTACTTGCAAAGGAAGTGCCCCATGGAGCAACTGCAATCGCCTGCTTATTACCTTGCAAAAGCGGTGAAACTGGCCACGGAAAATGTGCGCAACAATGGCGGGCCATTTGGTGCCATCGTGGTCACGGCGGATGGCCGTGAGTTTGAAGGGTTGAATCGTGTGACAGCGAACCTTGATCCCACAGCCCACGCAGAAGTCACGGCAATCCGCAACGCATGCCAGGGCGTGGGGGATTTCGACCTGACAGGCGCCACCCTGTACACAAGTTGCGAACCTTGCCCCATGTGTTTGGCCTCTTCGCTGTGGGCGAGAATAGGCCACGTCTACTTCGCCGCCGACCGCCATGATGCCGCAGCCGCCGGCTTCGATGACGCACTCTTTTACGAATACTTTGAGCCCAGCAGCGACCGCAGGCTCATGCCGGTGGCCAAAGTGTCCCCTGGGAGGGGAGTCGCTGTGGACCCCTTTGATGCCTGGCGCGGCTATCACGGCAGGACGGCCTACTAGTCCCCAACTCCTCCCCAACCTCGTTCCTCGGTTGGGGCCCCTCGGAGTTGTGGGCCCACCCACGCCCGGAACCGCTATTTCCAGGCTCGGGCGGGCTGTGTTTCTTTGCTCAAGGCTGCTGCCGGGGCGCCCTGGACGACGCGGAGGTCAACTCGGCGTGCCCCGCACGGGGCTGGGCACACCATGTACAGGACGCGCCCTTCGCTGGTGGTGTGTGCCGACTCAACCGTCCACGTGTGCTCATGGTGTGAGTGTTGACTGGGGGATGTTTGCTGCTCGGCAGCGATGGTGAATGTCATACGGCCCACTATGCTGTAATGGTCTTATGCAACTCAACCCTTACGGTGAATACGCTGTTTTGCTCGCCGCCTCGCTGGCCAATGATTTTCCCTCGGACAGGACAGGCATCTTGGCACGAGTGCGGGAGTTTGGCATGACCATGGATTTCACGCCCGGGCAGCAGGACCATCTGTTGGTTCGCCGGGTGATCGAGGGCTGGGTGGCAGTTGTTGATGCGCCCAGCCGCGAGGAGCGGGCTGCCCTGCTCAACGCCCAGATGGCGGCCGCGGCCGCCTATCCAAGACTCACTGACCACAATGGTGAGGGCTGGCACCTGCACTACAGGGATGAAAATCAGACACTGGCCCACGTGTTGCGTGCTGTCATCAGCGTGGGCACCGCGCTGCATCTGACCACACGGGGCATGACTCGGCTGGGCAGGTGCGCCGCCGGCACAACGCCGGGGGATCCATGCTCCGCAGTGGTGGTGGATGTGACGCGCAACGGCCGCCAGCAATACTGCTCAGTGCGGTGCGCCAACCGGGCAGCAGTCCGTCGCCACCGTGCACGGACGGGAAGCACTTTGAGTGGCCGTGCCGGATAACCTGCCGCTGTCAACGGCAGGGTGACGGCATGCGGGTTCCGCTATTTCTTGCCCTTTTTGTCGTCAACAATGCCGCCAAGCAGGCCGCCGATGGCTCCGCCCAAGACGCCGCCGGCGGGGCCGCCAAGGAGCGAACCGATCCCCGCGCCGATCCCCGCAAGACTTGATCCGTAGCTGACCCGGGCCATGGTGACAGTGGTTGATCCGTCAGGATCGTCGGAGAGCTCAAAGGAGCCCAAAGCTGCTGACGCGACCACCAGGGCCACTGGGCTGGTCTTGGGCTGCGCCAGCATTTTGCTGTAAACGTCCCGTGTTGCAAAGTAGGCGCGTTGCGGGTCACCCTTGGGCTCGCCGGCGTCGTAGCCTGTCTGGTAGAGCCCCAGGAGGGTCTCTGCTTCATTGTCAGTGATGAGATCAGCCGCGGTCAGCCTGGCGAGGATGGCCTTGTGTTCGGCAACATAGTCTCCTTTATGCTCCGCCATGACCTGCCGCGCTTCTTTGCGTACGGCATGCATCAATTCCGGCAGTCCCACAATGGTGGTTGGTGATAGTTCCATCATGCACCTCCTAGTCACGTGCTGATATCACAGTACGCCGGTGCGCAGCGCAACAGAATGGGCAGCTGATGCGACTTCCTGCCGCGGAAGTCGCATCAGCTGCACACTCACCGGTGGTTTAGCGCACCGACTTCCTCTCGTAGATCACCATGGACCAGAGGTACCCCGCAACAGCAATCACCACACACCACCCCACGGCCAAGGCGGCGTTCCATCCGAGCGGGGTTCCGAGGAGCAATCCTCGAATGGTCTCGATGATCGGAGTGAACGGTTGGTAGTCGGCGAACCCCTGCATCCACGCTGGCATTGAATCGGTGGGCACAAAGCCGCTGCCGAGCATGGGCAAGATGACCAGCAGCAGTGGCAGGTTGCTTGCCGTCTCTACGGATTTCGCCTGAATCCCCATGGCGACGGCGAGCCAGCTGATCGCGTAGGCGATGAGGACCATCAAGCCGGCTGCGGCCAGCCATTCGATGGCTCCGGCGTTCGGACGGAACCCGATGGTCAGGCCCACGCCGAGCACCAAGGCCACGGCGATCAGGGTTTGGATGGTGTTTCCCAAAACATGCCCGGCGAGCACCGATGCCCTCGAGATGGCCATGGTCCGGAACCGGGCGGTAATGCCTTCGGTCATGTCCATCGACACGGTGGTTGCTGTGCCGCCGGCCCCGCCGGCAATGGTGATGGCCAAGATGCCGGGCATGACGTAGGCCAGGTAGGCTGCCCGCCCGCCAGCCGGGTCCACTCCGGGCAGGCCGGCACCGAGGGTACCGCCAAAGACAAACACAAACAGCAGCAGGATCACCACAGGGCCCATGATGGTGAACACCGACAGGCCGGGGTAGCGGATCATGTGCAGCAGGTTGCGTCGCAACATGGTGATGGAATCGGCAACAACGTGAGATTTTCCTCCGGCGCCCGCAGCGTGCGGGTGCGCGGCGTTGATGGTGGTCATGACTGGGCTTCCTTCGACTCGACCCGGCCGGTGAGTGCGAAGAACACATCATCGAGGTCCGGGGTGTGGATGCTGAGGTCCGCGACCTCAAGGTTGGCCGCATCGAGGCTGTCCAGCACGGTGCGCAGTGCGTGGACACCGCCGTCGCTGGGCACCGTGAGTGCCAGGCCGACGTCGTCCAGAGTGGATTCCCTGAGTAGGCCGGATGCGGTGTGGAGGGCAGTGGAATCGGCGAACCGGAGCTTGATGTGGCCGCCGGGCACCAGTCGCTTGAGCTCATCCGGTGTCCCGTTGGCGACGATCTTGCCGCCGTCGAGCACTGCAATGCGGTCCGCAAGTTCGTCGGCTTCGTCGAGATACTGGGTGGTGAGCAGCACCGTGGTGCCTTCGGCGACGAGGCCACGCACAATGTCCCACATGGTGTGGCGGCTGCGCGGGTCCAAGCCGGTGGTGGGCTCATCGAGGAAGATCACCCTCGGTGTGGCCACAAGTGTCATGGCCAAATCAAGGCGTCTGCGCATACCGCCGGAGTAGGTGGCGAGCGGTTTGCGAGCTGCTTCGACCAGGTCAAACTGCTCCAGCAGCTCGGTCACCCGTGTGGCGGAACGCTTCGCCCCAAGGTGGCGCAGCCTTGCCATCAGCAGGAGGTTTTCCTCGCCCGTGAGCAGGTTGTCCACGGCGGAGAACTGGCCCGTGAGGCCAATCTGGGCGCGCACCCCGTCGGGATTGCGCACCACGTCGCAGCCAGCAACTGTGGCGGCGCCACCATCTGGGCGGACCAGGGTGGAGAGAATATGCACCGTGGTGGTTTTACCGGCGCCGTTGGGACCCAGCAGGGCGGTGACGGTGCCGGCGTTGACTGTGAGGTCGACGTCGTCGAGCACCACCTTGGCGCCGTAGGATTTCCGCAGTCCGCGGACTTCAATAGCTGAGGTTGTCATCTTGATTGCTCCTTTTCTCCTGCGTTTTTCGACTGCGTGCCCACCGCTAGTGGGCGCGTTGGATGGTAATGTCCCCGTACTGGGTGCGCGCACGCACCGCCACGCTTTGCTCGGAGGTGCCCGGTGCGTGGTCGCCGTCGAGCTGATTGCGCACATGTCCGTCCTTTGACGACAGGTCGAGCCAAGCGGGGACGCCGGCCCGTACACCGATGGTGACCTGCCCGTATCCGCTCTCCACTTCGATGGAACCGCCCGAGACTTCCCACAGCGAGATGGTGCCGTAGGCGGTTTTGGCGGCGACTGATCCGAGTGCCTTGGTGACTTCCAAATCGCCGTAGGAGAGCTTTGCGTCAAGGCCGCCGCCGGACTCCCCAATAAAGATGGAGCCATGTGAGGCCTTGAGGATGGCGTCTCCGGTGAGCGTGCCGACCCGTATTTGGCCGTGGTCCGCGGTGATCTCGGCGCCACCCTCGACCGCGCCTACCCGCGCAGTGCCGTTCCCTGCACGCAACCACAAATCACCCGTGGTGTCGACGTCCACCGAACCCGTTGACGACTTGATCCGGGTGGCGCCCAAGCGGCCCGAGGTTCGCACTCCGCCCCCGGCGAGTTCGACAGTGAGTCGGGATCCTGTTGGCAGTTCGACTTTCACATCAACCGAGTCAAAGGGGCCCGGCCCGATCCAGCTGAGGCGTGGCCGCGGGCCGGTGATGGTGATCCGCTGGCCATCGAAGTCGACCTTTGTGTCTTCGGCGCCCCGCCGGTCAACGTTCTTTGACGGATTTGTGGCGGTCACGCTCACCACGGTGTCGGTGCGGTCGCTGGCGAAGACTTCGACCAGGCCCACCTGAACATTGATGGCGAGGTCGATGGGGCTGGGGGTGTTGTAAATGGGCATGGTGGAACCTCCGGCGGTTTTGGGTGTGTTGGTCCGGCCCCGCGGGTCCGCGTGGCTGGTGTGTTTTTCTGTTGTGGGCCGGGCGGGCTAGCGTGCCCAGCCGGCGAAGTTGTCGCCTGTGCGCAGCGTGCGCGCCGTGATGCGTCGCTGCTTGGGTTGAAGGGCTGCCGCTATGGCGCGGACCAGCCAGGTGTTGACGGACGTGCCGTCGGTGGCCGCGGCCTCGTCCACCCGCACCTTGAGTGCGTCGGGCAGGCGAAGGGTGGTGCGGGAAGTGCTCGCGTCCTCGAGGTCCACGGGCGTGGTGGCGGCCGTGGTTGCTTCATCCTCATCTGATTCCGCATTTGGCGCGGACACTACGAATTCAACGTCGCGCCCGCGAAGCCGCAGGTCAACCGAGCCGGGGGCCATGTCGCGGGTGATTTCGCCGACGGCTGCCGAGAGTGCATCGAGCAGTACCAGCCGGGTTGCGGCATCCAGGCCAGCGGCGAGCCGCTCGGCGGCGGCACGGGTTTCCTCCGTGCCGTGCTCTGCGGTGTCCAATAGCTGGCGCTGCAAGTCGTTTACATAGTGTCCTAGTTCCATGACACCAGCATGACACCACTGTGGTGTCACGTCAATAGTTTGTGGTGTCACATTTTATTTGGGGCACGGAACCAACCTTCAGTGGAGAGCTGTCCGAGCCACTGTCCAGCTGTCACTACCGGTCAAGGGCAAGTCATTTACCGCAAGGACATCCGCTTCCCTTGCTACAGTGGTCACCATGTCCAAGAAAGCGCTTTCCCGACCTGTCGTCGTCGTTAACGGCGCCCATCCGATTCGGTCCGTGGTCCGGTTGCTGCTGAGGCGGCCAGGGCGGATGACCGTTGCTGTGCTTGCCTTCGCCATGAAGGAGATCCCGTTGTGGTTTCTCCCGGTGATCACAGCTGCGGTCATAGACATCGTGACAGTAGGTGGCGCGGTGGAATCGGTGCTGTGGTGGGGCGTTGTGGCCGCTGCACTGCTCATGCAGAATTACCCGAACCACATCATTTACACCCGCAACTTCATGACAGTGGTGCGCGATACCGGATCCGAGCTGCGCAACGTTTTGGCCGCTCGGCTGCAAAGCTTGTCGATCGGTTACCACACCCGGGTGAACTCCTCCATCGTGCAGACCAAGGTGGTGCGTGATGTTGAGAACGTCGAGCTGATGCTCCAGCAGGTGACCCATCCGCTGTTGTCCTCGATCATGGTCATGACGGGTGCCATTACGATGACAGCCCTTGCCGTGCCCCAGTTCCTGCCCGTTTACGCCCTCACAGTGCCGATCGCGATCGGGATCCGCTATGGAATGCGCAACCGATCACGTTCCCGCAATGAGACTTTTCGACTCGAGGTCGAGAGCTTCGCGGCACGAGTCGGTGAAATGGCGTCATTGATCCCCGTGACCAGGGCGCACGGGCTTGAAAAGACGGCGGTCACCCGTGTCTCAACCAGTGCCGACGGCGTGCGGCGTGCTGGCCTGCATCTGGACATGCTCAACGGCCACGTGGCTTCGATTTCATGGGTCACCATGCAACTGCTCGGGGTGGGGTGCCTGGTGCTGGCCGCCGTGTTTTCCCTGACAGGATTCCTTCCGATCACACCGGGTGAGGTGGTGCTGCTGTCAACCTACTTTGCGCTGCTCACCCAGGGATTGACTCAACTGCTGATGCTGATTCCGGTGGGAGCGCGCGGGCTAGAGTCGGTGCGCTCCATCGCCGAGGTGCTTCAGGATCCAGATCTGGAGCAAAATGAGGGCAAGCAGTCAGTTGAGAAGGTGGCCGGGAATGTGCGGCTTGAATCGGTCAGTCAGCGGTACCTGGACTCCGAGGTTGACGCAATCCACGAGCTGGAGCTCGACATCCAAGCTGGTGAGACTGTCGCTTTCGTTGGCTCGTCCGGATCGGGCAAGTCAACCTTGCTCAATCTTGTGCTCGGCTTCGTGCGCCCCACTAGCGGGCGGATCTTGCTCGACGGCGTCGACATGCAGCTCCTGGACATGCGAACCGCCCGCCGTTTTGTCTCAGTGGTGCCCCAGGATTCTGTTCTGTTCGAAGGTACCGTCCGTGAGAACATCGCCTACGGCCTGCCTCATCTGAAGGATGAGCGCATCCGTGCGGCACTGCGAGACGCCAACGCCTTGGATTTTGTCGACGCACAGCAGGACGGCTGGCACACCATTGTTGGCGAACGTGGTGCTCGCCTTTCGGGAGGGCAGCGCCAACGGCTGGCAATCGCCCGCGCCCTGGTGCGCGACCCGCGCATCCTGCTCCTGGACGAGGCAACCAGCGCACTCGACCCCGAGTCGGAACAACTCGTCAAGGAGGCATTGGGCCGCCTGATGCAGGGACGCACCACGCTGGTCGTCGCCCATCGCCTGTCCACCATCCGGCAGGCAGATCGCATTGTGGTTCTCGAAAATGGGCAAATAGTTGAAATCGGCACCCACGATGAGCTGCTCGCGAGCTCCGGACGATACGCCCACCTGCACGCAACCCAAATCGGTTCAAACAGCTGAGTGCCCCCTCGATGCACTGAGCGGTTGATAACCATGTCACTTGCAGCGAGATCCGCGCCGAGCAGATGGTTGGTTCCGATGACTTTGACGTGCCAGGTCAAGGCCGCAGTGGCCCACAGCGCCTCCACCATGGAAGATCCCCATGGCAAGGAGTCGCCAAGGAATGCCGGGACGGGAGCCGCAACGGTGCGACCGGCGGTGAACCTGCCGCCGGGACCAGCGGCGATATGGAAAACTTGGAGCCATGACGTTGCACACCCAAGATAAAACCCGAGAGAGGGTTGCCACCGCAGCCATGGCCGGTGTGGGTGTGTACGTCTTCGTTGACGTTGTGCTCCAGTTTCTGCCCCCGCACTACAGCGTGATTAGCGACGCCGAAAGCAACCTGGCGGTAGGTCCTTTTGGGTGGATCATGAATCTGAATTTTCTTGGCCGGGCTGTGACGACCGGGTGTGCCATCGCCGCCATCAACCGGATCGGTCCGGCCTCCGGACTCCGGCGGACGGGGGTGGCGCTGTTGGCAGCCGGTGGCCTGTGCTCGGCTGTCCTGGCATTCTTTCCAACCGATGTGGATGCCGGATCCGGGCTGGCGGTGGCGACGGCCGGGGGAGCCATCCATCTCTACGTGGCCAGCGCGGGATTCTTGGCCGCGCTGGCGGGTACTCTCGTGCTGACCCGCTGGATCCGCTGCGTCCCGGAGCTGGCAATGGCATATCGGTCCGCATTCACACTCGCGGCAATTGCCGCCGTCGGGCTCGCCTCGCTGGTTCTTGCTGCCTCCCTTCGCCCGGATCTGCTGGGTCTCGCGGAGCGGATCTGCCTCGCCGGAATACTTGGCTGGGTGCTGGTGGTGGGCAGGGCCATCAAAAGGTTGCCGCGGCGCACCAACTATGCCGCACCTGACTAGCAGCCGGCACCCATCGTTTCACCACTCGGGGGCGACGTCGATGCCTCTTTCAGGGAGCGTGCCCGGGCACTATTGTGGGTCACGGTGTTGGCGCTTCCGTACTGTCCTCAGCACGAGCGCGGCCACCAAGGTGAGCGCGAATCCTGTGTCCGTGGCCATCCAGAATAATGTCACGCTGGGACTGCCCGCCACAGTGAATGCTGCGTAGCTCAGTGCCAGCGGCGCAAGCAGCACGGTGAGGATCTGGATAGTCACGTTGGTCTGCTCTTGCGCCGCCCGCGTCAGATCTTGTGCCTTGGTGAGGGCCTCGTGGTGAAGACTCGCAGACAGCCTCGCTGCGTCCGCAGCATTGGCGGCGAGGGAATCCACTTGTTCCGCCAACCGCAGCTCGGCCTGACAATGGTTGAGAATGGTGTCTCCCGGGCTGGTGCGTTTCCCTGTCAAGTAGGACCACCAGATCCGACGCCGGAAATCGAGGACGGCTCCTTCCAACTCCCGCAACTTGAACACATCCGTCAATTCCGGCGAAGGGACCAAGGCAGCCAATTCGGTGGCCCGCAGTGCCTGTAATCGCGCCAGAAGTACCGCATCCAGATAGACAGAATGAAAATAGGCCTGCAAGCTTCGGGTGAACTCGTCGCTGGCCGCCATCACAGAAACACCATCGCGCAACACCAGAAGCCGCCAAGATTTGGATATTCGCAGGACCGGCAATGACTGACGACGGTGGAGGGAAATGCTTGCAGGACTGACTACCCGGGAAGAAATGGCCAAGTACATCCAATCTTCCTCCTGGAACCGCCCATCCTTCGCTGAGTCCCTCTGCATCAACAGGGTGCATACACCAAGTCTGGTCCCACGATTTGGTGGCTCCCAACCGGGGTGGCAGAGCGGTTGCCAGAAAATCGCACAGCCCTCCCATGAGAGAGTCTTCAGTCCCTCGTTCGCTCATGGTCTCGGTATTCCAGTAACTTAGCTGCCGAAGCCTCTCCAATGAGGTCGCAAGTGAGCTGCTGCTCTCATCATCACACGCAGGAAAAGTTAAGTGCAGGGCCAGAACAGCGCAACCGGGTCCGCTTTCCTGCTGAGCGGATGACCTGGGCAGTGCTAGAAATTCAAGGGCCACCAGAACCATTCCGCTCAGATCCAGCGCTGTTGGCAACAGGTGGTGCAACCGGCCTGTCGCTGCGGCTGGGGAATCATGTGTTTCCGCGGCGGACTGATAGAGCACCGACCCCGGGCCGGGGCTCACCAACGCGAGCCGATCCTTTTCATTCGTCACAGACTCGGCCCACGGTTCGAGTCTCTCCGTATGCATGGGAAGCACGATCCGCAGGACACCGGGCTGCCACTGAATCGTCGACGCGTGATACGTCAACGAGTGGTTGAGTGGCAAGATCAGGACTGCGCTGGAAGTATCGGGCGGGTCCCACACGTCTGCTTGGGCAAGGGGCTGATCCGCATTGTGATCTACGTCCATCTGAGCCCACCATCCGCAACGAAGATGCCATTGGAACACTTGGACCAAGGATAGTCCTTTGATGCCCTGTGGTCACGATTCAGGCCATGGAGCTGGGCCATCAAGGGCGGGATGGATGACTCAGGTTTTGCCCATCGTCAGCCACCCTGACCTCACCAACGTGGTGCATCGCTCCTTCGATAGTTGACCAAAGCCAGGATTTTCCGGCCCTAATGCGCCTATGCTGGGGAAATGTCAGAGACAAAAGCCAAGCCTCCGGTCCATCGCTGGGTATTCTGGCCAGCGGCCTCGATAGTCCTCGTTTTCGCATCGTTCGCCATGATCGCCCCCGACACCGCCGAGGCCCTGTTTTCCGGGATCCAAGGCACCATTGTGGGCTACTTCAACTGGTACTACGTGCTCCTGGCCACTGCCCTGGTGATCTTTTGCCTGTGGCTCGGCTTCGGCAAGTTCGGCGAAATCAAGTTGGGCAAGGACGACGACGAGCCCGAGTTTTCGCTGGGCTCATGGTTTTCGCTGCTCTTCGCCGCCGGCATGGGCATTGGTCTGGTGTTCTACGGGGTCAGTGAGCCGCTGAGCCATTTCGCGTCCCCTAAACCTGGCACCACGGGAACCCCCGGAGAGCTCGCCCAGCATGCCCTCTCGCAGACTTTCCTGCACTGGGGCGTTCATGCTTGGTCCATCTACGTGGTCATCGGCTTGGCTCTGGCCTACGCCATCCACCGGCGCGGCCGGCCGGTATCGATCCGCTGGACGCTTGAACCACTGCTGGGGAAGAGGGTGCGCGGCGGGCTGGGTAACGTTATCGACGTCATCGCCCTGGTGGGCACCATCTTCGGCGTGGCCACCTCGTTGGGACTGGGCGTGCTGCAAATCAGCGCCGGACTGGAAAGTGCCGGGCTGATCACGTCCTCCATGTTCATTGACTTGGTCATCATTGCCGTGATCACTTGCTTCGTGCTGTTCTCGGTGCTTTCGGGTGTGGGTAAGGGCATGAAATGGCTCTCCAATACGAACCTCATTCTGGCCGGAATTTTCGTGGTTTTCCTGCTGGTGGTGGGTCCCACCCAGTTCCTGCTGCGCAACTTTGTGCAGTCCACCGGCAATTACCTGCAGGATTTTGTGGGTATGGCTTTCAATGTCAGTGCCTTCTCCGGTGCTGAGGGCGAAGCCTGGCAGTCAACGTGGACCACGTTCTACTGGGGCTGGTGGATTTCCTGGGCCCCCTTTGTGGGCATCTTCATTGCCCGGATTTCCAAGGGCCGCACCGTGCGCCAATTCGTGGCCGGGGTTATCCTGGTACCCACACTCGTCACGCTCCTGTGGTTCAGCGTGTTGGGCGGCACAGCCCTGTACTCCGAACTCTCCGGCCAAGGCGGGCTGGTGGGTCCGGATGGAACGGTTGACACTTCCGGTGCCCTGTTTGCGATGCTGGCCCAGGTTCCTGCCGGCGGCGTGCTGACCATCGGTGCGATCTTGATGATCGTCATTTTCTTCGTAACCTCAGCAGATTCGGGCGCCCTGGTCATGGGCATGATCGCCAGCGGGGGAGACGTGGAGCCCAAGAACTGGATCCGCATCTTCTTCACGCTGGCCACGTCACTGCTGGCCAGTGCGCTGCTGCTGTCCGGTGGCCTTGAGGCACTCAAAACGGCGGCGATCATCATTGCCCTGCCCTTTAGTTTCGTGTTGATCTTGATTTGCTGGTCTACCTACAGAGCCTTCTCCCGGGAGTCGCGCGCCTACGACAAGGCCAAACGTCTGGCCTTCGTGGACCACATTGGGGACTTTTACGGGTTGGAGGTGGAAGATCCCAACCAGGATTCGCCGCTGCTTAATTTGCGTGCACTGACTGCCCGGTTGCGCAGGGGGCTCCCGCCGGAGAAGCGCCAGCGCATCGACCCGTTCGGGCACCACGGCCACGACTCAAGCACTTCGTCGCCGGTTGAACCTCCAGAGCCCGAAAAACGGCCCTGAGGTTCCGGCAGGAGCGGGTTGGAGCGCCGCAGTGAGCGGCGCTCCAACTCGTCTAACCTGCGTTGGCTGCAGCGAGCAACTGCTCCAACTGCTCCGGTTCCACACCCGATCCCGGAAAGCCCATCATGCGCCCAATGGGTGCAGAGGCCAGCATCTTCATCACTGACGGATCGGACATGAGTCCGGCGTTGCTGCCGCTGCCCATGGCGGCTGCGATGATGGGGCCAGCCACCGGGTGCGCCATGACCTCGCCAATGCTGGAATTGACGCTCAGTGGCACCCGGATCGGCTCTCCTGCAACGTCAACGGCAAGCGAGGCTCGAATGTCGCGGCTTGAGGCGCCCACTTCAACCGTGTAGTTGCCGCTTTCAACGGTCCACGCCGAAACTCTCGTGTCCCAGTAGGCCAGATCCTCGCGGCGGACCCGCAGCTGAACTCTTTGGCTCGCACCGGCAGCAAGGTGCACCTTGGCGAAGCCCTTGAGCTCACGAGGTGCGCGGGAAACCGCAGATCCGGCCAGCCCCGTGTATACCTGAACCACTTCGGCGCCATCGCGACCACCGGAGTTGGTGAGTGTCAGCGTGACGGTGATCCCGGCGTCGTCCGTGACAGCACTCGCATCGGAGTACTCGAACGTTGTGTAGGAGAGCCCGTGCCCGAACGGGAAGGAGACGTCCATGTCACGGGCGTCGTACCACCGGTAGCCCACGAGGAGGCCCTCGCCATAGCGGACATGGCCGTGCTCGCCCGGAAAATTCCCGTACGCTGCAGTGTCCTGGAGCCGAACCGGGATGGTCTCGGCAAGGCGGCCTGAGGGATTGACTGCACCGTACAGCACCTGGGCGATTGCCCCGCCTCCCGCCTGGCCCAGTAGCCAGCCTTCGACGATGGCAGGGACACGCCCGGCAAACGCTGACAGGCGGACCACCCCGCCGTTGGACAGGATCACCACAGTGCGGGGATTGGCCGCAAGCACGGCATCGAGCAGCTCAAGCTGAGCCGCCGGCAGCTCGATGTCCGCGCGGTCAAAGCCCTCGGATTCCTGCGAAGCAGGAACGCCCAGGAACAGGAGCACCGTTTCTGCAGCCGAGGCGGCGGACACGGCCTCGGCCTTCTGCCCGGCAGTGCTGGCGCCGTCCTCGCCATAGCCCGCAGCGAAGGGAATCTCGGTGCCGGTCAGGGCGCGGATTTCCGCCAGCGCGTTTTCCAGCTTGGTGGGGTTGATTTGCGAGCTGCCGGCGCCCTGGTAGCGCGGGTTCTGGGCTATATGGCCAATCACGGCCACCTTGGCATCCACGGCAAGCGGCAGCACGCCGTCGTTCTTCAAGAGGACAATGCTGGCCGCTGCAGCCTCGCGGGCCAGGGTGTTGTGCCCCTCGACGTCGTATGAGGTGCAGGGGTCGGCACCGGCAACAGCCTTCGCCACCAGCTCAGCCACCCGCGCGGCGGCGGTGTTGAGCACGGCTTCATCCAGGGTTCCGGCTTTCACGGCTGCCACGAGTTCAGCGTCTGTGCGGCCGCTGCTGGAGGGCATCTCCAGGTCAAGGCCCGCCGACAGGGAGGCAACACGGTCCACCACAGCGCCCCAGTCGGAGACCACCAGACCCTTGAATCCCCACTCGTTGCGCAGCACCGAGGTCAGCAGCCAGGGGTCTTGGGAAGCATAGACGCCGTTGATCCGGTTGTAGGAGCACATGACAGTCCATGGCTGTGCGTCCTGCACAACACGCTGGAAGCCGCGCAGGTAAATCTCCCGCAGCGGGCGTTCGTCAATGTCGGCCGAAACCCGCATCCGGTCGGTTTCCTGGTTGTTGGCAGCAAAGTGTTTCAGAGACCCGCCCACACCCTGGGACTGCAGGCCGTTGACCAGTGCTGCGCCCAGCACCCCTGAGAGCAGCGGGTCCTCAGACAGGTACTCAAAATTGCGCCCGCACAGGGGAGAGCGCTTGATGTTGATGCCGGGACCCAGGAGGACGCCAACGCTTTCGGCGCGGGCCTCCTCGCCCAGGGCAACGCCGACCCGAACCAGGAGTTCCGCGTCGAAACTGGAGCCGAGGGCCACAGCTGGCGGGAAGCACGTGGCTGGCACACTGCCGGCAAGACCCAGATGGTCCGAGGCCGCATCCTGCTTGCGGACACCGTGCGGACCGTCGGTGAGCATGATGGAGGGAACCCCAGGGACGTCCTTCGTGGTCCAGAAGTCGGCGCCGCTGGTCAGCCCCGCCTTCTGCTCAAGAGTGAGGGCCGCAACGATTTCTTCGGGGGTGGTGCCTGGGGTGGTCATGATGCTCCTATTTCTTTGGTTTTCATAGGTGAGGTGGTGGAGGTGGTTTTCCGGGGCCGGCGCACGGGCTTTCCCCGGTCCCGCTGCCACACCGTGCCGGCGGCGAGCAGCAGCGCAGGGCCAGTGAATAGCAGGCGGTTGGTGTCCGGCGTCGTGCGGGATGTTGGTGAAATCATCTAGCGCACTGCCTTGATGAACCAGACGGCGAAGGCGCCCAAGATGGACAGGGCAATGCCGATCGGGAACAGGGCCACGTAGCCGCCGAAGGTGAGGATCACGAAGCTGGCAACACCCGGTGCCAGGGTCTGCGGCAGCGTTGCGGCGATGTTCACCACGCCTAGGTCCTTGGCGAAGGAGTCGGCGGAGGGAAGTACCTCACTCATGAGGGCCTGGTCCACGGCCTGGAATGCGCCGAAACCCAGGCCTGAGATGACGGTGAACAGCAGCCAGCCGGTGAAGGTGGGCATGACCATGGGAATGATCAAGGCCAGGCCAACCAGCATCGAGGAGATGAAGACGAAGATCTTGCGGCGGCCGATCCGATCGGATAGCGGGCCGGCGATCAGGGTTGCTGTGATGATGCCGGCGAGGCTGGCCAGACCGAACAGTGGGATTGTTGCTGCGGCGCCCTTGCCCAGGCCGATGTAGTCCGCCAGGATATACAGCTGGAAACCTGTGACCGCGAAATAGCCGGTGTAAAGCAGCAGGCGCCCGGTGAAGGCCCAAAAGAAGTCGGGGTGGGCAATGGGGTTCACCCAGAAGGTCTTCAGGAACACCTTCGCGGAGAACGGCTCGCGCTCCATGGCGGCGCTGGAGCGGTCCGGGTTGAAGACCACGAACAGCGTGATCACCACAACGGCCAGGCCGGCAAAGAACAGGTATCCGAAGGGGATGTTCGTGGCGAACATCGAACCGACGATCTGACCGCCGATTGCTCCGAGCATGGCGCCGAGGCCCGCCAATGCGGAGAAGGTGCCGCGGGCTGCGCGGGGCACCCTGTCCGGCAGGATTGCGCTCAGTGGCCCCTGCGTGAAGTTGTAGGCGATCTGCACCATGACCCAGGCGATGCCGATCTGCAGAAGCGTATTGGCCATGGCCATGCCGATGAGCGCCAGGCCGCCGACCAGTGTGCCGGCCACCATCAACTGGGCCCGCCGCCCGAACTTGGAGCGGGTGCGGTCGGAGATGAGGCCCGCGATGGGCTGTGCCAGCATGGCGGCAAAGGCGCTGATCGTGGAGACCAGGCCCAGATTGGCGACCTTGTTGGCTGGGTCGATTCCCTCGACCTGCAGCGGGAGAAGAATGCCGGGAACTGCGCCCCAAATGATGAAAATGCTGATGTTGGCCGGAATGATCCAGCCCAAAAGCCGTTTTACGCTGCCTTTGACGAGTGGCGGGGGATCCACCTTACCGTCGAGGGTGGTGGTGTTCGGAGACGCAATTGCCATGTCGGTAGTCCTCTTTGGGGGGGGCTCGTCATTGAGCCATATGCAAATACCGTACAACGCTCGGTTTCAAAGCACAAGGCTTTTTGTGTGCGTGAGGTGCGACGGCGGAGGCGGTTCCGTACTGCGTGGAACCCGGACCGAGTTGGGCGCCGTGAACTTATGCGTAGAACTCACCGTGGGTTCAGCGCATAGGCGTTTATGCACGGAACTCGGCATGAGTTCAGCGCATAATTTCACGGAATCAGGCGCGGGTCAGTGCTTCCCACAGATGCGAGATTTGCCCCGCCATGTCCACGGTGTCATCCAGCAACCAGTGGCTCTGGAGGCCGTCACTGCTTGCCATCAGGAGCAGGGCGATGGAGTCCGCATCTAGGGCTGCTGACAGTTGGCCTGTCTCTTGCTGCTCCCTGATGGCGCCCGAGACGATCTGGCGAAAGTAGGCGGAGCGTTCCTGGAAGTAGCCGTGGGCGGGATGGCTGGCCTCTGATGCTTCGGCTGAAAACTGTGTGTACAGGTGAACCAGTCCCGGGACATCCGCATTGTGCCGGATCACGTTGAGGATGCCTTGAATGACGTCGGTCTGGTTGGCGTCAGGGCCGTAGGTTGCCATGTCCACGTCGTCGCGCTTGCGCAGCACCTCGATAAACAGGTCCTCCTTGGTGCCGAAGTAGTGCAGCAGCCCTGTCTGGCTCAGGCCGACCGCCGCAGCCAATTCACGCAGTGAGGTTTTGCGGTAGCCGCGCTCGGCAATCACCCTCAGGGCGGTGGTCAAGATTTCATCGCGCTTGGCGATGCCTTTTGCGTAGGATCCTCGTGCAGCCATGGAGCCAGCTTAGGGCACATTGCCGCGGCGAAAACTCTTGACCACCAAAACAGAGCAAGATACTGTTTTCATAAATCCGCGACAAGGGAGTACGTGTGAACACTATTGATCCGCAAGGCCAATCCGTTGACGGGCCGTCCGTCGACCCCATGATCATGCCGCGTGAAAATGGGGAAAGGGAAACTGCAAACACGCCCTTTCCTTTCGGTCACGGGATCCAGCTGTGAGCGCCGATGCCTCGGTTGAGACCCAGGTTGAGGCAAGTACGACGGCGGGACTGGTCCGGGGTGCCTGGCGGAAGGAATGCGCTGTCTTCTTGGGTATACCCTTTGCCGAGCCTCCCGTGGGTCCGTTGCGGTTTGCCGCGCCGGTGCCGCACGGTCCCTGGGAGGGTGTCCGAGACGCGCTT
This sequence comes from Arthrobacter glacialis, assembly GCF_002909415.1. Classification (NCBI taxonomy): domain Bacteria; kingdom Bacillati; phylum Actinomycetota; class Actinomycetes; order Micrococcales; family Micrococcaceae; genus Arthrobacter; species Arthrobacter glacialis. Next base: position 241,426 of record NZ_PPXB01000006.1, on the reverse strand, counting down.
AATATGGGGGCAACGCCGCAGCGCGGCAATGACGGCGGGATCACGCTAATCCCGGAGCCCTCCGTCCCAGGGCCCTCCACCCTCAACGTCAACGTGTTCACGTCGTCGCCCGGCATTGCCGCTGGGCTGCCGGTGTTGGTCTACATTCATGGCGGCGGATTCACGTCGGGATCCCCGGCCAGCACCTGGTACGACGGCACCGCCTTTGCCCGCGATGGCGCCGTCACGGTAGTGATTTCCTACCGCCTGGGCTTTGAGGGTTTTGGCTGGGTCGAGGGGGCACCCCACAATCGCGGTGTTATGGACTGGATGCTGGCCCTTGAATGGGTGCAGCAGAACGTGGCGGCTTTTGGCGGTGACCCGGGCCGTGTCACGATCGCCGGCCAGTCGGCTGGCGGCGGTGCCGTGTTGACATTGCTGGGCATGCCGAGCGCGCAAAACCTGTTCAGTGCCGTCTATTGCTCCTCCGGTGTGGCGGCCGACGTCACGGTGCAGAAGTCCCGCGAATTTGCTGCCAAGCTGGCCGAGCGCGCCGGCGTGGCGGCGACGCGCGCGGGCTTTGAATCGGTGGACGAGGAAGTGCTGCTGGAATTGCAGAAGAAGGCGACCACGCCGGAGGGCCCGCCCCTGAAGGCTTTGCGGTCGCTGGCAGACGATGGGCTGATTCTGGGCCCCGTCATGGACGGTGATCTCATCGTCCAGTCCACGATCGAGTCCATCAGGACCGGTGTGGGCGCCGACAAGCCGCTGGTGATTGGTGCCAACGACGACGAGTTCTCCATGATCTTCGCCGAAGCGAAAAACAAGCTCAAGTGGATCCCGGCAGGCTTCATGCTGGGGCGGATCGGCCTACGGGGGCCCAAACGGCGCGCGTACCTGCAGGCCAATGCGGAGGTGAAGAGCGGGGGAACCGCCGCTGTTATGGGCCGGTACCTGACCGACTCCATCTTTCGCGCCTTCATCCCGCGGCTTCTGGAAGCCCGCGGTAGTGCGTCCACCTGGGTGTACCGTTTCTCCTGGCGTTCCCCGGTGCACGACTGCGCCTTTCACTGCCTGGAGGTGCCGTTCTTCTTTGACCTTCTCGACACGGAGGGCGTCGCAGCCATCGCCGGTGACAACCCGCCCCAGGCAGTGGCCAACGAGTTACATGCGGCCGCTTCACGTTTCCTGGCCGACGGCGACCCCGGCTGGCCAGGCTATGGCACCAAGGGATTGACTAAAGTCTTCGACAGCCCCAGCACGGTGATGGCCAACGGCTACGCCGCAGTGGTGCCGCTGCCGTAGGGCGCTTCCTTGCGCCGGTAGAGCAGCGCCAGCATCGGGAAGAGCAGCACCGACAGCATCCCGGCTCCAATGAGGGCGGTGGCGATGCCCGACGGCAGCAGGCCGCGCTCCAGTCCAATGGCCGTCACGGCCACGATGACGGGCAGCCCCGTGGCGCTGAATAGCACCATGGCACGTTTGTCCCGTGGCGTGGCGCCGACGGGCGCGGCCAACAGATTTGGCAGGCCGCGGACCACCAGGAAAAGCACCAGGAACAGGGGCACCAGGGCCAGTGTCAGCGGACTGGACAGCAGGGCGTCCACATCAAAGACAACCCCTGTGTTGATGAAGAACAAGGGGACAAGAAAACCGAACGCGACGGCGTCGAGCTTGTGCTCAACCACCTCCCTGTCATGCGGCGCCGCGCCGGATATCAACACGCGCCACAGGACGCCCGCGGAAAACGCGCCGAGCAGCATGTCCAGGCCAAAGGCCATGCTCAGCCCCACCAGTAGCGCGAGGATCAGCAGCACCAGGCGGACGGCGAACTGGCCGCTGGAATGCAGCGTGGCATTGACCATGCTGTGGATGACCTTGTTCTCGCCGCGCCCGGTGAGCCAAATGGCGAGCCCGGAAATGAGCACAAAGCCAAGCAACACAACCACCGAATGCCCCAGGCTGTGGCCGCTGAGGAACAGTGAGATCGCCAGGAGCGGGCCAAATTCCCCCACGGTGCCGATCGCCGTGACAGCCTTGCCAAACGGCGTCGAAAGTTCCTTGGCATCGCGCAGGACAGGCAGGAGCGTGCCGAGCGCCGTCGAGGAGAGGGCCACTGCAATGAAGACGCCGGCCGCCACGGTGGGTGCAATCAGGATGCCCACCAGCAGTCCGCCAGCGAGGGAGATGAGCCAAGCGATGCTGGCACGGTTGAGGGGGCGGCCCTTGATCGCGGCAAAATTGATCTCATTGCCGGCCATGAAGAACAGCATGGCCAGGCCCAGATCGGCGAGGATCTTGACGAACTCGGTGGGTTCCGCCCAACCCAACAGGCTGGGACCGATCATGATGCCCAGGGCGATTTCAAACACCACCAAGGGCACTTTGGCTACCTTGCCAATGGCAGCGGCCAGCAGGGGAGCGGCGGCGGCAACCAGCGGAATGACCATCAAACTAAGCAACAGACCATCCACTGCGGTTCCTCCAGTTCAACGAATGTTGTGGCTCAGTCTTGCAGGACGACGGCCCCACCGCCACACCGTCTAACGATCGAGTCGACCAGTGGCAAGGGGCGGATGATAAGAAGGAGTAACGCGAAGTCCGTTTGGTTGGTCGTTCCGCAATCAACGCATCCAGGCAGTGCAGACAACTACGGATATCCGGTGCTGTCGCCTTCGACGCACAGGCCGTCATGGCCGCTAAGGGTCGGTTTCGGATCTAGTACCTGTCGCGCTCCGAGGCCACCCGAGACGGCGTCCCCACGGGGGAATTTTGGCGCACAGGACGAGGTTCGATCTATTGGGACAGCTGCCACATGAGCTACCGGCACCCAGACCACTGAACATTATCGAAAGGAAGAGGAATGCCAACGCTTGGAATTATCGGAAGCGGCAACATCGGATCGGCAATCGCTCGATTAGCCGTTGCATCGAATATGAACGTGGTCATTGCGAACTCCCGTGGCGTGGAATCGCTTCAGGAACTCATTACCGAGCTCGGACCACTGGCCAAGGCTGGCACAGTTGAAGAAGCGGCCAATTCCGGAGACGCAATAGCGCTTTCCATTCCGCTAACCGCTGTCAAGGATCTACCCGCCGGATTACTGCGCGGCAAGATTGTCTTAGACACCAGCAACTACTATCCCTTCCGCGATGGCCGCATTGCTGACCTCGACACCGGAACGACGACCACTAGTGAGTTGGTGGCGAGATGGCTCGATGGAGCGCGCTATGTGAAAGCCTTCGGCAACATCCTTGCGCACCACATTCCCCTACTTTCCCGACCCAGTGGTGCTCCTGATCGATCCGCGCTTCCCATCGCGTCCAATGACGCCCAGACCAAAAGCCAGGCGGCGGCAATCATTGAACGCCTTGGGTTCGACACTCTAGATGCAGGTACGCTCGCGGAGACGTGGACGTTCGAACCTGAGTCCGCAGGATACACGCGCATATATCTCGCGGACCAGAGCACACCCGATGACCAGCTACTTTCCTCAACTCCAGGCCCGACGCCAGCGGATCAGGTCAAGGCCGCACTGGATTCCGCGACTCGTGTGAACGTCGCCGAACGCGCCTTCTAAGTTGCCCGACCTCGCTCCTGGGGTCCACGAGCGCCGCGGCAAGACAGCGAATCAGCCATTTTAAGAAGCGGCAGCGACTATTTGAAAGTAACCGGTACATTCCTTGTCCGCCAAGGGTTCCTTTTCCGGGCTGCTTTGGGGGTCTGCCCGGCAGGACGGCAATCGGGTTGGAATGCGCCTGTCGCAGCCTAAAGTCGTAAGGCCAGGGAAATCCCCGGAATCTCGTTGGCCTCAGGCCAAGAGGCGTCGTTCAGCGTCAAAAACCGTTCGATTCCGTGGAAACGCGGGTAGGCGGACCTCGTTGACATGTCACGGTTTGCCAGGGCTTTTGATGGGAGAACGTGAGTAAAACCGGACGCTGATCTGCCAAATATCGTGGAACCTCTTATTTGATGACCGTTCGCAGGTGTACCCGCATAGCTATTGGCATGTCGACGGTTGCGAGAGGAGGTCATTCTTCCTTCCGCAATCCGGGTGGTTCAAGGCGCGGGTTCGTTCCGGCCATCCAAGCTGTCTCCTCCGGCAGGAAAATCTGACTTTCGCTGCCATAGCTCCCGGAGGATGAGTGAAGATAGTCAAGAAAATGACCCCCAAATTGGGTCTGGTCGGCCGCCCACGCCGTCCTGAATCGGGCTCACCGTAGAGAGCCGAGCTGCGAATGATCGGTACGTCACGCAATACCCCCACTGGCCTGATGTGCATTGCGTGGACGACAACAGAATATTCGCCTTGCCCGCGCTACGCGATGGCCTATCGTAGCGTGGGTTTTCGATGATGACGCCCGGAGATGCCGATCATCGACGGTGAGTGTCGCCGTCGGGCAGTAGGCTGCATATTGTCCAGCAAATAGTTGAAGCTACAAGTAAATGGTGTATCTTTAGAGCATGGGCCGCGTTCTGGTTTGTGGTCACGATGAAGTCAATTACCCCAAGGAGTGCGAATGAACACCACCCTGCGCGACGTGCGCTCGCCCGGCTGGACCGAAAATGACGTTCCTGAGGCGATGGTACTTTTCCTGCACGGCTTCGGTTCCAATGAATTCGATTTGGCTTCACTGGCACCTGCGCTGGGACTCAAGCAGCCCTGGGCATCGCTGCGCGCGCCGCTTGATCTGGGCAACGGTGGCGCGGCGTGGTTTCAAATTACGACGCCTGGTGCCCCGGATGCGGAGCCCGTTGAACAAGCAAGCGAGGCGATCTGGGCTTGGATTGATGCGAACGTGGACCCCGCAACCCGCATAGTGCCCATCGGATTCTCGCAGGGCGGCCTCATGGCAAGCCAACTGCTTCGCACCCGGCCGGAGCGGGTGGTTGCACCGGTTGTGTTGGGAGGATTTGTTCTCGGAGCACCACAGCCCGGAGATGGTGTTCTTCTTGAGCAGCGGCCCGCTCTTTTCTGGGGACGAGGTGCCGAAGACCGAGTCATCGCGCCGGTTGCCATTGCCCGTAGCAGCGAGTTCTTTCCGCAGCACACCAGTCTCAACGAGCAGGTCTACCCTGGGCTGGGCCACGGCATCAATGCTGTCGAGCTCGGCGACGTGCGTGACTTCCTGGCCCTCGAGGTGGGTGCCCACGAGTCGGCCACGGCATGACCCTCGAGACGCCGTTCGAGATCGGCATCTTTACCTTCGGTGAGCTCACCCGCGACGCGGAAAGCAAACCCATGGACGCCGTGGCCCGCACCCGCGACATTCTTGAGTGGGCCCGTGTGGCTGATGAGGCCGGGTTGGACGTTTTCGGTGTCGGTGAGCACCACCGGGAGGACTTTGCCGTTTCCTCACCCGCCGTGCTCCTGGCGGCCGCAGCGGGGCAAACCAAGCACATCCGTTTGACCAGCACCGTGACGGTTCTTTCGAGCGCCGATCCCGTCCGCGTCTTTGAAGACTTTGCCATGCTGGATCTCATCAGTGCCGGGAGGGCCGAGATCACAGCCGGCCGGGGAGCCTACCTGGAGTCGTTCCCGCTGTTTGGCCAGCAGTTGGATCGATACGACGAGTACTTTGAGGACAGGCTCGAACTGCTCCTGCGGATCCGCGACGAAAATCCCGTCACATGGAAGGGGACTACGCGGCCGCCACTCGTTGACGCCGGGGTCTGGCCTCGGCCGGCCCAGGCTTCCCTGCCCATCTGGGCTGCTGTTGGCGGGACCCCGGGCTCGGCCGAGCGGGCAGGGCGGCTGGGCATGCCGCTGTACCTGGCCATCCTGGGCGCGCCGGAACGGTTTGGGCCGCTGGCGCAGTTGTACCGCAGTGCGGCTGTTGCTGCTGGCCGTGGGCCCGGGCGGATAGGTGTCACCTCCCACTTCTATGTTGCGGAGACCTCGCAGGGGGCCAAGGGCACTTTCTTTCCGCACTACTCTTCGTACATTGAGCAGAACATGCCACGGGCGGGCCGGCTGGACCGCCCCAGCTTTGACGCGTGGGCCGGTCCGCGGGGAGCGCTCTTCGCGGGCAGCCCTGCTGAAATTGTCGAGAAAATCCTGTGGGAGCACGAGATTTTGGGGCACACCCGGTTTCTCGCTCAGGTGGGACTCGGCGGACTGTCGCAGGCGGGAACCCTGCGCTCCATCGAATTGCTTGCCACCGAGGTCCTGCCGGCTGTGCGGGCGGCGTTGCAGGGATAATCACTGGAAATTCTGGCCGAGCCGGGTGAACAACATGCGGCACTGCCGTACCGCCCCGCGCCGCTCCAGGCAGTATAGGGATCCGCTTGTGGGACGGGATCACCGCTTCACCCTCGAGTCAAGGAATTTCGGTGGCAACCCCATATAAATCGCAGCTGCGGCAGGCATCTGCAGCGGTATTTTGAATGAGGCGTTGGCGGGATGTTGGACATGAAGCCCGGGGTTACGGTGACGTGGGGCGTCGTTCGCATGGTCCTCCCGCTATCTGGATTCTGATGGGTCTGGTTACTTGCCAAAATCCGCGTGTGTCCGTGGCCTTCATTGTTTCCAAAGACCGTGGATATCGATGATGATGTCATCGAGATCGACCAGAACGTCGCCGTCCATCCCCACCAAGACGGGGGTGTTCGCGGCAAGCCCAGACAGGAACCGGGGCGCTACGACTCCCAGCTGGCGGACGTGCCCGAACGTGAACGTGCGCAGGAACGAGCCCAGCGCCCGGGGTGCGTAGCAGTCGGCGAACAGCCTGCCCATCCCGCCGGCTGGCGCAGCCCCGAATCCAAGACAACTATCGGAGGATCGAGGTTCAGCCGGCCCGGGTGAAAACGCCGAGCCCGTGAGGCTCCTGCCCAGGCCCCGGGAACTTGTTGAAGTACGTCAGGGTGACCCCGGTGATCTGCGCATCCTTGCGGACGAAGACCGCCGAGGAGAGTGAACCGGGGAGCGCATTCTCACCGGTGGGCACGAAGGACAGCATGTCGCCGTTCCACGGATCGATCTTGAACGTGTAGCCGCCCTCGGGGCCGAGCGCGCCGGTGAGGGTACCGTTCTCCTCAGTCACGACGAATTTGCCGAAGTAGGGGCTCGTGTACGTGCCGACGTAGTCGCCGGCCGGACCCGCTGCCGCGGCGCCTGTGGGGGGCTTCTCGCCGACGAGGTCGCCCGCCGGGTCGGCGAAGTCCGCGAAGACGGTGGGCCACAGGTCCAACCAGGGGCGTGTCTCCTCACCGAACTGAACGAGGTCGACGAATTCCGCAACGACCGCCTCCGGAACTCCCGACGGCGCTCCGTTCGTGAGCACGACGATCCCGAGGTTCAGATCGGGGATCATCGTGGCATTGGTGGCGGTACCCCACCCGAATGCGCCGGAGTGGTTGATGTTGACGCGGCCGGTCACGGTGGCACCGACGTTCGTGCCGAAGCCGTAGTGCGAGGTGCGCGATGTCAGGTTCTTGGCATCGCCGCCGGTGATCGAGTGGGCGGAATAGGTCTTTGCGAGCACGAGCGGGTCGATGAATTCAGCGCCGTCGACCTCTCCGTTGGCCAGCACCATATTCATCCACTTCGCAATGTCGCCGGCAGTGGAGGCGACACCGCCTGCGGGAGCCTCGGCATCAGCGTCACGGTCGAACAGCTGCTCGTACTTTCCTTCTCCGGTCCGCGCGTGCATCGCCGCGCGATCATCTGCGGCGAGGTATTCGTCATGGACGGTGGTCGTCGAAGTCATGCCGAGCGGCTCGAACAGCAGTTCGTGCGCGGTCTGCGCCCACGTTTGCCCGCGCGACGCCGCGACCGCTTGGCCGCCCACGGTCAATCCGAAGTTGGAGTACTGGTATGTGTCGCGGAACGACGCCAGAGGAATCTGGTTCATGCGGGCCATGATGTAGTCGACATCGAAGCCGATGTCCTCGAGGTCATCGCCGCCACCGGTTGGAATGCCGGTGCGGTGCGAGAAGAAATCGGCGATCTTTCCATGCTCGGTCACATACGGATCCTTCAGTGCGAAGTCGGGGAGGTATTTGACGACCGGATCCTCCCACGACAGGTCGGCGTCTTCGGTGATCGCTTTGGCCGCAACGCTCGACGAGAGGGGCTTGGACAAAGACGCGATCTGAAACACGGTCTTGACGTCTACGGGTTCCTTCGTCGTTACGTCCCGCACACCGTATCCCTCTTCGAAGACGACTTTACCGTTCGAGACGACAGCGACTCCCGCGCCGGGCACTCCTGTCTGCTTGAGCGCCTTCTCGATGAACTGGGGAAGGGCAGCGACGGCCGCGGCCACTGCTGTGTCACGATCCGTGTAGAGATCGACGACGTCCTGACTGGGTGCCTCGCCGATGGTGACGGCGGGCCCGCTCGAGGACGCCGGTTCTCCGGTTGTACCCGCGGTGCACGCCGCCATTCCCAGCGTGAGTGCTGCCACCGTCGAGACGGCGACAATACGTGCGATGCCCTTGTTCGTGCTGCTCATGCCGTTCATGTCGCTGCCTCCGGTTGACTATCTGCTAGCGGAGTCCATGGCTTCCTACGCGCGCATACGAAGTTATGGCTTCCGGTGCCCATAGAGATAATTGTGCATGGACGGAAGCGGACACAACAACCACCTCTTCCGGACATGGCCTCTAGAGGGCGTCCGGATCCGGTCACATGCGCCATAATGGTTTCTACACGCGCTCCGGAGGTGGACATGGAAGATAGGGAACTGCTCGAACTGATCTACCGCAGCCGCCCTGAGACGGTGGCGGAGCTAGCCACCACTGCGCACGCGGATGAGGGCGAGGCCGCCGACGCCGTTGCGCGTCTCGCGCGCGGAGGTGCGATTTCGGTGCGCGATGGCATGATCGCGTACGCTACGCCGGCGATGTGGACGGCCGACGTCGTCGAACGCGAAATGCGTGCGATGCGGCAGACGGCGGACGAGGCTGCCTCGCGAATCGAGGCGCTCGTTGCAGACCTACCGGCTCTGCTGCGTCACTGGGCTGTGGGCGAGGCCTCCGGTGATCTCGTTCCCGTTTTCGTGCGACATGGGCCGCAGGCGGCAGAAGACCTCTGGTACGACATTGCGCGGGAGGGCAGCGACACGGCCTGGTCAGTGCTTCCCGATCTAGGACGCTACTTGCAGACCGATCCCGCGCGCGCCAGCCGTTTTGCGGAGATGTTCGCCGGCAAGCGATCGGTGCGAGCCATTCTCCCGCGTTCGATGGCAGGGGACGCCCGGCTCGTGGCGATCGCCGAGCGCTACGTGGCCGTTGGGGTGGAGTTCCGCGTTCTCGACGGCCTTCCGAGTTGGTTCTGGATTGATGGCGACGTGCTCGCCTTGCCGATCGAATGGGGCGAGGGGTGGCCGTCCAGCGTGGTCGGAGTCCGTAGCGCGTCCCTCGCCGAGTTGGGCCGAAGCCTGTTCCGCGAGCTCTGGCGACGCGGCGAGCCGGTCGGTGGTGTGGAGCAGCCGTGGGCGCCGCTTCTTGTGCTGATGAAGCAGGGCGTCACTCTCGACGCGGCATCTCGCAGGCTCGGGATCAACCCCCGAACGGGTCGGCGTCGGATTGCGGCGGCAATGGAGCAGTACGGCGTGTCCACATTGTTCGCCTTGGGTGTGGCGTGGGCCGCGGACGGGAAGCCCACCGCGCGCTGAGCGGTGGTGCCTTCGACCGCCGTCGTGTCAGGACGGATCGTAGAATGGCCTCATCATGACTGCGCCACACCTAGGCGCTCGAACCTGCGCCAGAGATTGCGCGAGCACCTTAGAGTCCCGTCGGTCTGTTAGTTCAGTGTGGTGTGGAGGATTTCATCCGCTGCACGGAGACCGGAGCGGATCGCGCCGTCCATGTAGCCGTTCCAGATTGAGGAGGTCTCCGCGCCTGCCCAGTGGATGCGGTCCACTGGGGCAGCGAGAGCCTTGCCGTATTGCGTCCAGGCGCCGGCACCAAGCCGTCCGCCGTAGCATCCGCGGGTGAATTCCTCAGCCGTCCAGTCCTGCTCCACGATGTCGAACGGATCAGCTGCCTTCTCTCCGAAGTACTTCACCAGGGCCTCGATGACGAGTCCGCGGCGTTCCTCTGCGCCCATCAAACTGGCGGTGCGGGCATGGGAGCCTTCAAGGAAGCCGACCAACACCCCGCAGGATCCGTCATTCGGGCTGTTGTCCAAGACGACATTGAAAGCGTCGTCGAAACTCCACACACTGCCGTTGAGTCCGTCCTCGCGCCAGAATGGCGTGTCATATCCGATGTGGAACTTGATGACGGCTCCGGCTGGCATCTGCTGGGTGAGCCCATCGCGCAGCGCGGGAAGGGGAGGGGAGTACCGTATCCGACCGGCCAGCGTTTGCGGTATCGCGACGATGACGTGCTGCGCTGTGACGCTACCGCCCTCATACTCGACGACGACGCCGGTCCCGTTCTGGTGGATGGTCCGAACCACGCTATTGAGCCTTACCGCATTGCCCAGCGCTTCGGCCATCCGTTCAGAAATGAGGTGAGTTCCGCCGACGACCCGTCTCTCTTGGGCACCTCCGGTGGTGTTCATCAGTGAATCCAGACTGGTCCCGGATTTGACGTAGAAAAGAAAGTGCAGGAGTGAAAGTTCGGGAGACTCGGCAGAGAACAGCGCAGGGACGAGGATGCGGAAGAACCGTCGGGCGAGGCTGTCTTCGGTGTGGGAGACGAGCCAGGAGTCAAGGGTCTGGCGGTCCAAGTCATGGGCCCCCTTGGTTTCCCAAGGTTCACCAATCGCCACCGTTGAAGCCAAGTCTTCCAGCTGGTCCCAGAGCCGGCCAACCTCCACGGCCGATTCAGGCGGAAGCCCGAACGTCCTATCCGAGTAGCGAACCAAGTTCCCGTCGAACATGGTCAGGGCTTCGCCCTGATCGAAGCTGTGGAAAGTCTCGAGTCCCAGCTCCTCGATGAGCCCAAGCACCGCATCCTGCGTGGGGCCGACCCATTGGCCTCCCATCTCCACGGGAACTCCGTTGCTGAGAAAGCCACCCATGTTTCGGCCTGCCACCCGGTCACGGGCTTCAAGAACGATCGCTGTCTTGCCTGCCGCTACCAACTTTCGTGCGGCACTGAGGCCGGCTAGGCCCCCACCCACGACAACTACGTCCACGTCAAACATGCCAAGATCCTCCACATACTCATTCAGTCACATAACTAAGGCTGGGGCTGTAGCGATACAGCCCCAGCCTTAGGTCAAAGGCATCTAATTGGTCAGGCTACTGGCGCGAACGCGGCCTGACCCTGCACGGCGGAGGATCCCAGGCCGCCCTTGGGCAGGGCGGCCCCGGACTCGACGGCGTGGATCCAGTCATTCGTGGTGGTAACGGTGGCAAAGTTGGAATGCAGCAGTACCATCAGCGTCTCGTGCAGCTGCTGCGCGCCGACCTGACCAGCCTCGTTCGCTAGGTGGACCGCGCCACTGGCATCGGAGAGCACTTCAACCTCGAAGCCAAGCGGTTCGGCGGCCGCTGCGGTGGCCAGATCGCAGTTGTTGGTCATGTAGCCCACCACTGTGATGGCCTCGATATCGTTGGATCGCAGCCAAGCTTCGAAGTCGGTACCGGCGAAGACACTGGCGTAGCTCTTGACGATATGCTTCCACGAATCCTTGCGGCGGGCGGAAATCTCCGGATGCAGCTTCCAGCCCTCCGAACCCTCGGCGAAGACCGGGGCCCCGGCCGGGTACTGGTGCTGAACCACGGCAACAAGCATCCCCTGCGCTTCGGCGAGATCTATTGCCTTAGTGATGTTGGCCAGGGACTCATGGCGATCTGGGTACTGGATCTCCAGCGGTCCCCCAGCGGTGAAGTAGTCATTCTGCACATCAATGATGACGAGTGCGCGGCGCAGTGCAGCCATGGTGGGCTCCCATTCGTTGTCTTTGGTTGGTGATTCCAGCATGTCATCGGACTCTCAGGTACAGTGAGTGGCGTATATGCACATCTTCGATGGAAATAGGCCAAGATGAAGATTGCCATCCACGCCTTCGACGGCATGACCATGTTCCACCTGGCGACCCCGCTACTCGTCTTCGGCGAAGTCGCGCGGCTTGGCCTGGGCGACGACTGGCAGGCGCGGGTTTTTACCGAGGTCGGCCAGTCGGTGCGCAGTGCCGAAGGGTACGTGATTGGGGACGTCTTCGGGCCCGAGGTTGCCGATGATGCTGACCTTGTGGTGTTTCCATCGTGGTTGTCAGGGTTGCCTGATCCCTCCGAGGCCCTCCTTCGACTGGTACGAGATTCCCATGAGCGGGGAGCCATGATTGCGGGCCTGTGCCTGGGTGCATATCCGGTGGCGTGCAGCGGCGTCCTTGATGGCCGCACGGCGGTGACGCATTGGGATGCCGCCCTGGCCGTGGCGGTCAAGGCGCATGCCGTGGCGTTTGACGACTCCGCGCTCTATATAGACCACGGTGATGTGCTCACCTCGGCTGGCACCGCTTCGGCCTTGGATGCTTGCCTGCATATTGTGCGAACACGTCTGGGTTCGGTGGCCGCGGCGGCCGTGGCGCGTCATATCGTCATCGCCCCGCACCGTGAAGGCGATCAGGCTCAGTACATTGCCCGGCCACTTCAGGATCCTGACATGGACGGGCCCTTGGGCAGGACAATTGAGTGGGCGCTGGCGAACCTGGACCAGGACCTTGAGGTGGAGGCCTTGGCGGCGCACGCCACCATGAGCAAACGGAATTTCACTCGCAGGTTCAAGGAAGTCACAGGGCTTTCACCGGCGCGCTGGGTACTGGGTCGTCGGCTCGACGATGCCCGGCAACTGCTGGAGACCACAAATTGGAGTATTGCCCGCATTGCAGAGTCCTGCGGCTTCGGCAGTCCGGTGACCTTTCGCCAGAACTTCGTCGCGGCCTATGCCACGACCCCGACTTCCTACCGAACCCGCTTCACCAGTCGCTAGGTTTCTCTCGAGGCTCATCCTTGAAGTGCCATGGAAGCGCCCAGGTCATCCGGCCGGAGAGGTGTCCAGTTTACGGGCATAGGCGCGATTGGCCCGCTGCCTGGCGCCGCAGCGTTCTGAGCACCACTGCCTCCTTGCATGCGTTCGAACCATGAACCGATCACACGGTGCGGAGGCGCAGCTCGCGATGCGGTGCCCATCCGGGCCGGTCAACAACGCGGCGGCATCCTCGGCGATTTGAGCCATGGCGTGATCGACGAGCTGAGTCGTGGGGTGGTTCGCAACCCGCAGCAGCCCTTTAGTGAAGTCGTATTGCAGCAACGCCGCGCTGGGCACTGCCGTCAAGGCACGGTTGATGCTGTCCATCGACTCAGCGTTGGGCGCAACGCCTTCGGTGTGCGACTCCAGCACCCTGCGGAGGTTCTCCCTTAGATCCGTGAGCTGAAGTTGGCAGTAGGTCAGCAATCCGGTGTCAACGGGTGCGAGGTCGTGCATCACAAGCCATTCGGTGGCATTTTCCGGGTTGTTGAGCTCATCGACCCGGTGCCCGCCGGGCAGCGTTACGATGCTGTTAACCAACGCTAGGCACGGATGTTCGGCGGTGCCTGGGGCGGGGGGCAGGGGGACCTTTGTCATAGTACTCACGGTATCAGTTGCACTTTGGCGTGATAAACCCCTACAGTGGATTATCACGTCAAAAACAACATTATCCCGTGATAAGTGAGGTAGTTCATGAGCAAGCCAAGTCTTTCCGGCACCGCCCCCTTCGTTTTGTCGGTACTCGACAATGCACTTACTGGTGTCGGTGTTTCAGCCCAAGAATCCTACGATGAAGTTATCTCGTTGGCGCAGCTGGCCGATCGGCGAGGATACCAGCGGTTCTGGATGTCCGAACACCATGCCATGCCCGGCGCATCGATCCCATCGCCACAACTCATGATGGCCAGGCTCACCGGCGAGACCACCCGCATCAGGTTAGGAGCGGGAGGGATCATGCTGCCCAACCATGTGCCTCTGGTGATCGCGGAACAGATCGGCATGCTCGAGGCGATGGCCCCGGGGCGAATCGACCTCGGTCTGGGGCGGGCACCGGGCACCGATGGAGCAACCGCTGCGGCCCTGCGCCGCAACCACGCGGCAAATGACAGCTTTCCCGAGCAAGTCGCAGAACTGTTGGGATTCCTGGGAAATGATTTCCCCGAAGGTCACCCCTACAAAGATGTGCCCGCCGTGCCGGGTCCCTGGCAGGCCGAGCAAAACCGGGTCCCGCAACCGGAGACCAGCGCTGATATCTGGATTCTGGGATCATCACCCTACTCCGCACAATTGGCCGCCCAGCTCGGTCGACCGTATGCCTTCGCGCTGCAGTTTGGCAGTGCCGACATCCTGACCGCCCTGCGGATCTACCGCGAGAACTTCCGCCCATCGCGCTTCCTCGCAGAGCCGTACAGTCTAGTAAGCGTTGGGGTTGTCGCCGACGAGGACCGGGTCGAGGCGCGTCGTCAGTCCGCCTCCGGGGCCATGGCCATGTTGAGAATGTTCCAGGGCAAACCCTACTCCCTGCTTCCTCCGGATGAAGTAGAGGCTTATCAGGCCACCTTCCAGGAGCGACAGATTATTGAGGAATACACCGATCGAAACATACACGGAACCGCCGCCGAAGTGGCAAAGGGCTTGGAGAAGCTCCAAGCCCAAACCAGTGTCAACGAGGTGATGCTGGTTGTTAATGGGCATTCGCGCCGCGCGCAAGCGCGCACCGTGGAACTGATTGCTGACCACTACGGCATGCCCACCAACTAAGGCCCGGATTCACCGGAATTGATGGTGAAGGAAAACGGTTACATCACTCCGCGGGACTTGACCAAGTCGACCAAGTTGGACCTCAAGAGGCAAAAGCTTCTTGGGGCATGATCGCCGAATTCCGTGAGCTGGAAGGTCGATGAGACAGGTCGGAAAGCATTTGTTTCTACGGATAGTTCCTTGCTCACCGACGTTGCACGTGCCGGGAGTACGGCGATCGGAGGCTCAATACTTATCCACGCCAACCCTCAAGTGTCATGTCGTTCTAAATCCGTGGCATCTCGCAACCCATGCGCCCGTGAACGGCAAAAGGGGAGTAACTCTTCCGTGCCCTACGATGTCTTTCTTTTTGACTGCGCATCCATTAAAGCAGGTTCATCAGCGATCCCATATTGCGCTTTGAAGACCACTGTCTGTCCCCACCAGTACATTCCCGGGATCAGGGACCGGTGACATCGGGCGACGCCCCGATAACCGAACGTCGTCAACGTTGGGACGGGACTTTCGTCCGGATAGGAGTCGTGGCCACGGGACTACCACCATGGCCCTTCGCGGCCATTTGTGCAGGTTGGCTAGTCTGTCGATGCCGTCAAAGCTACCGCTTCAGGGTTTGTTCGAGCGGGCAGGATTTGTCAGATTGGCCAACAGTGACGGCCGACGGCGGGGCTCACCCCGCGGTAGTCGGCGACATCCTGGTGGTTGAAGCCGGGACGCCGCACCAATTCCGGGCGGCAGGTAAGGCAAGCGGCGCATGGTGTGTATTCACTCATTGCACCGTTTCCAGCTGCCGTGCGCTGCGCCGTCGGACGTTTAGCCTTGCAGCAAGTGGTTCGGGAGCCTGTTCTCGGGTACCCGGCCACGAATTTCGAGCAGATCCCGGGCGTGGGCGTGAAGGCGCTTGTCCTCGTTGGTGACGGGAGCCCACGATGGGACAGGAACCGAGTTTCCGGCGGCGTCCCGTGTCACCATGACGGTCAGGCAGTAAGTGGTCAGGTGTATCTCGCCTCCTTTGGGATCTCCCGAAAGGGCATGCACGGCGACGTGCATGCCCTTCGTCCCGGTGTAAACCAGCCGTGCCTCGACTTCGACAACGTGGCCGATCAGCAACGGCCGGTAGAAGCGGACACCGCCTGAGAACACGGCCACTGTGGCATTTCCGCAGTATCTGGTCGCGCACACATAGGCGGCCTCGTCGATCCACTTCATGACAATCCCGCCGTGTACCTTCCCGCCCCAGTTCACGTCAGTGGGTGCCGCAAGGAACCTCAGGACAACGCGCTCGGCTGTTCCGGCATCGCTATATTCCTGGGCCTTCATGGCGTCCACGATTTCTTCGCGGACCCTAATTCGAGCCAGGGCATCATCGCGCTGTGAACCTCCAGAGCCGTGGTCGGCACAAAAGATATCACCGAGGTGGGCTTGCCGTCCGCATCCACGGCCACGAAAATAACGATGCACTGACTGCGCATCGTGGGGATGCCTCCCCTCGGATCGCCCGAGGACACCACAGTGCGAATATGCATCGACGACCGTCCGGTGTAAACAACTGTCGCCTCAACTTCCACCATGTCGCCACTGTTGACGGGGTCCGCAAAGTGGATGTTACCTACGTAGGCCGTCACACAATAGGACTTGGCCCAGCCGACGGCGGCCGCGTAGGCTGCCTTGTCCACCCACACGGGCACGGTGCCGGCATCCACGGAGCCGCTGTGCCCGACGTCGGTGGGGGCGGCAAGAAAACGGAGGGTTGCGGAATTGGCGACGGTCTCACTCATTGCACGATTCTCTTTAGCTCGAGGGCTGTCGTTTCGTTCTTAAGTCTCATCAGGGGACTCTTGCGTCACAACCGACGTCCTTCCGTCGGGGAAATGAGACTCGATATGAATGTTGATGCGCAGTTAGTCGTATATTCATGACATCCGCAGGACTTGTTAAATCGGCCTTACTAAGTTGGCAGGCATGGATAACATTTCACGTAGAGCAATACTTTCCGCCGGCCTTGGCGCCGGTCTCGTTGTCGCAGTGCCGGGTGCCGCCTTTGCCACTTCCGTGGCGGACAACTCCGGCATTCGTAGCGATCCCTTCCTCCTAGGCATCGCTTCCGGCGAGCCGTGGCCGGATGGATTCGTGATCTGGACCCGACTGGCGTTGGATCCGTTGGCCGAAGATGGCCTGGGCGGCATGCCCTCCCGGAACGTCGCCGTGGCCTGGGAGGTCGCGGAAGACGCAAACATGCGCACCGTGGTTGCACGCGGCGTGGAGCACGCGCGAATCGAAACCGCTCACTCCGTCCATGTGGAGCTGCGCGGGCTGCGTCCGGGCCGCGAGTACTACTACCGCTTCCGCACCGGCCGCCACATCAGTCCCATTGGCCGCACCCTCACCAGTCCGGCCCGGCATGAAACGCCGTCGTCGTTGGCCATGGCATTCGCCAGCTGCTCGCAGTACGAGCACGGCTATTTCACGGCTTACTCAAGGCTGGCCCAGGATCACCCGGACCTGGTGCTGCACTTGGGCGACTACATGTACGAATACAAGAAGGGCAGTTACGTGATCGGCGGCGGTAACCCGCGCGACCACCAGGGGCCGGAGACTTCCACACTGCAGGGGTACCGGCAACGTCACGCACAGTACAAGTCCGATGCCGATCTGCAGGCTGCGCACGCAATCGCACCGTGGCTGGTGGTCTGGGACGACCACGAAGTCGACAACAACTGGGCGGATGAGGTTCCCGAGAATAGGGATGCCAACCAGCTCAACGACACCACTGAGCGTTTCCGGCAGCGCCGGACAGCGGCCTTCCAGGCGTACTACGAGAACATGCCGCTGCGACCCTCGTCCGTGCCGGCAGGGTTCGACATGAAGATCTACCGCACCATCCAGTGGGGCCAGCTGGCCAATTTTCACATGATGGATACCCGGCAGTACCGCGACGACCAGCTGGCCGGCGATGGCTGGCAGAAGAATGTGGCCGAGCGTTTGGCCGAGGATCGTAGCATCACCGGTGACGAGCAGGAGAAGTGGCTGCTGGACGGCTTCAAGAACTCCACACAGCGCTGGGACATTCTGGGCCAGCAGGTGTTCTTCGCGGAGCGGGACAGGAACAAGGCTCTCGATATTGACGACGTCTCCATGGACGGCTGGGACGGCTATGCCGCCTCCCGCCGCCGCATCACCCAAGGCTGGGTGGATGCGAACGTTCGCAACGCCGTCGTTCTGACCGGTGACGTGCACCGCAACTGGGCCAACGATCTCAAGGTGGATTACAAGGATCCAGCATCACCTGTGGTTGGCTCGGAACTGGTGTGCACCTCCATTACCTCCACAGGCAATGGCTCGGGTGCCACCACAGATTCGACCATGGGGTGGAACCCGCACCTGAAGTTCTACAACGACAACCGCGGCTACGTGAACACCAAGATCACCAAGGACGCACTGACCGCGGACTTCCGGACACTTGACTACGTCACGACGCCCGGAGCTGCCGTCAGCACGAAGGCGTCCTTCGTCATCCAGGACGGAATTCGCGGGCTTCAAGCGAAGTAAAAGCTGCAATCGAGACCGGAAGGCCGAGTCATGGCCTTCCGGTCTCCTGTGCAGCCGGAAACTCCAGACCTAAATGTCCATCGGAGCCACGAGTCCGTCAGGGTTCGCATGTGAACGCGCTGACGACTTCACCGGCTCCGGGTTTCTCGAGATTGGGGTTTCAGCCTCGCAGGCAGTGCGGGCACCGGTTCCAGTACTGACAATGGCGCAGGTGTGGGTCCGTGTGTGTGTGTGTGTGTGTGTGTGTGTGTCGACACCGATGACGTGAGCGTACTTTTCTGCAACGATAGTCATGGCGGTGATCCTCCATTTCAAAGCGTTGATGACCGTTCGGCCAACCTTTTATCAAGCGACGGCAAGGGGCCAGGCTGATGCTGATCCTTCTTGGCGGACAAGCCATCTACAAAGCACGCTGGGTTCACAGCAGCCAGAGTCTCGTTGAGTCACCCATGATGGATCAACATCAATCCTGCCAGCGGGCACCAGGCCTGCCAATAACCATTAGAGAGGCTCGTCGCACTCTTGACCCTGACCCTAGACCTGAGGAACATGGGCGGTACCGGTGCAGCCTGCGCGCTTGTTGACGGCGCCGCCCGACCTAGCAGGGGCGTGATGTCATGTCGGAGTACCCAGAATCCCCATCCGCAGCCCGGCGCCCAATGATCCTGACTGCCATCCTGGCCTTGGTCCTGACCGGCTGCACCGGGGCCCCGCCGGCGCCTGAGCAAAGCAGCGCGGCGGTCGTCAGGTACAAGACCGATTTGGAGGATTTCAGTAGAAACCTGCTGGACCTTGGGGCTGGGGCAGTTTTGATCGAGGCACGGATCAACGGCGACGTCTGGTCGCACGCCGTCGGGGTCCGAAGCGTGGGCAGCCCGGACCCCGCCGAAGTTACGGACCCTACGCATATCGCCAGTGTCACCAAGTCCATGGTGGCTGTTTCTGTGCTCAAACTGGTGGAGGAAGGCCTCGTGCAATTCAAGGACCCGGTGGCCAAGCACCTCCCGGAATTCGACAGCCTGGTGAAGCCCCCGGGTCCCGTCACGGTAGAGCACCTCCTGCGGCATGAATCCGGGCTCCCCAGCTACGAACAGGCACTCTACACCTCACGTCCCATGCGTCAAGCGTTAACCCAGTCGATATCGCCGGCGGAGGGGCTGGCACTTGCAACGACAATGCCCTGGGTGCTGGCTCCGGGCAGCGGTTCAGACTACTCGAACTCGAACCACCTTGTGCTCGGCCTCCTTCTGGAGCGCCTTCGCGGCCAGCCGGTGGCCGAGATTCTGCGGAACGAAGTTTTTGAACCGCTGGGGATGGTCAGCACGCATTTGATGAGCACCGGTACAGTTCCTCCCACGATGGTTCACGGTCATGTCGTCGTTGACGGTGAACGGTTGGACTCGGCCTACTTTGGGGGCATGATGGGCAACGCGGCGGGCGGTGTGGTCTCGACCGTCGCCGACGTAAACACCTTCTATGCGGCCCTATTGGGTGGGCAGCTCCTAAAGCCCGCCACGGTCCGCGAGATGCAGCAGGCCCCCTTTGGCTTCTTTGGCATGGGGCTGATGCGGTGGGTGGACGTTTGTGGAGGCTTTTACTATGGTCATGGGGGCGAAGGGGCCGGGTACCGCACCATGGCACTGAACAGTGCGGACGGCGCAAGGCAAGTGACGATCGCCATCACGCATCCGCCGGAGTCATGGGACCCTGCAGATTTTGATCCCGTCAATCCCTTCGGCGGGGAGGCCCTGATGAGGGCCGCACGCACGGCGCTCGACCTCAGCTGTTAGCTGGACGACACGGGTAAGGGCCTCGGCCTTCTCCATCACTGTGTCCGAGGCTGGCCAGATCGCAAGACTCCGGCTGGGGTACACACCCGACTGGCCCAGGCTGCTCCGGCACGGGGAGTCTGCCCGTTGACCGGATCTTGGGGCACCTTGCCAATGGCGTGCCCATAGCCGTGATCCGGTAGTAATCCCCAGCACCGGCAAATTGCTGGTCGAGCACGCCATAGACCGCAACAAAAGCTACCAACCCAAGATAAAACAGGAGCTCCCTCCCGCAGGAGCGAGAGCCTCTGTCAATGATGTCGTTCTACATCAGTCAACGATGTCGCGACACATCACATGGTGCCCCGGGCGGGAATTGAGCCCACGACCAAGAGAAACGCAGGACTCTCATGCCAACAGCCTCCGTTGGCCGCCAAAAACTGCTAGTTTCCACGGGTGGTCGTGACATCGGGGCCCCTTTTCGCATGCCAAGGATTGGCATGGGTTTTCGTTGAATAACGAGAGCAAAACGTGACGTGCTTCGGCCAAACTTCGCCGAAGCTCCTGGTGGTGGACTGTTCGCAGGTTTCGCTCGGGTTGGCCAGGCTGCCGGGGTGTGTCACGAAGTAGGCCTTCTGGTGCCGTTTTGCCCAGGGGAGTGGATGGAAAAGTCGGTCAATCTCCCTGTTGGCCGGAACGCGAATCAGTCGGTGTCAAGAACCGTGCCGTATGACCGCCCGCTCACCCGACAAGCAACCGGACGGGGCATACGGACACTCCGCGAGCCGATTAATCCAAAAGGCAGGTTAGGGCACCGCTTGTTTTGTGAAGGACCTTCTTGTGGACCCTCCGATCTGACGCGGGCGGCCGACGACAAGTGCGGCACGTAGGCGATGCCACGCGGCATTAATGCAACGTTGCAAATATCGTGCCGGTCGCTTCTTCCATACGAAAGTCGGGAGAATTCACTATCCATGCCTGAACATCGCTTAAGTCCCCTTCTCCACCAGTCCACGGCACCGTTCTCACACTTCGTGCGACACGGGGATACTGGCTACACCGCCGGAATCATCGGTCAGCGAACCGATGATGGTTCGCTTGTCTCAGACGACTTTGCTTTGCAGTGTGAGGCGATGGTGAACAACCTGAAAACGCTGCTGGGTGAACTCAGCCTGAGCCTTTCGAATGTCCTACGCACCACGATCTACCTGACCGCCTACAAAGATTTTGAAGCGATCAACGCCGCCTTGCCAGGCCCTTGCGTGAGCCGTTCCCGGTCCGCACCACGGTCCAGGTCGCGGCACTCCCTTTGGGTGCGAAGGTTCAGATCGACACCGTCGTCGGGTTCTAGAACGCATCCGCTCACCCTTCCAGTTACGGGCGGTTCGGTGTCAGAATGGGGCCATGAGCATTCAGGACTGGTGGCCACTACTTAACTCTTCAACCCAGCAATGGTTAATCAACAACAACGGTGACATCGTGCCGCCAAGTATTCTGGATCAGATCATGGCTGTGGCAGGACAACCAACGGCAGACACTTCTTGGGTTGGCGACGACGGGCGCGAAGGATTTTCCCTCTCAGATGAGGCAACCGACTGGATAGAGCTAATAGCGAACGATGAGGAATCAGAGAGCGAATAGCCAATCCGATTCCGCATCAACAATTCATGACTGCAAACGGGCCTATGATCCCGCTTCCGATTCCCGCAACGGACAGGTTGAAGCGACAATGCATCGTCTCGGCGTGGCACTCTACTTCCCGGGGAATCAGCGCTCCACAAGCCAACGCGTTTTTACGACGAAGTATTTGCGAACCGAGAAATCTGGGCCTGTTGGGGATAGGGTGACACACCCGGCGCCTCCAAACGGAACCGGGCAGCGCAGCAAACCATTTTGATCGACGCCGATTGCTCCACCGGGTGGGACATCATCACGGACCACGGAAATTACACGGCCTGGCCCTTTGGCATCCTCCGGATTCAGGCCGAGGTCCGCCATGGCTGCACCATCAAGATCCGGACAACCACAGGCGGACGGCGTACCTTTCGCTTGCGCGTTCGTCAGGTTCCGGGCACGGTGATGACCTGGACCGGTGGTATGCCCCGGGGGGCAACAAAGGCCCACTTTCGCTCATGACCGGTGGTCGATCCGGAGCCCGGAGGCCTTTTTCCGGGCTTTGATGTATTTCTTCTCCGCAGCGCGAGCGACGCGTTCCTCCACATCGTGGATACGGCGGTACACAAGAGTTGTTCCTTCGGGCAGGGCTGTATCCTCGCCCAGGCTGTTCAGGAATACACGGGCTACCACACTGTCCTGGTGGATGCCCAGAATCCTCTGGAGCCGATGGGCGGACCTGAACAATGTGCGGGCGCGCTTTCCATGGATTCCGGCAACGGATTCGGCGGCGTGCCGTAGCCGCTTGGCATCCTTGCGGACCTGATGGAGTGCAGCATCCCGGGCACTACCGGCTTTGGCGTGTGCAGCGGCCTGGTGTGAGCGGTCTAGGCTTTTGGCCGCCTTGTTAACCAGCCTGGCTGTCTCCTTGCGAGCGGGCCTGAAGGCCCGGGGCCTAGTGGGAGGATGGTCCCGGAAATGTTCGAGGCCGTCCAACAGCCGGTAGTAGCGGTCGGACTCAAGGGTCTTCAGCACCTCCTTGTAGCCGGCGTTGTAGGCGGAACCGAGGGCGTGTTCGACCGGCCCGGACACGGTTCTGGTCCGGAGCCCCTTGGGCAAGTTCCGGAGGTGCTGGCGGAGCCTTTCGCGCATGACCTCGGCATCGCGGGGGCGGCCCAGAATCCGGGCCAGCCATTTCAGGCCATCTTCGAGCGTCCTGACCTCGGTTCTGCTGAAGAGGCCGCGGTACGTGGTCAGGGTGGAGCGGAACCGACGGGTCGCGGATCTCATCCGGTGGAGGGCCTCCGGGCTCCTCAACCGGACCCCGGGGTCCTGAGCGAGTAGTTCGCTGATTTGCCCGTCCAGGTAGGCGGTCACGACATCGATTACCGGCCCTTTCTTGTGCGACACGCCCGTGCCGGTGGCAACCTCGGGTGGGAATGCATCCCCTAGCGCCCTAGCAAGTTTCGAGCCGTACCGGGAACGATCCGCGCCCGTGGCGGTGAGCGCGTCCGCTGCGGCGGCAAAGAAGTCACTGGTGCCGTGGACTAGTTCGATCTCCCATTCGCGCCAATCCACCCCCGGTCCGGGCGGGTGCAGTGCTTCGGCGTGAACCAGGTCGTCGGCGAAGTCTGCCAGGTGGTTCCCGCCGGGTCCGTAGAGCCGGTAGGTGGTGCGCCCGGTGCTCAGCCGGGCGACGGGCACCAGGTCTTCGCCGCGGGTGTAGACCAGTACGCGGTCAAGCAACTTTTCCGGTACGCTCTCTGGCTGGCCCAGCGGGGCATGGACCTCCTGCCGCCGGTCAAGTCCCACAGGAAGCTTGAGGTTCCAACCGTTGTCGGTACCGCCCGTGCGGCGCCGGAGGGTGATCCGGCGGGCTGCCAAGGCCAAGGTGGCGGTATCGAAGTAGACGGCCTCGAGACGGTCCTGCATCGGTTCCGCGACCCGTTCCACTCCCGGAATATCCAGCAGGGCCGGCAGGGCGCTTGCGGCGTCGGCCTCGTACTTCTGTTCGGTTTCGACGCCCCCCGGGGATGCCATGGCGCTCAGGAACCCGCCCCGGACGCGCCTTCTAGCCGCGCCGCGAAGACCGCAGCGGCGACGTCCTCGCGCAGATAGTAGCGACGGTGATCCGGGTGGGCCAAGGGTTCCAGACGGTCGCGGACTACGTAGTAGCCGCGACCCTCGCCGGGCCCGCCGGCGGCGCGGTCGAATGCATGAACCATGGCCCTGTCAAGGACCTGGTTCGGGCCGCGCTGACGCAGAATGGCCAGATCTTCGGGCTGTAATGCGTCGATGAATGCCGGGATATTGGGCATGGTGAGCATCCTTTGTCGGCACCGCATCAACATGGGCTGGTCCCCCGTGGGCGTGTCCCGGGAGTGCCATAACCGTTTGCGTCCACCTCGATTGTAGAACCCGAAGGACGAGCCCGGCCAGACCCTGAAAACTCTGCCCGGCAAAGGTCCGGTCACTGTTTCCTGCCATGCGATGGTGCAGCGGGTGCCCGTTAGCCGTTCCCCAATCGGGTACCCTTCAGTCTCTGAGTGAAGGGTGTTCGGAAGGCTTGGGTCAGCTGTTCAGGCGACTTCGGAAGCTGACAGCACTCGTGTGATTGCGTCTAACACGCGAGTCGCGGAGATTCCAGTATGTGCGAAGCGTGCGCGTCTCGGCTGGATCTACTCTTCGAGGCTCTGCTCACCGCTGCGAGGCCTAGGCGCGCCGGGCTTGCACGACCGTGGAAGGTGGTCAAGCTTTAGCCGCGGATCGCGGCCGCCACCGCCGTCGGCAATGTCCGCAGCTGTTCGGCAGTAAAGTCTCGGGCTGGGATGTTCGGCCGCTTCCTGAAGTCGGATTGCCGTACGAGGCCGACGGGGATCGGGATTCCGGGGATCGCCTCCACCCCTTGCGCGAGTGCCTCCCGTATTTCGGGCTGCCGTCGATAGTCGGGGAACCTCACCTCGACCTTCGCCGAGACCTCTTTCGAGGAAGCGAAAGCATACAGGGCCACCGGCCACCTCACGCCTCGAGGCGAGGTGATCGAGCAGTTCAAGGACGGGGTCTGTTCTCTGCCGCCGACAATATGGAACCCGGCGGACCGCAATGAGCCCAAAAACTCGAGGATCAGTGGCGTCGCCGGCGGGTCATTTACATCGCACCAGGCCAGGAAGTCTGCCTCTCCCCAGGTCCGCACGCTCGCGGCGGGCGCTGCGGCTTTAGCCTCGACGAGATCGGTACCGTACGCGGTTGGGATGAGGATCTCGACGTCCCCATCCTGAGCATGCGTGAATTCGACGACGATTACCCCCGTTGCGGGGACGGTTACGGCGTTGAGGAACTCAACGATCCGCTTGACGTCGTCGTTCAGATCGTCGACGGCGAGGACAAGATTAAACCGGCCGGATGTGAGGTTCTCCTTCACCGCAGTCCTAATCCGGCCATCTTGGTCGTCCAGCTCCTCGAACGGGGAGATCCGGCCGCCGTCGGTGTGCCGCCATACCCGCTCGAACTCCTCCATGTCCATGCGCCACATCTTGGATGCGTAGTCGAGGACTTGCCCGATCACCTCGCGGCGCACCTGCGGATTCGCAGCCAGCTTGCACTCTACGAGGGTCAGCTTCCCCTGTGTGTCCAAGATGACGACGTCCGCTGGACCGGCACCGGACTGGAATTCGCGGCACGCTACGGCCTGCTCGGAGACGCCGGGCACCAGGTTTGGGTGGTCGTGCAATATCTGCTGTAGTGCTTTTTCATTCTCGTAGCCCGTGCCAGCGGGCTCATGCCAATCGCTCTCCGCGTCGCGGATCAGAATGCCCATGAAATGGCCTCAATTCCCTTGGGGGAAGAGTAGCAGGGATGGTCAGCGCCGTGTGGCGGACTTCCATGAGCGGTTTATTCGGTCGCGGACTTTCGGTGTCCGGTGAAGGTTCCTTCATTGGGGACGGGTTGGGAGTCTGGCCGGCGCCGAAGGTCACTCTGAAAGCCAAGGCGTGTGGGAACATTGATGGCTCATGCCCAGGTCCTGGCCCGGCAACATGGGGCAGTCACGACCCAGATCGTCACCATGCCGTGGCAATATGCTGCCTTGTTTGCGCATGGGCCTGCTTCGCCAGCAGGGTTGGGTGGCCCGATAGGGTGCAACACCAGTTGGCTCTGCCGTGGCAAGGCTAAGTGGGCGAAGGTGGGTCGCCTCAATCGGTGCGGGACGCGGCCCGCATGGCATCCAGCGCCACCTGCCGTGTCGTGCCGGATCCGTCAATGATGTGCCAGCCCCTTGCCCGCGCAATCTCCAAGTAGGCCTCGCGCGACGATTTCAAGTAGGAAAGAGTCTCGCTGTCCTCCCCGCGCAAAAGGATCCGGGAATGGGCGAGGTCGGCAGAGACGTCAATGAGGATGATCGCATCAGGGCGCGGAAGCCTAGCCAGCAGCCACGGCAAAACGGCTCCTTGGGGCAGACCGCGGACGGACCGCAGGACCAGCTGGCACGCCACATGACGATCCATGACGGTGGTTCCGTGAAATCCGACGGCCCGGGTGTGGGCGAGCAGGACATTGGTGCATCGCACAACCGACTCGAGTCGGTTTGCCCAGGCCGGCGTCAGCGCCGTCCCGAACCGGGCGGCCACACGAGTCATCCAGCGGCGCCCGGCCGGGTTGCGCAGCAGCTGGGCGCGGGCCCCGGAATCGCGTAAGGACGCCACGAGGGCTGTTGCAGTCGTGGTCTTGCCAGCTCCGTCGATTCCCAGCAGCACGATGGTCCGGCGGCGCGAGGAATCATCCGAATGGGCATCTGCAGGCTGTGGCTCGGGTCGGTCGGAAAGTGTCGGGGACGCGGCTGGACGGCATGAAGACAAAGGGCTCCGGTTGTTGAATCGGTGGGTGCTCACTCTGTTCCAACGAACAACAGATCGATTCGATGCCGCCGACGGGCTGTGTATTTGCCATGAATAGCACTGGGTCCGCCGCCAAGCGGAACAAATTCAGCTATAGGGGGAGTGAGACGCGATGAGCTGCGAGAACGCCCGCTCCTCCACCATGCCCTTGAATTCGAGTCAGATCTTTCCCAGGCCGCTGATCCACTTGTCCATGGCGGTGTCCGAGGTGGATCGGTACGGACATTCACGCTAAATGGTCATTCGGCGTCGCCAGCGCGTTTGATGGTGCGGTAGACGGTTGAGCGAGATACCGCGAAGAGTTCGGCAAGTGCACCCGTGGGGTGCGTTCCGGCCCGGTGAACAGAGACCAGGTGGGCATCCTGTGTTTCGCAAAAGCTTGGGTTGTTTACCCGGCAGGCGGCCAGCGCTTCCCTGGGTCCGGGACGATCGAAGGTCCTATTGTTGCCAGTAACTTCCCGACCGCGTTCGGGAAGGTGAGAACCACGGAATCTAGCCATTTTTTGCGACTGAATGTTGAAAAAGATGAGTGCCCCGTGCTGAAAAAGATGACTAAAAGTTGACTTGGGCACTTTTTGACCTTATGCGGCTCTGACCTGCGGAACATTACCGCAGGTCAGAGCCATAAACGTGCCACGGGCGGGAATTGGACCCACGACCAAGAGAATCTCACCGTCTCGATTCTCATGGGTGCTGTTGTCTATCAAAATTCTTGTATTTTCGCGAATTGTCGTCCCATTTTGCTACTACGGCATGTCAGCAATCACCGTAGTCTTCGGTTGAATTAGATGGGTAAAAGATGAGTGGCACCGCTGAAGCCTTGCCATTATTGCGGCCTGACCGCGGCCTCAGTGAAAGGAGGTTCGTCAGCGATCCTCCTCGGGGCAGTACAGGTTTACCGTCCGTGGTTACCATTTGACGCCTGACGCCTGGGCCTGGGCTCTGGTGGGTGGCCTCGAGATTGGGGCGCCGTCAACGCTGGGGAGCCTTGAAGTTCGGCCAGTGCGACGGCTAGATCAGAATGGGGATATTTCACAGTTGGGAAATGGCTGTTTTGTGTTCCATTATGGAGAACCTCAACTGGGAATACACGCCGGCTCGATTCTCAACAGAATAGAGGGCGATCCCTATAGCTCGGGATGCCCGGTGTCTTTGCCTCGTCCGCGCCAATAATCATCCCGCATTTTCCGCATGAACCACACGAGGTAGACCACCATCGCCACCGTAAGTAGGACTTGGATGATGATGATCGACTGCCATTGGTCGCGAAACTCCGCTGAAAGCAATGTAGGAATCAGGAAGAACGTCACGGATATGACCAAAATAAGTATTTCTGGGACAAGCGAGGGCTTCCGTTGTTGCGGAGAATTCATGGCTCACCCTATCGATTCCAATATAGAAAGATGATCGCCTATTGAGGAGGGTTCGGCTATGGGACGCCGGTGCGTTGGAGTCGTTCCGGTGCCTGCCAGGTGAGCAGATCTAGCGCGACCGGTGGGGATTGGAAGAGACTTTCAACGCGGGCATTGTGTAACGCGATGTGGGTCCTTTAGCATGACGTTGTTATGGACGTACCGACAGGTAGCGGCCCGAAGTTGCATCCGATTCGAAAAATGCTACTAGCTGGTCCTCGGGCTCGAGTAGTGCAGCCTAGAGGCAAACAGTGATTGTGCTAAGTCAAGCTCACGGATGCTGGCTCTGAGCGTCGATGCTACGGCAGCAGTGAGTCCGGCGGGTGCCCGTAGCCAAGCGATATGCAACCCGTCCAGATCCCCGTGCGAGAGGGCCTCGACGTCGACGGACCAGCCACTCGGCGTCGAAAGGCCCTGCTCCGCTGATCTCAGATGCAGACGTCGGGGCTCCACGGTCAGACCGTGTCCGTGGACTTTCAGGGCAGCTTCCTTGGCCACCCAGAGCCGGATGCGAGATTCGATGTCGGAACTAGCCAAGCCGGCCTGCTCCGTGGCTGATAGAGAGAAGTCGTCGAATCCCGCATGCAGACTTGCTGGCACTGATTCCAGATCGGCACCAAGAGGTATGCCCTGCGGGCCGGAAGCAACCAAGACTGTCTCCCCGGAACGCGAAAGGCTCAGGCTGGTTCCCTCTATCATTGGTTTGCCGTGCGGTCCGCCACAGCTGTGGCAATTCCTGTGGACAGCTAGCCCGGAAGATTTCGCCATGGGGATGCCAAGTACGTTTACGGCCATGGAACGGAACAGGATGTGGGCTCCGATGTATGCTCGGCCGTCGGCTGGGTTTCTAAACCTATCGGCAGTGTCGAGCTCGGCGCGAGGCAGCAGGGCGGTGGCACCGCCCCAGCGCCCTGCATAGTCGAGGACCCGCTTCGCGTTGGTTATCACAAAGTCAATCCCGGAGGGGCTGCTGCCCTCGGTCACCGCTTGCTGATCCTTACGTATTGGGAGATGGCCAAGGGGGCGAAGATGGCGATGATGGCTACGCAGCAAAGCACTGCGTAGAGCAAGGCGTTGTCCGCCGGCCAGCCGCTGGGAGGTGCGAACCCCTGAGGTTCGGCGTTGCCGAACAACTCGCGCACGGATGTAGCAACGGCCGTTACCGGGTTCCACTCCGCGAAGTTCCGCAAGGGGCCCGGCATTGACTGGACCGAGACAAATGCCCCGGAGATAAACGTCACCGGAAACAGCCAGATCAGGCCCAGACTTTGCGCCACCTCCACACTTCGTGCTGTTAGGGCGATCACGGCACCCACCCACGACACAGCAAAGGTGAACAGCAGAAGCAGTCCCATGGCTATCAAGGCAGGACCGAGGCCGTTCGTCATGCGCCAGCCGATTGCCAATCCGCACAAAAGCGTCACGGCGATGGAAAGCAAACTAGTCACGAGGTCAGCCGAGGAACGGCCCAGTATGACGGCGCCACGCGACATGGGCAGCGAGCGGAACCTGTCAATCAATCCCAGCTGCAGGTCTTTGGCAAGATAGACGGCTGTAAATGAGGCGTTAAACGTCAGCGTCTGGGCCAGTATGCCGCCGATCAGAAAGGTGCGGTATTCTGCACCTCCCAGAGTGCCACCAAAGACAAACGCCAGTAACAGGACAAACATAATGGGTTGTGCCACGCTGGTCACCATGGCACCAGGGGTGCGGATGACGTTGCGTAGATTGCGACCGGCGATGACCGAACTGTCGCGCAGGGCTGCGCTAAGGCTGCTCATGATAGTAGTACCTCTTGGTCCTGGCCTACGCCGCTTGATGCTACATCGGTGGTGTTGGAGGCTGCCGCAGCCTTGGGTCGCTGACCGGTCAACTGGAGGAAGACATCATCCAGGGTTGGTCGGCGCAGGGCTGCCTCGACCACCTGCAGCTGGGCTATTTCAAGATCTCCTAGGGCGCGAACCAGCATGTGGTGGCCGTCAGGGGCGGCAACGCTGACCTTGCTGGTCTGCCGGTCAATTTCCGGCGCCGCCCCGGCGATCCTGCCTAGAATTGCCGCGGCGCTGTCAACGCTGTCTTGTCGAGCCAGCACAACGTCTATCCGTTCCGAACCAACTCGGGACTTCAGTTCGCTGGCGGTTCCCTCCGCGATGACGCGCCCGGCGTCAATGACAGCTATGTTGTCGGCCAGTTGATCAGCTTCCTCCAAATACTGGGTGGTCAGCAATACGGTGGTTCCGTTACCGACCAGCGAGGAGATCACGGCCCAGGTGTCCAGCCGCCCGCGGGGATCTAGCCCGGTTGTGGGCTCATCGAGCACAACAACGGGCGGCCGTGCCACCATGGCACCGGCCAGGTCCAAGCGGCGTCGCATACCGCCTGAATATGCGCCGGACCGTTTACCGGCAACGTCTGAAAGGCGGAATTCATCCAGCAGTTCCGTGGCCCGGGCAGCCGAGGTTTTGCGGTTCATGCCATAGAGCCTGGCAACCATGACGAGGTTTTCGTATCCGGTTAACTTTTCATCAACGGCCGCATACTGCCCAGACAGGCCAATGGAGCGTCGAACGCTGTCCGGGTCTGCCATGACGCTGTGGCCGGCGACGGTCACCTCGCCGGCGTCCGGAGCCAATAGGGTGGTCAGAACCCTCACTGTGGTGGTTTTGCCGGCCCCATTGGGTCCCAAGAGTCCAAGCACCTGCCCAGGGAGGACATCCAGGTTCAGCTCATCAAGAGCCCGGAATGCACCAAAATTCTTGCACAGTCCGCGGACGCGGATCACTGAGAGGCCGCAAGTTCGGCAACCGTGCGCGGTGTCATGTCTGTCCAGCTCCGGGAGACGAAATCAAGACATTCTTGCCTACCGTCTGGGCCAAACATGACCATCCAGCCCTTGGGAATATCGGCGAAAGAGGGCCACAGTGAGTGTTGCTGTAAGTCATTGACTAAAATACGGAAGGTTGCGTTCGTGTCATCAAATGGGTTCGTCACGTAAATTCCCTCAGATTCCTTGCTAAATTTCGACTGACAGGAAAGGGGCACGGAAGATTGCCGAAACAACCTTGCCGTGCCCCCAACCACTATTAGCTATTCGGTGCCCTCACCCAACCGGATTGCCAGAACAGGCATGATGTGAGCCAGTGCACCTTCGCTGAGCATCGCCGAGTGTCTGGCAGCCACTGGGGTGTCGTGAATCTGGCCGCTGACGAACGGCGTCCAGGACGCTGAGTTCGGTGAACCTTTCGGGACGTCCTCTGTAGCCCGGAAGACGTGTAAATCCCCGTCGAAGCGTTGCACCTGAGCTTCACGGATCATGCGGGCCAGGACCGAGAAGTTTTCCACCATGGCATTGAGGGACACCAGGGGAATACTGCCTAGGGCGTTGTGGTTCTCTCGCAGCACCTCCAAAACACGGGCGCCGTCCAAACTTGCCGCTTCATCTTCCGGCACAGGGAACCCGGCCGCGTGCAAGTAGTTTTGCCACAGTGCCGGGCCCGTGCCAACCTCGGCATTGCCTTCCTGCCGTGTCGGGAAAGCATCCAGTATGGCCAGAAACGCCACCTCGTGGCCCAATTCTTGGAGCCTCGTGGCGAGCCGGTGCACCAGGTTGCCACCAAACGACCAACCGATCAGGTGGTAGGGGCCTTCCGGCTGCACGTGGCGGATCTGGGCGATGTAGTCATCTGCAAGCTCCGTGAGCGTTGTGGCCCGTAACTGCTCATCTCCGCCAGGGAGCATGCCTGGCATCTGTAATCCGTACAGGGGCCGGTCCTTGTCCAGGTGTCGCAGCATGGCAGCGAAGCCCCAACTCACCCCGGTGGCCGGATGTACTGCAAAGAGCGGGGCCTTGCTCCCGGTGCTCCGTAGCGGCAGCAGCTGTCGCAGGCTGTCGGCCACGTTTTCCGTGGCACCCTTGGATGCTTCGGCTAACAACTGTTCCACGCTTGGGGAGCGGAACAATGCTTGGACGGGCAGCTCAGTACCCAATGCGTCGTTGATCTGGCTGACCAGCGGCTGCGCCAAGAAGGAATGCCCGCCCAATTCAAAGAACGACTCGTCGACCCCGACCTGCGGAAGATCAAGCACCTGCGCAAAGATCGCTGCAACAGTGGCCTCCCGGGGCGTCCGTGGTGCCCGGCCCGCACGGCGCTCCTGCCCGGCCGGGTCCGGCAGCGCCGCAAAGTCCATCTTCCCGTTGGTTGTTAGAGGGATGCGAGCCACGACGACGACGGCGGCAGGAACCATGTAGCCGGGCAGCACCTGCTGCAGTTGGGAGCGGACCCGCTCAGATAGCTGCGCTGCATTGGGGGACTTCTTTTCGGTTTCCGTCTCGGCCACCACATAAGCCACGAGCCGGTCTGTGCCGGGCAGAGCAGGATCTACCTCTGCGTTGTGGACTATGGCCACAGCGGCGACCACGCCAGGCACGTCTCGCAGGGCACGTTCAACCTCGCCGAGCTCCACCCGGAAGCCACGGATCTTGACTTGCTGGTCGTTGCGGCCTTGGAAGCGGACTTCACCGGCAGCACTTCTTGTGACCAAGTCACCAGTACGGTACATCCGCTCGCCCGGTGCCCCGAAAGGGTCGGCGACAAATCGTTCGCTCGTCAGGTCGGTCCGGCCACGGTAACCGCGGGCCAGCTGGGCGCCGGCCAAATACAGTTCGCCGCGAACCCCGGCAGGCACGTGCTGCAGGGAATTATCCAAAACGTATGCGCGTGAATTGCGGGTGGGCGATCCAAGAACAGGGTGCCTTGTGCCGGACAACGGGGCAAACAATGAGTCGACAGTCGCCTCGGTGGGGCCGTACAGGTTCCAGGCACGAACCGTTCGGAGCAAGGAGAGCTCCTCCCAGAGTGCTGCGTCGAAAGCCTCCCCGCCCAGAGCAAGCCTCAGGATAGGGCTGCCGGAGGCGTCCCGGTCCCGGAGCATTGAGGAAAAGGAAGGCTCGGCCAACAACTGGCGCAGATAACCGGGGGTGGTCTCCCAAGCACCAATGCCATGGTCGGCGAAGTACCCGGCGAGCCGCTGGGGATCCAGACGCACCTCATCGGTGATGAGGTGCAGTTCATGGCCGTCTATCATCCACAGCATTGGATCCCAGGAGGCGTCAAAGCCGACGCCCGTCGTGTGGGCCACCCGCACCTGCCCCCGGGCGGTCCGCTCAGCGGCGTCGGGAAACAGGGTCTCCTGGTGCGAGGCCAGCAAATTCGCCAAGGCGCCGTGGCTGATTTCCACGCCCTTGGGACGTCCCGTGGAGCCGGAGGTGAACATGACGTAGGCAAGTTGCGACGCCGTCGGCTCCGACAAGTCCGCAGGGACACCGGCCGGGAGCGACTCCATAAGAAGGACGGCGGCATTGGTCAGTCCGGCCACCGCCAGGCTTGAACGCAGGGACCTTTCCAAGGAAGCCGTCGTGACAATGACGCCGGGGCCGGCGTCTTCTAAGATGGCCGTCACCCGCTCGGCTGGGTAATCGGCGTCGATGGGGTTGTAGACCGCACCGGCCCGCAGCACTCCCAGAGTTGCCACCACGGTGTCCACCGAGCGAGGCAGGTACACCGAGACTAGGTCTCCGGCCGCGATGCCTTGGTCACGGAGGATGCCAGCCAGCGTGCCGGTAGCGGTGTCGAGAGCGGCGAAGGACAGCGAGTGGGTACCGCAGGTCACGGCAGTTAGGTCCGGTGTCCTGGCAACAGTCTTGGCAAAGACTTCCAGTACGCTCGGGGCCGGGTGCGTGACGGCACCGGCCGTGGTGGCGACCAAGGCGGTGGTTTCCTCCGGTGACTGGATGTCTAACCGGGACAGGGAGCGGTCCGGGGACTGCACGGCCAGCCGAGCGAAGGTCTCCAACTGCGCGATCAGGGTGGATATCGCTTCACTGGTAAACATGGCCGCGTTATAGGCCAACGTGGCGGCCAAGCCTTGCTCGGGGCCCAATTCGCGGAAGGTAAAGGACAAATCGAACTTTGCTTCCCCGGTGGCTGTCTCGGGTTCGGGCAAGACCTGAACGCCGGGAAGTTCGACGGCGGCACGATCCATTGTCTCCACGGCCAGCATGGTCTGGAAGAGCGGGTGCCGGCCCAGTTCGCGCGGCGGATTAAGCGCCTCCACGAGCCGCTCAAAGGGCACATCGTCCTTGTCAAAGGAGTCTAAGACACTGCGCCGAGCGGTGGAGAGCAGTTCACGGAGGGTGGGGTTTCCTGAGGCGTCAAGGCGGATCGGTACGGTATTGACGAAAAAGCCAATCAATTCGGTCAGGGCAGGATCCGTGCGTCCTGCCGTCGGCGAACCGATTACCAGGTCGTTACCTGCCCCCAGCCGTGAGAGGAAACCACCCAGCATGGCGTGCAGAGCCATGAAGAGGCTGGCGTTCTGTGCCCCTGCCAAACCGGCCAGTGCAGCCGTGGTTTCGCTGCCAAGGGTGAAGGATTGTTGTCCGCCGGGCTGGCGGGCACCGGGTGCGCGTGAGCCTGCGCCAGGGAGCATCAGCTCGGAGGGAGCCTCGGCCAAGGCATCCTGCCAGGCCCGCAACTTGGCCTCCAGAGCAGGCGCCGGCGCATCGGCTCGTAGTCCAGCAACAACTTCGTCCGGCACAGCCGCAATGGTTTCCGGAGCGCCTTCCTGCATATGCCGTTGCCATAGGGCGAAGTCTGCATACTGCAGCCCCAAGGGGCGCTGCAGGGGGCTGGCCCCGCAGCAGCGCGCCGTGTAGGCGGTGGAGATGTCTCGGGCCAGGGGTGCCAAGGATGCTCCGTCGCTGGCAATGTGGTGGATCACCAGCTGGAGCACCCATTCGTCGTCGTCAAGGCGAATCAGAGTGGCGCGCAAGGGCAGCTCATGCAACAGATCAAAGCCACGAGATGCCCCGTCGGCGAGCAGGCGCGGCAATTCGCCAAGGGCGCCGGCCTCCTGGAACTCAAGCACTTTTGACGCCGCAGAAGCAGGATGGATCAACTGTTCGGGGGTGCCATCGGTCGCGGGGTAGCTGGTGCGCAGGACTTCATGGCGTGCCACCAGATCATCGAGGGCTAGGGCAAGTGCTTCCTCGTTCAGGTCCCCGGTCAGCCGGACGGCGAGGACGATGTTGTAGTCGGCTGCGCCCGGGTCCAGCTGGTTGAGGAACCACAGCCGGGACTGGGCGTAGGAGAGCGGAATTCTGTTTGGGCGGCGATCCTTGGTGGCGCGGGTCCAGGCATCCACAGTTTGGCTGGGCACCTGGCCAGTGCGGACCGGGCCGCCGTCGGGGCGCGAGACCAGGCTCCCCAGCAGGGCTGCGGGGGAGGAGGACTCGAAGATGGCCCGCAGCGGCAGCTCAGCGCCGAATCCCTCGCGAATGGCGGCGACCAACGCAACGGCCAACAAGGAATGGCCACCCAAGGTAAAGAAGTCGTCGTCCATCCCCACCTCGTTGACGCCCAGCACAGTCCCGAAGATGGCGCACATCTTTTCCTCCAGGGCTGTGGTGGGGATTCTGGATTCGGTGCTGGCGGTGGCCGGGGCTGGCAGGGCGCGTTTGTCCAACTTTCCGTGTGAGGTTAGCGGGATCTCCGCCAAGGGGATCAAGGCCTTGGGCATCATGTACTCGGGGAGGCGCGCGGCAGCAAACTCGCGCAATTCTGCGGGGTCCGCGGTGCCGACGTAGTAGCCAATGATGCGCCCGGTGGCGCCGGAGTCCACCACAACCGCGGCACGCTCAACGCGGTCGTGGCTGGCCAGCACGCCCTCAACCTCGCCAGGTTCCACCCGGAAACCGCGGATCTTGAGTTGGTCGTCAGCCCGGGCCACAAATTGCAGCTCTCCACCTGGCAGCCGCCGGACCAGATCGCCGGTGCGGTACATCCTGGCGCCGTCGCGGTATGGATTGGCGATGAAGCGGCTGGCCGTCTCGGCAGGACGGTTGACGTAGCCGGTGGCCAGGCCCGCCCCGGCCAGATAGAGCTCCCCGGTGACACCGTGGGGTACTGGTGCCAGAAAGTCATCCAGGACGTAGCTTTCCACGTTGCGGACCGCCCGGCCAATGTGGGGAACGGTGCCACTGATGCTGGTGAGCACCGAATCCACAGTGAACTCGGTGGGACCGTAGAAATTGTAGGCGGCGGCTTGGTCGTTATCGCAGAGTTCCTGCCACAGCCCAGCCGGCACGCTTTCACCTCCCAGAACCAGCACCAGCGGTGCGCTCCGTGGGCTGTCCAGAAGGCCGGATTGCAGCAGGGCGCTGATATACGATGGGGTGCTTTCCAGCACGGTGATGCCCTTGGCGGCACAGAAGGCCACGAGGGCCTGGGCGTCGGTACGAATGTGATCGGCCACCATGTGCAAGGTGGCACCGGCGACAAGCCACAGCATCGGGTCCCAGGCGGCGTCGAATCCCAGACCGGAGATGTGGGCGACGGCCGTGCCCTCCCCGTCTCCGTCGCCGAAGGCCTCGGCGACGATCGTGTGCCTGTGGTGCAAAAACAGGTTGGCCAGCGCGCCGTGAGTTACCTCCACACCCTTGGGAGTGCCGGTAGAGCCTGAGGTGTAGATGACGTAGGCCGGGTCGGCAGGGGATACTTCGGTCAGGGGTACCGGAGGGTTTCCCCGCGCCCCGGCGGCCCGCAACTCATCCAAGTTTCCGGCGGCAATGGTCAGCCGTGGTGCGCTGTCGTCAAGAATCAGGCCGATCCGCTCCGACGGGTAGCTCAGGTCGACGGGCACATAGACGGCCCCGGCGCGCAGTACGGCAAGGGCTGCGCACACGACGTCGTTGCCGCGGGGGAGAGCTACGGCTACGCGGTCGCCGGGGGACACCCCGGAGGCGGCCAGACCCGATGCCAGCAATTCCACGGCGGCGGACAGTTCGGCAAAGCTCAAGGTTGAGTGTCCGTCGCTGACAGCTGCGCGGCCGGGGTGGCGTGCCGCGGTGGCCGCGAATTCGGCAGGCACGGTCACTGCCCCGTTGTCCACCACGGGCCCGCTGCCCAGCTCACGTGTCTGTGCCGCCTCCAGTGGGGTGGACACGTGAAGGCGGGCGAGGGGTGTGTGGGGGTTGGCAGCAAATTGTTCCACTACGTGCTTGAACCTGGCGGCGATCAGGGCCGCCGTTGCGGGTTCAAAGAGGGTCGGGTCAAAGCCCAGAGAGCCAGTCATCCCCAAACCGGGACCGGTTTCTGCCAAGTCGAGGAGTAAATCAAACTTGGCACCTCCGGGCTCTGTTGTCCTGTCCGCGACGGCGTCCAAGCCTGCCATGGAGAGCTGTTCCGAGGCAGTGTTGGTGAGGGTCAGCATGACCTGAAAGAGGGGGTGGCGCTGTTGGGAGCGGGCGGGGTTGAGTTCCTCCACGACCCGCTCAAACGGGGCGTCCTGATTAGCGTAGGCGCGTAGGTTAGTGAACCTGACCGTGTCGATGAGTTCCCCGAGAGTGGGGTTGTTGGCGGTGTTGGTGCGCAGCACAAGAGTGTTGACGAAGAATCCAACGAGTTCATCCAGTGCTGTATCCGGCCGGCCGGCCACCGGGGTGCCGAGGGGAATGTCGGTCCCTGCGCCGAGCTTGGTGAGCAGGGCTGCGAACGCGGCCTGGAGCACCATGAAGAGGCTGGCGTTGTGATCCCGGGCTAGGGCGGAGAGCCGCTCATGAGTGGTGCCGTCGATCTCCACTGGGACAGCGTCTGCGGCCCATTGGCCTGTGCGGGTGCCACGGACGTGGTCGAAGGGAAGGGGTAGTTCCTCGGGTGATCCGTCCAGTTCAGCCTTCCAGAAGGCTAGCTGGCGGGCGAGCGGACTTTGCGGATCGTCTTCACTGCCAAGTTCATCGCGCTGCCAGAGGGCGTAGTCGGCATATTGCACGGGCAGTGGGGTGAATACCGGCAGTGTATTGCTGACTCGGGCTGAGTAGGCCGTGGACAGGTCGCGCGCCAGCGGGGCAAGCGACCAGCCGTCGGCGGCGATGTGGTGCAGGGTCAGCAGCAACACGTGGTCCCGGGCGCCGAGCTGGAACAGCGCGGCGCGCAGGGGCAACTCGGTGGTGAGTTCAAAGCCACGGGCCGATGCGGCGCGCACCGCGTGGTCAAGGTGCTCCCGGGTGGTCTGCACTGCGGCGAGAGGCACGACGGCGTCGTCTACAGCCAGGATGCGCTGTTCCGGTTCACCGTCGGATAAGGCGAAAATGGTGCGCAAGCTTTCGTGGCGGGCCACGACGTCGTTGAGGGCGTGTTCGAGCGCAGCCACATCCAACGGGCCAGATAAGTTCAGTGCAATGGGAATGTTATATGCGCCAGAGGATGGGTCGTAGCGGTTCAGGAACCATAAGCGGCGCTGGGCGAAGGAGAGCGGCAGCGGGTTGGGCCGGTCCTGGCGGGCAAGTGGATGCGGTTCCGGCGCGGGTGAGTCCAGACTCTGGGCGATTCCGGCCACAGTGGGTGATTCGAAGACGGTGCGCAGCGCCGGTGCGGAACCGTTGCTTGACCGGAGCACGGCCACCAGACGGGTTGCCAGTAGGGAATGGCCGCCAAGTTCAAAGAAGTCGTCGTCGCGGCCAACCCCGTCAAGCCCCAGCACTTCCGAGAAGGCAGCGGCCACGATCCGCTCCGCGTGGTTGCGTGGGGCCTCAGTCATGCCGGCTGTTTCCGGTTCCGGCAGTGCCTTGGTATCCAGCTTGCCGTTGGTGGTCAGCGGGATCTGGGGGATCTGCACGATTGCCGAGGGGACCATGTAGTCGGGCAGGTTGTGGCGCAAGTCAGCGCGGATAGCAGCCGTGTCCAGTCTGTCCGTGCCGGTGATGTAGGCCAGCAGTTGGTCGTAGCCGGCACGGTTCTTGGCCACGACGACGGCGGCATGTCTCACGCCATCGGTGGCGCGCAGGGCCTCTTCGATTTCGGCCGGCTCGATTCGGAATCCCCTGATCTTGACCTGCTGATCGATCCGGCCGAGGAATTCTACGGCGGTGCTGGGTAGGCGTCGGACAACATCGCCGGTGCGGTACATTCGGGAACCGTCCGCAGCAAAAGGATCGGCGATGAACCGTTCGGAGCTGAGCTGGGGTTGGTCAAGATAGCCCCTCGCCACGTTGTGCCCTGCCACGTAAAGCTCGCCAATGGCATTGCTAGGCACAGGGTTCAGCCCAGAGTCCAGGATGTAGTGGCGGCTGTTGGCCACTGAGGAGCCCAAATGTGGGGTGGACCCGGGTTCCATGATGGCCGTCATGCTGTCCACGGTGGTCTCGGTCGGGCCGTAGAAATTGTAGGCGGTGACACCCTTGGCTTGTGCCAGCAGCCCCCACAACGTCGGGTCCACCGCTTCGCCGCCCAAAGCCACCACGGAAGGGTGGAACTCGGCGTCGAACAACCCTTCGGCGAGGAGGACCTTGGCGAAGGACGGTGTGGTCTCAATGCTGTCGATCCGGTGCTCGCTCAGATAACTTGCCAGTGCCTGCGGGTCCCGGCGCGTGAGGTCGTCAACCAGGTGAAGTTCGTGCCCGGCCATGAGCCATAAGATCGGGTCCCATGAGGCATCGAAGGAAAGTCCGGCTGTATGTGCTACGCGCAGGGTGCGCCCTAGCCTCGCCTCGGCGGGGCGAAAGATGTCCTCATTGTGAGAGGTGAACAAGTTTAACAGGGCGCGGTGTTCCACGCCGACGGCCTTGGGGCGCCCGGTTGATCCGGAAGTGAAGATGACATAGGCGAGGTCATGCTGGCCCGCGGCAGTGTTCCTCAGAGGGTGATGGGGGAGCCGGACCAGCACTTCAGCCATGGCTTCTCCATCAAGCACCACCTCTGGGCAGGGGCTCTCGATGTGTCTAGGTGACTGAGAGTCGGAAAGCTCGACGACGGTCAGCAGCAGAAGAGGCTCGGCGTCTTCGAGCATCCCGCGCACACGTCCCGCGGGGTAGTCCGGATCGATCGGGACATAGGCGGCACCCGACTTCAGGATGCCCAGGATGGCTACGCCCAGCTGCTTGCTGCGCTCAAGTCGAACGGCCACAGCGGTGCCAGGCCCGGCACCGCGGCCACGCAGGTAATGGGCCAATTGGTTGGACTGCTGATCAAGTTCAAGGAAGCTGAGATGGCCGTCGCCTGCGACTATTGCATGGGCATGGGGTCTCGCAGCCGCATGGACCAGGAATTCTTCGACGATTGTGTGTGATGGCAGGCTTCGGGATTCGGACCCGCCCATGGCCAGCAGCTCTTGCTCTTCCTCGGGTGTGGTGACGGTGAGGGACGCGGCAGTGGAGTCCTCGCCGCTGGTTATGCGTTCCAGCAGTAGCATGAATCGCTGCAGGTGGTCTTGGAGGGTCTCGGGTGTGTAGAGGGCGGCATTGGCCTCGAACTGGATGGTTACGTGGTTTTCCTTTTCAGCATTATGGCCGTGCTGAAGACCATGGATGATGATCGACAGATCGTCGATGGGGCCGGTAGAAAGTACATGCATGGTCCCGGCCGACGTGCCGAAGTTGATGTCATCAATGATGGGAAGGATGTTTACCGACGGTCCAATGTAGCTGGGGCGTCCGGCTAAGTCTTCCTGGCGGAAGCGCTGGTGGATCAGCGCATTGCGTAGTGCCCCGCCGGCTTTCATGACTGTGCCTTCGATGGTGTCATGGGGCTTGAGGTGAATACGGACTGGGACGATGTTTGAGAGCATCGATGGTACTGACTTCGCCAGGGCACCGCGACGGGCCGTGACCGGGAGAGCTAGAGTGATGTGCCGTTCGGCTGTCATCTTGTGCAGGTAGAGGGCTACAGCGGCAAGAATGACGGCCGGGGCGCTGGCGGCGCCATCGGCTAGTCCACTGACAACCTGCTGGGGGAGTTCGCCAGTAACCCGGAGAAGTGCCGAGGCATTTCGGTTGGGCCGCCCATGCAGACCAGTCGGAGGTTCCGTCACGGACCGTTCCCAAAAATCTTGGTCGGCCACGGCTTGACGAGAACCCGGATAGCCCGACTCTTCCGCCAAGAGAGCATCAAGTGGTGGGAAGGGCGTGGAAATGTCTGGACCGGAAGAGTGCACCAGCATTTCGTTGTAGATCAGAGCAACGCGTTTGAGCACCAGGACAGCAGAGTATCCGTCCAGCATCAGGTGATGGACGCGTTGATAGAAGAAGTACCGGTCGTCCGTGAGTCGGAACAATTCCACCCGGAGTAGTGGGTCTGCTGCCACATCACGCGCAGTGGCGAGATCCTTGTCCATTACGCTCCGGGCATGTGCCTCAGCGGTTCCTGCATCACCCTCCAAGCCGCGCAAATCAGTCACGACCAGATGCGCCGGCGACGGCGAGGTCACCTGATAGGGACCGCCGTCGTCCTCGGCGAACAGCACATTCAAGGCATCCGTTTCAGCAATGGCAATCAGGACGGCTTGACCCAGCAGGCGGGCGTCAACTTCACCGCAGATGTCTACAAACTGCGCAATCTGGTACATCGAGTTTTCCGGGTCGAGGTTTTGGGCGTACCAAATCCCCCTCTGAGCCGTGCTAAGTGCACGGCGGGTGCCGGTGGCGGACGAAGACTGGGAATTCGAATACTGAGGCATAGTCCTTCTCGCGATGGCGGTGGTCCGGCGAAGCGCCGGGGAATGCTGTGGATCCTTGCCGTTATTGGAACTGGCCCAATTGGAAGGGGCCGAACGGAATGGAGACCAGCGGGCCGTTGATGAGGGGAGCGGTCAGCAGCGGTCCCGAAATGAGAGTGCCATTAAGGAAAGAGAACGAAGGACTGTCAATGGCTGACGCTGAGGTGGTGGGTTCGGCGATGGTTGTCGCCGCGCTCGCAGGAACAGCACCGACGGTCAGTGCGCCAATGATCATTCCACCGGTGACGGTAAGAGTTCCAAAGTTTTTAATTGACTTGTGCATAGTTGATCTCCTGGTGTTGTCGTCATGTTTCTCTCGCTGCGAGCGTTGAACTGCTAGAGCGCGTTACTAATGCATTCGGAGCCGCGGCAGTTCTGGATGGGTGCGGATGCCCGGAGGCTGAGGTTGGGTGCGGCGCTATTGGGTGCGATCCAGGGCAGCAACATTCGCAGCTGAGCTCCAGGACATCGTCTTATGGTGGGCACTAGGCGAATGAGTCCGCGAGATTACTTGACGGCTATAGCGCTGTACATCGGCTGATTGGAGGTTCAATTCCGGCTATCGCCAGGGGTGTCTGGGTAGGTGTTGCCTCTCTGGATCCCGTGTTGCTGCGGTGGCGAGGGTGGCAGCGACCGTGCGGCAGTGGCGAATATGGCAAATATCAGCAGGTGAGGCGGGATCTGCAGCCACCATTTGACCAGAACGAGTTCGTGGCTAGGGCCGAGTAGGCGTATAACGTCACCCGCCAGTTTCATCTCAGGACGCCGACGGTGAAGTTGAATAGAGACCGCGGGTAACGGCTTGTGAAGAGAATTGCGAAGCCAGCAATAGTCGTAGTGATAAAGACGGCGAACCACAGCCCGCGAGACAACTGTGGGTCCAATTGTCAGGAGAGCCTTGCAGGATAGTGTCCCTTCGGCACAACCCTGGTGGGGAGACTCGCCGTCGTCCTTGCCAAGATGTTGGGGGCTCCTCTGCGGGCATGAGGCTCAATTCAGTGGGTTCTGCAACTTGTCTCCCCCCCGTGTCCTAGCTTCGACGACGGGACTCGTCGGCCCAGACCGATGGCTCTTATGACAATCAACCCCGCACCAAGGATCAGGGATGCAATGCCGCCAATCAAAGAGGCAGCCGTGAAGGCTCCAAACAATTCTGAGTGGAAACCTGCCTGCGTGTTCACATTGGCATTGGCATTGGCGTTCGCGTTCATGATTACAACGACCCAGACACCACTGCGCAAATCCATGGTGATTTGCTGCGTGCCGGCTCCGGAAGCAGACTCAGCCCAAAAGCCTTGCTCTGTTGGTGGATTTGGTACTGCAGGTCCTGGTACGTCGTCGTAGCTCACCTTGAACGCTGACGTTTCGATACCGTTGATTTTGCTTGCGTGGACGCCCCGGAGGTACTTGTCCATTGCAGCCCGTGGCCCAATACCAATGAACACCTGACCGCCGAGTGCAGTGGATGCGAAGCTAAGACGGATGGCGCCAAGGTCAAAGTGAACCTTGCGGAGCCCGATACTGGGACGATCGAAGGCCCTACTGTTGCCCGAAACTGTCCGGCCGTGTTCGGGAGGGTGAGAACCGCGGCATCTAGACACTTTTTGTGACTGAATGGTAAAAAGATGAGTGTCACGGGCTGAAAAAGATGACCAGAAACTCAGGAAAATTCTGCTGAATTAGATGAGTTGGGGAATTTTTTACCCCTCAGAGGTCCTGATCTTTGGGCTAAACTCGCAGGTCAGAGGCCCTTTTGTGCCCCGGGCGGTGTGTGGTTTCAATACATCGTTGACTTATGTGTCGGGACATCGTTGACAGCTTCGATGATGGGTAATGTCATCCGTGGATCAGAATCGTGTCATCGTGCTCGCCGTGCTTCAGATGGGCTTGACGCCCAGTGAAGCAGCCCGTCGCTTCCACGTCAGCCGGCAGTGGGTGTACGTATTGCTGGCCCGCTACCGAGAACGTGGTGAGGCAGGGTTGGAACCCGGGTCGCGACGCCCCAGCCATCATCCTGGCACCGTTTCTGAGGACGTCCGAGGCAGGATTCGTACCCTGAGAGCTGAGT
Organism: Arthrobacter glacialis; assembly: GCF_002909415.1. NCBI lineage: Bacteria > Bacillati > Actinomycetota > Actinomycetes > Micrococcales > Micrococcaceae > Arthrobacter > Arthrobacter glacialis. Next base: position 197,904 of record NZ_PPXB01000006.1, on the reverse strand, counting down.
TGGAGACAGCCGGACTGGATGCTGGTGCGGAATCCATCGCTGACAGACTCCAACGCCAAGGCATCAATCCTCCAGCGGTTTCCACGATCTGGCGGATCCTGCGCAGCGCAGCCCTTGTGGTGCCGCAACCCCAGAAAAGACCGCGATCGTCATGGCACCGCTTTGAAGCGGCGCAACCCAACCAGACCTGGCAGTCCGACGTCACCCACTGGACGCTGGCAGAGGGCATCGACGTTGAGGTCATTTCCTGGCTTGATGACTGCTCCCGCTACCTGCTCCACATCAGCACCCATCCGCGTGTTTCCGGGGTGACAGTGACCACCACGCTCACCGCCACGGCCCAGGAATACGGATATCCGGCCTCGACTCTGATCGATAACGGCATGGTCTACACCACCGGCTTCGCCAACGGTAAAGGCGGGCCGAACGCCTTCGAATACCTAGTCAAAAAGTTAGGGAACACCCAAAAGAACGGCTCGCCTTATCATCCGCGCACCCAAGGGAAAATTGAGCGCTTCCACCAAACACTAAAGAAATGACTCGCCCAGCAACCCCAGCAGACAGTTGCTACGACCTTGATCAGCAACTGGCACGTTTCCAACACATCTACAACCAAGAACGACCGCACCGGGCCCTGGGCCGCAAGACACCGACCGAGGGTTACACTTCACTGCCCAAAGCTGCACCAATGGCATCAAGTGAACGTCACTGGCGGGTTCGCTGCGACAAAATTGACGACGTTGGCACGGTCAGCCTGCGCTACGAAAGCACGATGCGCCATCTAGCCATTGGACGAGCCCATAAGGGTAAACACGTCATTATTCTCATCGCCGGAACCGAAGTCATGCTCGCCGACACCCTCACCGGCGAACTCCTTGCAGAACACACCATCGACGCCAGCAAAAGCTACCAACCCAAAAAATAACAGAAGCTCCCTCCCGAAGGAGAGAGCTTCTGTCAAGTATGCCGCGACACATCACATTGTGCCCCGGGCGGTGTGTGATCTCAGGACATAGTTCCCAGGTGATACTTCCCCGCTGTCTCGCGACATACTTCCGACCATGTCGATCGGAGAATAAGCACAATCGTCATGGGCCCTCACCGGTGCCAGCGCCCCATGGCAAGGGGATGTTTCTGGGCAAGCATGGTGTGACCCCATGGCCGTATCACCAGCGATGACAGGCAAGAGACCATGCTGCCTCCAGGCTTGCCAGACGGCAAAAAGAAACACCCCGATCCGAAGACCGAGGTGTAACTATTTTGTACTCACATGAAGTGAGAACGATGTCGCGGGACATAGTGGGAACTATGTCCCGCGACATCACATTGTGCCCCGGGCGGGAATTGAACCCACGACCAAGAGATTACATGGCCGAGGGTTCGGAGGGTGTGGACAACGTCGTCCCCCTCTGGTCCAAGCAGCCCGAAGAGCCAGCGTTTGAGGACTACGAATGGGCGGCGGCAGTAGCATGAGCGCCGACACATGCCCGCCGTTCTTCGTGCCCACCCGGTCTGAGTGCAACGCCATGAAGGAACAGAGCCGCAGCGAGTTGCTGGCCGCCGGCATTAGCCCTGAGCGTTGGAACCTGGACGCGATGGGGTGCTCCCACGGTGACCGCCTTAGCGACCACATTGAAGACGTCGAGCCGACTGTCGTCGAACTAATGAACAGTGCCGCGTTGGACACCGAGTACCACGACCATTGGGAACGTCGGCTCTCAGACCCTGAGACGGAAACATGTGGTGGGTGGAGCGGCGAACCGAACTTGCTGAACTGCGAGCGGCCGCGCGCCCATGCCGGCGCCCACGCCGCTGTGCTGGGCATGGACTCTAACGCCAACGACTGGGTCCGGTGGTCAGCATAGTGCGCCGGCTACTTGCACGCCTGCGTCGGGCCTTCCCGCGCACCAAATACCACCACCGCGTCAATGGGCCCGTGGTCATCAACCCGGACGAGCCCGTCCGCATCCACGTCTGGGGAGACAAATGAGCGCCACCACTGACACCACCACGCCCTGCACGGACTTCCTAGCTTGGCGAGCCGCCGTAGACGCAGCCGCCGCCCTGCGAGCGCCCCTGGTTGGGCGCCGTGTCCAGCGTGTCAGCCGTTTCGTGGATGACTATGTGGGGCCGAAGGGCTGGATCAAGGATGTTACGGCGTCAGGGTTCAAGGTCTCCTGGGAGGTCCCGGACGACAGGCAGGGCCGTCGCATTGAGATGGCCCATCCTGATGATGTGGTGTTTATCTAGCCCACCTGCTTTAACTCATAAACCCGGCCAGCGCTACCAACACTGTCCGGGTGAGGCAATCAGTCATGCGAAGCTCCTGATTGCGCGTTCAGTCTATCCTGCCGCGCCGCCACATGCCATAGCCCTGCCTGTTTGCCTCCTCGACATACGTTTCGAGGCGGTACGGCTACCCCGCCTGGTCCCTGTGGCCACTCAACACGCTAAGCCTGTTCCTTGGGCTGCTTACTGGGTCAGAGCCAGCTCTTCATCGAGCGTACGGGCAGGGGCGATAAAGCGTGCAGTAAAGACGTGAATGCGAAGAAGTGCCAAGTCCGACCGTCCGAGCCTTTCTAAGGGGCTGGGACCAGATCCGTATGCATGCCGCCACTGCCGGGGAGTAATGACCCTGGTGCTGATACGACACGACCGATGACCGACGCGACCGACGCGGTGGCCACCAGTTATGACTTCAGTTCTGTTAGTCCCCTTCACAACACACCTGTGTTCTGGAGCGGGGCGAAACAGGCTGAAGTCTCTCCTCCCAACTCCCTCTACTCCCTCTGCGGTGGCAGCAAAACAGTGCCACACAGTACAAAGAAAAAGAGCTTGAAAAACAGTGACCCTCGCGGACACTGAACCCTCACCAGGAGAGGGCAAAACTTTCAGATCATCATTAAATAAACTCGATGGTTTTTGGCTATTAATTTACCAACTAACCAGTAGAAGCACACTAAGCATGGGGGTAAAACATGGACACAAACGCGGTACTTGACTACTGGGCGGCGTGTATGGCATCAGAAGGACGAAGCTCACGCACCGTCAGCGAGCGGATGTACTTCTTCCAGAAGCTCGCCAGGGAAACCTCGGCCCTCACCGTCGTGACCAGGCAGCAGCTCATCCATTGGACAGGCGCCCAGGAATGGTCCCATTCCACCCGCGCCCACAACCGGTCCGCTCTCTATGTCTTCTTCACCTGGATGCAAGACGAGGACATCCGCCTGGACAACCCTGCAGCGCGTCTCCCGAAGGTCAAGACCCGCAAGAGAGAACCCAACCCCTTCAGCGTCGAAGAGATCCAAACACTCCTGAACTCCGGGATCTACTCCAAGACCCGGGCCATGGTAGCCCTGCACTATTACCTGGGGCTGCGAGTCTCGGAGATCTCCCGCGTCCACGGCAATGACGTGAACTGGGACCGCAAGATGCTGACCACCGTCGGTAAAGGCACCAAGCTCGCCAGACTCCCCGTCCCCGAGGCCGCATGGCCACTGTTCCTGGCCATGCCACGCACAGGCTACTGGTTCCCGAACCGGGCAGCCAACAGGCTCTGGCCAGCGGGGGAGGGGCACATCCTGGGCAACTCAGTCAGTGACCTCCTCGCCCAAGCCATCCGCAGGGCAGGCCTCGACCACCGTCCTCATGACCTCCGCGCCGCAACCGCCACCGAAATGCACTCCGCCGGCGTCAGTGCGTTCACCATCCAAAAAGCCATGCGCCACTCCAACATGGACACCACCACCCGCTACCTGGGCCTCACCGTCGAGCAAGTCCGCGACGGCATATCCACCCTCCCCTCGGTGACCATGCCACAACGCAGCGGCCGCAAACGCGCAGCCTAACCAGGACACACAAAAGCGGGGCCAGCACTAGGCTGACCCCGCTCTTTTATGTGGTGCCCCCGGAGGGAATCGAACCCCCGACCGGTGGATTAGAAGGCCACTGCTCTATCCCCTGAGCTACGAGGGCAAGCACCGCCAACAAGCTTAGCAGGATGACTGCACCCCCTGCGCGGAGAGAAACCGCCCCACGGCATCCCGGATCGAGACACACACTGCCGAAACTTAACAATTCAAAGAAAAACACAGCGCCACATAGACTACTCTTTCACACGCTCTCACCACATTATTGGGGAAACAAATGAAGAAGATCCTTGCCGCTCTGGCTATTGCTGCGGCACTCGCGCTTACTGGTTGCTCTGCAGCTACAGAAGCCGTCGATTCTGGCAAGGCTGCCAGCGCCGAATCTAAAGCCGCCGCCCCGGCTGCGGAAGAAAAGAAAGCTGACGATGTTCCGAGTGAATACAAGTCGGCGTTGAAGAGTGCCGAGAACTACAACACGATCATTCCTATGAGTAAGGCTGGCCTTTTCGCCCAGCTGTCAAGCGATGCTGGTGATAAGTTCTCTAAGGAGGCCGCACAGTATGCCGTTGACAACATCAAGGCTGACTGGAATGCGAACGCTCTCAAGTCTGCGAAGAACTACCAGGACATGATGGCTATGTCTCCTGAGGGTATCCGCGAACAGCTCACGAGCGAGGCTGGGGACAAGTACACGGCCGAAGAGGCTGACTACGCGATCGCAAACCTCGGATAACCACAAAAAACGGCCCCGCCCCAGTCTGGGGGCGGGGCTTTCTGCTGCCTGGGCACCGTGGTGAAGGGCTGCCTGGGCAGGGTTTCGGTGCCGGGCCGTGTTTTGGGCGCAAAAGAAGCGCCCCACCTGGTGAAGGGTGGGGCGCTTCTTACGGTTGCTATTCTTTGCCGTCGTCGCTGTAGATGACTTGGCGGTCCCGGCTCACTGCGGCGTGATAATCAGTAGTCAGCGGCGGGTCGGGTTCAGTCAGCGGCGGGTCGGGCAGCGGCTTGGGCGCTTTGCCGAGGCGCTGCAGATAGCTGGCAAGTGCCACCAGGACGGACTTGATGACGAGCACACCGACCGCTCCCCAGAACACCGGGGACAACACGTCTCCGCTGTTCAGCAGCAGCATCAAGCCCGCGCCGATGGCAATGAGGGCATCAGTACCGAATCCCTGCCACAGTGTGCGGAGGGCCCGCTGGATCGCATCAGCCTTGTCCGCCTGCGCCACGCGCCGGCCGGTCACTGTGCGACCTCGTACTCAGCCGGACCGTCCAGTACGGGGGCGATCTCTTCGGGCTTCTCGATGGAGATGTCCACCTTCACCACACCCTCGGCAAGGGCCTTCTCCGCGCCCTGTCGAGCAGCCTCAAGCACGGCTTCAAGGTCAACATCCGTGCCCACAGACAGCTGCTTGACTACCTCCATGAGGCCTGCCACCTGAGCGCGGGCGTCAGTAATGATCCTGTCCCCGTTGTCGTTGGCCGTGGCCTGGGCGAACACCTTGACGCTGTAGGCCTGCTCGCGAACGGTGTCGCCCAGCTGGGCGATACCCACACGGACCTCCCGCACGATGGTGGCGCGCTCGGCCTGGATGGCCTCCTGAGTGAAGGTGTTGATTGCGTGAACGTCTGCTGCGGACAAGGTGTCCTCCTTGGTGATGGGTGTGATGCCGGAGCCTTGCCCGGTCGTGATGGTGGTGATGCCCCACGGGGCGGTGGAGTAGACGTCCGAGGTGGTCTCCCAGATGGGATCGCCCCAGAAGTAGTCATAGCTGAAGCTGATGTGGATGTGGTCGTAGTGCGGGCTCGTTCCCGTGTACTTGACCCATTGCCAACCGGTGTGGTCGCCCGCGATCTGGCCACGGTGGATGATGTACGCCAGACGGCCGGCCCGGCCTGACTTCCATTCCTTGTAGCCGAGCTGGCGCAGGTGCTCAGAGAGGTCGATGGCGTCCTGGATAGGGATGCCGGTCCCGTCGCCCTCAATGTCCACACCAATGTCCAAGGCATGGGCGTAGCCATCAGCGTCGGCGTTGTGGGAGCTGATGTTCCAAGTCGTCGGTCCGGACCCGGCAACGAAGCCTTTGTTCTCGGCGCAGTCCGGCCAGCGGGCCTGCACCTCACGCCACATCGTCGACGCGGCCGGGACCGGCTTTCTATACGGGATGGTCAGGTTGACCATGAAACCTCCTTAAATGGGTCAACCACCCGGTGGGGTGGCTGGTTGGTGTGTGGGGTGGCGTCGTTTGGGTTTTCCGGGCGGGTCTGGCATTCCGTTTCGGTGCCATTCCTCCCACTCCGTGGAGTAGTCCCGCTCGTAGCCGAGATTGCCGTACAGCTCATTAAATTTCTCGTCCATGCGCGCCTCGCGGTGTGCCGAATCCCGGTTGCTAGTCTGCAAAGTCGTGATGATCTGCTGCTGCGTGTCATACATTTGCTGGTCGCGGGCCATCGCCATCTCCCGCTTCTTCCCGTCAAACTCTTCTTGCTGCGCTGCAATTGCCAACTCATGCGCGGCGGCTTGTGCGGAAACATCGTTTTTGGCTTTGCGCTGGGAGACCCCCCATGTGCCGAGTGCTGCAATCAATGCCAGCGCAATCGGTACACCGACTTGCACCGCTACTGGTAGCCACGAGGCCAGCGCGTGCGTTTCACCTTGCATTCGTCACCGCCGGCGTAGTGGGCCATATTCCGGTCATGGTGTGTCCGCGAATCGATGCCTGGCAACGGAATCCCATTTGGACCCGACAATGTAGCTGATGTCGGTGTCGAGGACTTGGGCGGTGTCTACGGTTCCGCCGTCGATGGTGACCTTCTCCGCGATCTCTGGCATGGTGGCCGCGAAAGCCGTCATCATCTCGATGGGGACCATCGGGTTGTCGAGGACCCAGTCACGCATGGACAGCCCCTCCACACTCGCGCCTTCGGGGACATCGGCCATGTACTGGGCCTTTACTGTGAGTGCTGCTGTGACCCGCCAGATGAAGTCTTGGTGGTCTCGGGCACGGGCGAATTTGAGTAGCTGCGTGTCAGTCATGCTGCCTCCTTATTTGGTGTACGAGATTTCGATTGTCGGTCGTGCCGCGATCCCGTAAGTGTTGTAGCTGCCGTCGCCTTCTAGATAGACGCCCCGGTAGGCTCCGGACTTGAAGCCAGCAAATACCGATGAAGGCAGATCTACCCAGCGCGCGCCGGGTTTGGGCCAGCCACCCGAGGTAGTTGCGATTCCTGAGCCACTGAATGACCCAGGAATCGCTGTGTGCCCGTGCAGCCCAATACGGGCGGTGCCACCCGCGTTGTTGTACCAATGGCTGAAATTGAAATAGACACGGATGTAGTTGACGGTTGCGCCGCTAAGGTCCGTGGTCATGTCCGGGTGCAGGCTGATGGACTTTAGATTTCCGTACCCTGCCGGCGACAGGCCTTGGTACATGTTTCCGGTGTCGAAGGCGTATTGGGCATTGGACCCTTGGTAGTTCATGGAGTTCCATGACCCGTACTGCCGCACGTAGGTGTTCTTGGGTGGCGAAGGGGCCACCGTGCCATTCATGTGAACCCCGTTGTCGAGATTGCTGCGTGCCGGGCCGACGTCCTCAACGACAAGGCGGGTAGGTACCGATCCCGACCCGCGAAAGCCTGCCTGCCCACTGTTGAGAACTTGCAAATAGATCAGGAAGGACACCGTCTGCATGGTGCCAACGGCAAAGAGTTCCTGCACGATCGGCGCTTCAAGGTCTGTGCCGGTCGCGGTTTCCGTCAAGCCCGGGCTGCCAATGGTGGCAAAGCCGCTATTGGTGTATTTGATGCCAACGGTTACTCTGGTGCCTGCATCCAGCCCGACCTTCACGCCGGACGTCCACACCTTGTAGATCCGACCAGGGTAAAGAACCGCCTCGATCCTCAGATACGGGATGATATTTCCGAAGGTGGCATTGACGGTGGACGACGTTGCCCGATATCCGGCAGCGATGATTCCTCGTGGCATTCGGTCGAGGACGGTTTGCAGCTCTTCGCCTCTGTACCAAAGCGCTGATGTAGCGTCTATTTGGTCGCCCACCACAACCCCGTCCTGGCTGATAGTTGCGGCCAGAGACCCATCAGCGCGGCTGACGGCAAAGTAGTCGTCAGTGGCAGCAACACCAAGGCGCACCACTTCGGTGGGTGCGCCGCCCCCAGGGTTGGCGGCGAACACCTTGAATCCCAGCGGCGACATCTCCGCGTGCGTACTGGCAGGATCCCCAGCAACAATCTTCGTCGCCAGAACAAGCTCTGTCTCCAGCGCCTGGGCCGTCACTGTCCCATCCACCGTCAACTCACCCGCGTTCATACGAGTGGCTGAGGCCAGCGACCACCACACCGTGCCCGTGGTGAAGGTTGCCTGTTTGAAGAAGCCAAAAGCCCCGTAGACAGCTGCTGGATCAAACACCGACATGAGCGTCAGCTTTGCCCAGGTGTTCGCGGCAATGCCATCGTTGCCGGCGGATCCGCTGCTCTGTTTGAGCTGGTTGGTGGACACGGTGGCGCCGCCCGCCATGGTGGAGCGGGCGTAGACTCCTAGTGCCCCGGCGGGGATTGCCACGTTGGATTTCACCCACACAGAGACACGGTATGCCTCGCCACCAGTCAAGGGCACGTTCTGCGAATAGCGGCCGGATTCGCTGGCGTTCGGTGCGACTTTGAAAGCCGGGCCAGCGTTGTAGCCCTCTGTTGGGGGGAACGAGTACGGGGCCGCTACAGATCCCCAGTCGGTTCCGGCATTGCTAAACGTGGGGTCAGGAATGACGTTGTCGAAAGCGCCGACTGCGAGCATCTGCGTGGTGATCTTGTAGGCGTTGACGACGTCGGCCCACAGCTTGTTGATGACAGCCTGGTCCATGACGCCCGACCCGGTGACCCGGAGCTGCTTCACGTCCAGCTCTATGAACTGACCTGCAGCGGCCGCGATCTTCTGCGAGACCAACGTAGCAATGACAGCGTCCCCCGCGGTCAGTTTACCCACGTCAAGGTTGCTGATAGCGCTAGTGGTGATCAGGGAGGACTGCCAAGCCGTACCTGTCCAGTACCACTCACTAATGACGTTCTTGGCCGCGTCGATCCGGCGCCACAGGTCACCGGGCGCCGTGCCCGTTCCGGACGGTGCTGCCGTGTCGTAGAAAACTTTCCCTTTAGTCCCCGCCATTGTCAGTGCACTGGTGGCGGTGGCCTGGGCGGTACCTGCCGCAGTCTGGGCATCCGTCGCAGTGGACTGAGCCGCTGTCGCGGCAGAGGCCGCACCAGCGGCTGCTGCAGCGGCATCAGTCGCAGCCTTGTCCGTCACAGCAACCCAAGTCGTTCCAGTACTCCAGCGTTTGGGCGTGTTAGCCCCACCGGTCGTATCTATCCACAGCGTGACAGTATTCCGGTCAGCCGCGTCCGGCGGCGCGGACTGGATGAGAGTCTTGCCTTTGGAGTTGGCGATGCCACTAGCCGCGAGCGCGTCTGTTGCTGCTTGGTCGGCCGCAGTCTTTGCGCTGTCTGCTTTGGTTTGGGCTGTGCTGGCGGCTGCGGCCGCGTTGGTGGCTTTCCCGTCCACGTTGGTGATCTGCCCGAAGGCGGTCGTGATGTCGGTTTCGGCGTCGGTTAGGCGGCCGGCAGCGGCTTCGAGGTCTTGCTCGGCGGCGGTCAGCCGGCTGCCGAGGAAGCCGGCGTCGGTGATCACACCGTCGTACTTGGTATCGAGGTCACCGAGTTTTGCGTCCACGTCGATCAGTGCCTCGGCGCGGGCCTGAGCCTCGTCGATGATTGCTTGACGGTTTGCGGCTAATTCTGCCTCGGTAGTCGCGGCTAGTTCCTCCCGCGATGCAGACTCATCTTTTACTGCCTGGGCGACCACGGTGGTTCCGGCCCATGCTGCACCGTCGCGGCGCTCCGCTAGCCGGGCTGCCTCTTCTTCTCCTCGCATTCCGTCGGTAATGTCAAACGGTTTCGGTACCAGGGAACTACTCAACGGGTTCTCCGATCCTTGCCATTGTCGGCTTGTAAATGCCCGTCTTCGGAGTCAGTGACCATCCAATGACCGGCCAGGCCTCGTTCAGCTGAAGTTGTGGGGTGTCAACGATTACCCGGGCCGCATCGCCGAGGGTCAAGTCCCCGAGGCTGGTAAAGTCCTCGGCTCCGAGGGGGTTCCGGGCTGTTGCGGTCAGGACTTGCTGGCCGCCAAAGACGTAGCCGGCCAAGGCCCTGGCATGGCTGTTTAGGGTGGTTTTGTCCTTCACGCTGGAAAACGCTTTGCGATATTCGACCCTGGGCCAACCAGCGGCCTCACGTGCATGGTCAATAACCGGGTCGGACATGACCCGGTCTACTCCTTCACCGTCACCGACAGCAACCACATGGGTCGCGTACTGGCCCTCACCCCACGGCTCCTGGTAGTCGAAGTCGGTAATGTTCTGGCCGGTCTCCAAAACATGGGCGGGGTGCTCGGTCCGGTTACCCAAGTGTGGGTAGCCGGTGCGGACGATTTTCCGCACCCAGCTGTGTGTGTCGTCGCCCCACACGACGTCAATGGTCCAGTCAAAGCCCTGCAACACGGCGGAGAGCTCATTGACTCGGTCGTACACGCGGGCATTGTCTGCCGTCGCGTATGTCCGGTCCCGGAGGATGCCGGTGTTCGGGCAGTCGTAGTCGAGACCAATCCCGCCGGCCGTCATGGATTCCACCACGGATTGGAAAATGCGGGCCTGGTCCTTCTTGGCAAAGTCCAGATCCGGCACATACCGGCCAATCAGTGCCGCCTCGGTCGTCCGGCAGGGGAAGCTCACCTTGGATGAGGTGTTGCGTCCACGGGACTGTGGCACCCCGTTCCACACGATCCTGTCAGCATCATCAACCACCAGGATCAAAGAGCGCATCGGAAGAATGGCCTGCTCCCACGTGTCGCTGACCAGCTGACCGCGCCCATCGAAAAGGGGAAGAGACAGTGTCCCTTCCCCGTACATTTTCAGATACCTTGTTAGATCCGATGCAATGATCATCGGCAGCTCGTCCAGCACCTTGCCGGTGAAAAATTCACATATCAGGAAGCGGTACACGGGCGCCCCTATCCGATGCGAGTGATAGCCAAATGGCCCGTGAAAGTCTTATTGCCACCAGAGCCGTGATGGATGGAGAAGACAATGGCGGTACCAGCCTGAAGCCACACCTGACGGGAGACTGTCCCTCGGTCCTCGCCTGAAGCAATACTCGCCCTGGCGGTCACATCCCCTGCGGAGAATTGAACATAGGACCGGCCGGAAACAGCGGTCGTAAAGGCTGCTGTGACTGCAACAAGGTACAAACCCTCATCGCGCACGTTCACCACATCACCGGTGCCGACCGTGGCAGAGAACGCCGGATCGCCACCTTTGATCACGGTCCGGGTCCGGGCCCCCATACCCCACACCTCATTGGACGCAGCAACTTGCGCCGGCCCCGTGTACTCCACATGCAAAGCAGTAGAGACCGGGGACCATTTGGTGCCGTCGCAGATGTCCACGCCACCGCGATCCATGCGGTAAGCCATTAGGCCGTTCCACTTCGGCAGGGCGTCACGTTCAGCCAGCGTTCGTACCAAGATAGGAGCGCCAGCTGCGGCGGTAAGTGGGGCCGTAATCGTGATGGATGGGGAACCAGCACCGGACTTGGGCATGTCCGCATACCCCAGATCGATGAACGGTGACGTAGGTGCGGCAGGGAATCCGCCACCCGTGGCCGCCGATGCGTTGGGTGTCCCATCAATGATCCGCAGCTGCGCCTTACGCCCAGCACCACCACCATTGTCCGGGTCCAGGATTTCCAGCACCACACGGTCCCGGCGCGGATTGGTGACATCGGCAGCCACCAATGCCCCGATGATGGTCACCGCGGCGACCCCGGCCACGTACGCGCCCTTCGCGGTGCCGATCACGCACCCGCCCGGGCCCGCAAGTACGTTGCTTCCGGACAGGGACAGGTCCAAGTCCCGCACGTTCAGAATGCCGGTGCGTGAGCTCCCCGCGGTGGCTCCTCCCACCAGCTGGTAGCCCTGCAGGCGGCGCAGTTCCTCCGCGTCATAGGACGGACCCACCCCGCCCGGGGCGTTGATCCATGACGGGTCAAGGGCATCTTTCACAGCAGCCATTGATGGCCTCCTTAGTAGCTTGCGTCGGTCCAGAAGACCGTCATAGATGTAAGCGGGTCATACACGGCAGCGTCCAGCGACAACACCATGCCTGAGTGGGGCGTGATCCACGGGCCACGGAGTAGGTTGCGCCTGTTCACGGCCGAGTTGAACTTGACCGTTCGTGCGTCCATATCAACGTCGAGCCATTGGCCAGCGTCAAGGGTGATGTCCAGCGGCATCGAGCCACCGTCACTGTCCCGGATGATCGGTTGCACGGCTGGCCCATCGATACGCACTAGGACAGGAGGTGGCGCATCACCAATGGTGTCGATGGTGACCGATCCGTTGACCACCGTTGCGCCGATACTGAACGGGGCTGACACTCCACCTGACCGGGTTGCCAGCGAGGGCGAAAGATCTGCCGCCCCAGACCACGAATAGGAAGCCCCCGACACGGCCGGAGTATCCCCATCAAAGTAGGTGCCGGCCGCGGGGACGTCCTCAACAAGCAACCCGGTGAACTGGAAGAACTGCCCAGCCGTGCTCCCGGTCTTGAGGATGTAGGCGGTATAGGAGCCAGTGGTGGCGCCCGTGGCCGTGACGGTCAGGCGCTGCCACGTACCGTCGCCAGTATGGCCGGGGGATTCCACGTTCGCGACGGTTCCCGAGCCTTGAATGCTGACCCTGACACCGGCGATGGACGTCTTGACCCAGATCGAAAATGTCCGCTGAACTCCCGGCGCCACGGACGAGGAATGGATATTCGCGCCCGTGTCACCAGCGTAGGTCGGCAGTGTTGTCTTGATGCTGGTTAGGCCGGTTCCCACCCCGACTACGCCGTCGTTTGCTACCAACCCGTTCGTCGCCCCGTTGGCTGCATCATATCCAGTCAGATTTTTAGCCTGCGGATTAGTACACAGGTTCGTGCGTACTACCGATGGGCCCGGCAGTTGTAGCCCGCCCGTCGTCGACGGCAGGAACGCTGACTGCTGGTGCTGGTAGGGGGTGGAGCCATCACCGCCCAGCTTTCGGGGATCCGGGGCGACAATCTGTACGGAAATATCAAACTGATAGTTGGAGACCATGCGGACGTCTGGCTTGCCCTCCTGCTGCACCATTCGATGGCACACCACCCCGCCGTCGGACAGCACTAGCGGCGCTGTCTGACGGACAGGAATGGCAGCTTTGAAAGCAGCAGCCGCGGCCTTCGCCAAAGCACGCCCTGTCAGCAGAGGGAACCCCGCCGCCAGCAAGTACCCCTTGATGACCATTGGGTGAGACTCCAAGAACGTCGGCTCAACCCGCCCTCCATCGGCGAACTCATTTTGGTTCACCGCGCCCGTTGAAGAAGGAGGGCTATCCCAGTTTTCAACGTCCTCCACCAACCAGCGGACGCCGGCCGGGTCGGTCCCTGAAAGGTCGAAACCATCCAGGGACCAACCGATGCCATGATCTAGCCTCATCCGATTCCTCTCATCGCTCGAGCAAGTGCAAGCAACTGCGCCTGTTCACTAGACATGGCCTGGACAGTGATACCGCGAGCGCCCTGGACTGCTTTTGTGAGGCGGTCGAGTGCTGCGGCGTCCAAACCGCTACCCTGGGCACCGCGAGCAGCCAGTGCTTGCAGCGCCCTGTCCTGCTCGTTGGTGTAGATTGCTTCCGGCTTCCCGGTCGCGTTCATGATTTGTGACAGGCCCGGGCGGAGGATTCCGCCTTGGTCGTACAGGATCGGGTTGAGGTGGGCACCTTGCTGGGCGCCTGTGACGGCGCCGAAGCCGAGCTTGTCCTTTGCCCAGTCGATGACGGAACTGAAGGCCTTTTTACCGACGCCGGTGACGGCGTCGATCATAAATCCGCCGAGCGGGAATGCTCCCTTGATTTGGCCCACGATCTTTTCTGCGAGTCCTGTGAGGGCGCCCAGTGGGTCCAGGAACCCTCCACCGCCCTTGGGCGTTTCAGCGCCTGAGAGGTAGCCGAGCGGGTTGATAGCGTTGGGCCAGCGCCCGTTGTAGGCTCCAAAGTGCAGGTGTGGTCCGCTCGAGATTCCGGTGTTGCCGGACAGTGCAATCTGCTGCCCTGCCGCCACCATCTGCCCCAGCTTGACGCCGATCTGAGAAAGGTGGGCGTACCACTGCTCTACACCGTCGCTGAGAAGGTGCACCTCGTTTCCGCCGCTGACACCTGGCGCCGTAGCGCCCGGCCCTGCATGGGTAATGCGGCCAGCTCCTGCAGCAAACACTGGGGTGCCGGTGCCGACGCCGATATCGATGCCGTCGTGGAATGCCGTGAAGCCCTGCGTCAGGGTCATGTTTTTGACTGGGTTTACGCGGCCGCCCTTGGCATAGCCAAGTTTGGACAACGCGCTTGCCCCGAATGTGTTCAATGAGTCCAGCAAGCCAGGCGCACGACGCTCAATCCCGCGACGCGAAGCCTTGTTCACAACGAACTCATCAGCATGCACAACGCCCGCCGGCTGATACTTGCTACCAGGGCCAGTCCAGCCGCCCTCGGCAAAACCGGCGGGCTTGGCTACGTGATCCAGTTCCGTGATGCCGGGCAGCATCTTGGCGACCTTATTGAACGTGTCAATCAGGCCCCCGTTGATGACCGTGTCGATGATGAACCGGACAGGCGCCTTAGCAATATCAAGCAACTTGTCCCAGATCGACTTGACCCCATCAACACCCTTCTGGAAGGCGTTGGGTACGTCCTTCTGGATCGCTCCCGCGAGGAAATCAAAGACCGGCTTGATGCCGTTGTTCCACACAGCGCTGATAGTGTCCCTGATGCCATTCCACACAGGGTTGATGATTGAGTCACGCAACCAGGTGAAGACAGCGCCCAGAGTATTGCGGACGAAACCAACGACAGCGTTGAAGATGATCTGAGTGCCTGACCACCAGGTCGTGATGACGCCTGCGATGAAGTTGAACACTGGCATGACTACCGAGTCACGGAACCACGTAAACACGGCGCCCAGAACTGTCTGGATGAAACTCACCACGTTGTTGAAGGTTCCGGACACCATGCCCCACCACCAGCTGATGTAGCCGACAATGAAATTGAACACTGGCATGACTACCGAGTCACGGAACCACGTAAACACGGCGCCCAGAACTGTCTGGATGAAACTCACCACGTTGTTGAAGGTCCCGGAAACAATGGCCCACCACAGCTGTGCCGCCATGATGATCCCGTTGAAAACGGGCTCCACAACGCCGTGCCAAAATTCCATGAATGCCGGGGCAATGATCTCCTTGAAGACCGCCACCACCAGCTGGAAGATGCCACGGAAGAACAGGTAGAAGCCGTTCGCGATGACCATGATCGAATCGAAGACAGGCTTGATGATGGACTCGTAAACCCACACAAATGCCGCGGCCACAGCTGCAAATACAGCCTGCACCGTCGCGGAGATCTGAGAGAAGTTCTTCACCACCCACTGGACGATGAACCCCAACGGACCCAAGATGATCGTCAACAGAAGGCCCCAGTTTTGCTGGATCCAGTCGATCACGTTGGCAATCGCGTCCTGTACCCAACCAACTGCGACTTGGACGGCCTTTGCTGCACCATCCCAGACGTCCTTGAACCACTGGCCGACAGCCTGCAGGGCCGGAACCAGTGTGTTGTTCCACCAGGTGACCACTGCCGCAACAGCAATCTGGATTACCGCGAAAGCGTTCTTCACGATGTCTTTGCCCAGGTCTGTCTGGGTGAAGAACCAGATCAGCCCACCCACGAGCAAAGCGATGGCGGCGATGATCAGGCCGACCGGGCCCATGGCGAACTTGATTGCCACACCGAGTAGCCGGGTAGCGACCGTTGCGGCTTGCTTCGCAACGGTCCAAGCGGTTTGAGCAGCGGCGGCCGCCCACGTGGACACTGTTCCTGCGACAGTAGTGACTCTGTCTCGAATTTTGGCGGCGATGCTCACATTCGTGGCAGCAGTGCTCTGGCCGGTAGCAATGGACAGAGCCGTTTCGGCGCGGACTGACGCGTAGCGGAGAATGTTGTTCGCCAGCAGTACTGGAGCCGCAGCCACCTGCCCTGCCTGGAGGAAGAACTGGGACGAGGCCAGCATGTTTGTGGCCACACGCCACGCAATGAAGCCGGTAACAATTGCTGGCATCCACGCAATGATCGTGTCCACGTTGTCCGCTAGGAAGCCCAGACCAACCACGAGGAAGTTCAGGGAGACGCCGCCAAGCTTCACGAACGCACCCGTAATGTTGGGCAGTTGACGGCCGAACTCAGCAAAAGCCGGGCCCAGCGTGTGCAAAGACTCGCCCATGCTGGCAAAAGCGCCACCCACAGTGCCGCCCGCCTCCGCTGCCGAGGACTTGAAAGCATCCCAGGAGGAGAAGTTCAGCAACCCCAAGCCGACACCGATGCTGAGGAATCCTTCGCGGACTCGGAAAAGAAAATCCACCAGCTTCGAGTCTTCCTCGACACCGAGTCCGCCGATGAAGTCTCCCTTGAAGAGGATCGACGCCGTTCCCTTGAAGGCCTCAGACAGGCTGATGAAGCCCTCGCGGAGCCGGAACAGGAAGTCGACCAGCTTCGAGTCTTCCTCGACCCCCAAACCGCCGGTGAAGTCGCCCTTGGCCATGATCGAGTAGATCCCCATGACAGCGGTGCTGGCCTTCTCCATGCTGGTGCCAATGGCGGCGCCGACGACTTTGGCTTTCGCCTCGAGCGGTTCCATCCAGGCAATGAGTCCCTGGAAGAACTTCGTGAACAGCGGGTAGACGCCTGAGAGCAGATTCGCGCCGATGCGACCAACGGAGGCCATGGTGTTCTTGAAAGCGCCCTGCAGGGTCTTACCGGACTCCAGCGCCGCCCCACCCATGCCCTTTTCCATGGCTGCCTGGAAGGTTTCGAAGTTGATCTTGCCCTCTTTGGCCAGCTTCAGAGTTTCCTCTGCTGTGGTTCCAAGCTCCTTGCCGAGCAGCTGCACGATGGGGATACCAGAATCAGAAAGCTGGGCGATCACATCGCCTTGAATCTTGTTCGAGGAGGCAACCTTGTTGAAGATCGCGCCCATGTCCGACATGCCAACACCAGCAATAGTTGCTGCATCGCCGGTGAGTTTCAGCGTCCGCTCCAGCTCCTTGCCTGGGACAACACCAGCTGCCACAGCACCCGCGGCCACGGTTGCCGCCTCGTCCATCCCGAACGCGGTCCCTTTCACGGACGCCGACGCGTTCTTCATAATTTCCGTGACGCTCTCAGCGGTGTGCCCAAGGCCCGTGAGCTTGGCCTTCGCCTGCTCAATGGCCTGCAGACGCCCAAAGCCCTTCGTGACTGCCAAAGCAAGCCCCGCAAAGGCAACGCCGGCCGTAGCCTTCACCGTCGTAGCGAGGGCGCCGCCGAGCTTGGTGCCCATGGATTTGCCAGCGCTCGTACCAGCAGCTTCTGCAGACCCGTCCACCATCTGGCCGATGGCGGCCTGGGTGCCCTTGAATAGCGGCTTCACTTCAATCTCAGCGATACCAACTACCGGCATGAGGACCTCCAATATTTAGCTATCAATAGTCGCCGGGGCCGAAGCCAAGGAGGCCGGCCATATCAGCGATGAACTCTTGCTCTTGTGCTTCTCTAAAGCGGTCAATAGCGGTGCGGGGAGTCGGGAACGGTTTCACATGACCCGGCTTGCCGCCGGCGGCCGCAATCTGGGTCTGCTGCAGGGTCTTGATGCCATCCAGCATCTGGATCAGGATGACGTTCGTCAGGTTGTAATCCGAGATGCGGGGGCTCCACGGCTCAGTGGGCTCCGGCTGTGAAGCAATTGCTTCAGCCAGATCCGGATCATTGGAAATGGCCTCGTTGAGTCGGGAAGCGCTGGGTAGCCCATCGATGAGTTCGAGGAGGGCCACCCAGCGCCTGTCGCGGAACCAGACCGCCAGATCCACGCCATAGACCTGTAAGAGGTCAGCGCGGATCTGGGGCCGGAACCGGCCGATTAGCTCGCGGAGGCGTTGCCTTCCCCCGGCTTTCCAACGGTCTGCTCGTAGTAGTTCTGAACGCGCTCAATAAGGGCGCTGTGCGTGCGAAGAGTGAGCTTGGCTTCTTTGTACTTGGCGAAGTCGTCCGCGGACAACCAGCGCTCCAGCGCGTTCAGGTCAGTACCGGCGCTTTCCATGTCCTTAATGAACGTCTCGGCCTCGTCCACGGGCAAGTCAAAGATGTCCGGGAACGTGATGCGCTTCCCGCCCCTGAGCGCCAGCACGAAGGGTTCAGGCTTGCCGACCTCCGCTTCAAGCGCTGCGAGAGTCAGACTGATGTTTGGCTTGTCTACAGCCATGGTGTTGCCTCCGGATGGTGAGTGTTTTTGGTTGAGTGAGTTGATACTGCTGCTGCCCTGCCGCCTTGAGGGGTGCGACCCCTCCGGCGTTCCCCGAAGCTACCCGGGCGTGCCGCCGTGACCGGTCCCATTGCCAGCCATCAGCGCACAGGGAAGCAGGGAACTACTTGGAAGCTTTGGTCTTGCTGACGGCGCCGGCAGCCTTTGCTTCGATGGACGGGGCGTCCGATGTGACCCTCTCGTCGGTATCCGGCGCAACTGCCGGCGCATCGGCTGCGGGATCTTCGATGGGTGTTGCTTCGGGCACGACGGCGTAGCCTTGGGCGCGCAGAGAAACGATCTCAGGCGCGTAGCTGGTCGTCACCGTGTGACCGGTCTTGCGGTGCTTCAGTGTTGCCACGATGGGCCTCCTTGCAGGTTCCGGGCGGTGAGATGTTGAGCGGGCCGCGCCACCACCACCCGGAAGAATGGCGCGGCCCGCGGCTTGTTACGGGGTGGAGAGCGTGTAGCCCAGATCGACGTTCGCGGCCAGGGCGCCGGTGCCGCCCAGGTAGTGGCGGACGGGTGTGCCGATTTCCTCGTCGGTGGAGACAGCAAGGTTCAGCTCGGACGAAATTGCGCCCTCGGAGCCCCAAGCTTCCTCGCCCGTGGTGGTCAGCTTGACGACGCCGTATCCGCGGCCCATGACCCACTGGGCGGCCGCTGGTCCATCGACACCGATCACCAGCAGCCGGTATTCACCGTTGATGGGCAGGTCCGGCTCGTCCAGGACGATTTCACCGGTGACGGGGTCCTGCTCGACCCCGCTGAAGTCGGCGCCCATGCGAAGTTCGGACATGTGCTTCTGGCCGTGCTGCAAGGGCGTGACCGTGATGGACCGGAGGACCTTGGTCGTATCTTCACGAATGTTCGAGGCGTAGCCCATGGCATCGACTGCTGAGGACTCGACTTCTCGAGTGAATTTGTAACCATCGGGAGTAACGAGGCCGATCATTTTGAAGCCCAGTGTCTTCACATCGATCAGCGCACCGGTGGGGAGGAACAAGGCATCGGGTAAGACGACGGTCAACGGCGCGATGCAAGCAACAGCCTTCTGGACCTTCCGTACAAGACCGCGCTTGTCAGCGCCGACCCGCATTTCGTCAAATGTAGTCATAGCAAATAACCCCTTTCAAGGGCTCAATATGGTTTGTTCCCCGAGCGGGGCTTAGATCGGCCGTGACGTCATCAAGAACGTCGCCGTTGCCTTGTTGAGAATGTCCGACTGATACGGGATGTCAGTCGGGACCTGGTCAGGTTTGATGTTGTCGATGTACCCGGAGGGCGTTTCAATGTCATCGCCACAGATGCTGGCCTTGATCGATTCCAGCGTGTCCACGGCTTTCTCACCAGGTGCGTAAACATCGATGGCCATGCGATCGACACGATCCACGAACCCCTCTGACCCTCCGGGGACTGCATAGATGATGGCAATGGGGAAGGGGCCCTCCATGGCACCAAGCTCATTTGCTGGTTCCTGGTAGAACGCATGGAC
Source organism: Arthrobacter glacialis (assembly GCF_002909415.1). Taxonomy (NCBI): domain Bacteria; kingdom Bacillati; phylum Actinomycetota; class Actinomycetes; order Micrococcales; family Micrococcaceae; genus Arthrobacter; species Arthrobacter glacialis. Next base: position 178,078 of record NZ_PPXB01000006.1, on the reverse strand, counting down.
AACGTCGCCCAAGTGCTCATCGCCGTCGATCAAGTCGAAAAGACACGATCGCGGGTTTGGGAAAACGAGACCGTCAGTCATGAGCCCCTCGTTTTCATGTGGCCAGCAATCCTGGCCAGTACCCGATCGCGGCTGCCACGCCACGACGGAGTAGTCTCACTGACCGCAGCACCAGCGCGGCGCTCGTTCTTCCAGCCAACAATCACCGTCCGGGGAGTCGCCTCGTAGTTGCCCTCCGGGTCAGCTCGGTTGGCAGCGGTCGCCAGCTCTCGAGCAGCCGACAAAGCCACCTGCCCAAGTGCTGGCGCCTGACCCAAAGCCTTCATCCCGGCCTCAATGGATTTGTAGCTCTTCGCCATCAGCCCATCACCAACCCAACTTCCCAACCATGCGGCCACTCACCAGGGCGCCCCTCGACCATCCAGTCACCAGCCATCCGAGCGCCAGCAGGCACCCGAATGCGGTCCTTGGGCAGGAACCGGAACCCGTCTTCGGGATCCCGGTAGAGCACGGCGGTTGAGGCCACCACGTCCGAGCGATCGACAGGGTCAGCTGTTGCTCGGGGACCAATGATGCAGTCCGTTGCGGGGATCTCCTGAACGGGCAGCGGATTGCCTTTGGCGTCCTTGCCCTCGCCACGAAGGACGATGACATCAACGAGCCAATCGCTGGGGAACATGCTCACAATCTCCATGTCAGTTCCTTCCTTCGGGCCAGTTGAAGATTCCTTCATACTGGCCCGACGGTGGTGCGTGGAAGTCGGGGAGGACAGCGGATTTACTTTCGAAGACTAGGAGCATCCAATCTTCGAAATCAAAGAGGTCCTTCTTGCCCGATTGGAGTGTTACTTGCTGCTGGAATGGTCCTGCTCCTGCTGTCCAGGATCGGGCATTGCGGATCTGGGGACCACCGAGCTTGTCGAGCACAAGCTCGACGACGACATCAGAGACGTCTTCAGCACCCAGCTCTCCGTCAAGGATGCGTTGGTCCACGGTTTTCCAGCGGCGCCGGATTTGCCTCGAGGCAGCGCCCAGGTAATGCCCAGCGGTGGTTTTCTCGCGGACCGTGAGAGGACGCCATGCGCCCTCTAGGTCTTGCACTGAAGCAAGCGGCTCTTTCATGGCGTCCCCTCCTTCCTGTTACTTGCCGGTTGTTTTCTTTTCGGTGGCAGCCGCAGCGTCAGCGACGGCCTTGGCAGCAGCGGTGGCGGCCGCCTGCTCAGCAGCGGCCTTGGCAGCAGTGACGGCAGCGGCCTGCTCGGCCTCAGCGACCTCCGGAGCGGCCGCTGGTGTGACGAGCTCGATCAGGCCACGCTCAGCGAGGGCTTCGAGGGCTTCCTGTTCGACGCCTTCGGGGATGGTCCCTCCCTTACGGATGATGCGGGCAACGCGGTTGCCGTCGGCGGCGCCGACAGCGACCTTGACGACGTTCGCCTTAGCGACGTAGATATCACCCATGGTTATGCTCCTGTTCCAGTGAGGAAGATTCCGGAGAGCGGGTTGGTGACCACCGGAACATGCGGGTTGCGGGCCTGGAGGCGGGTCTTGTCCGCTGTCTCGCGGAACGACGCGATCTCCACACCGGTGTCTCCACCCACAGGGCGGTACTCCGGAGAGGGGATGGCCTCGCGGGCAATACCACCGAGACGGCGGCTGTCTACGAACAGCGGATCGTTGATCTCGTCGTCATCGCTGGCGATCCACGTCAGACCGTTGATCGTGGGCCAGTTGCCAGTGATAGCCGAGGTATCCGAGCTGGGCAGAAGGTCAGTCAGTTCCGGAAGTACTTCGGCGTACTGAATGCTATTGAGCACTACAGTGTCGACGGAGTATCCCAACTTGAGTCGGCGAACCGTTGCCTGGGCGCGAAGAGCGTCCTTGAGGATCTGCTTGCCGTTTGTCCAGGCACCGCCGGCCAGTGTCTGGGTGACCGAGGACGTGATGACGCCCAAGGCCAGTTCATTGGCGTTGAACACCATCTCCGTCTGCAGGAACAGCATTGCTTCGTCGACGGGCTGGCGCAGGCTGCGTCCGATCTCCTCGTCTGCGACCTCGGTGGCGAGGCCTTCCTTGGACCCGGTGTAGATTTCGTACTGCTCAGCACTGAGGGGAGTGAGCGGGTACTCTGCACCGGGTGCCACCGACTGTGCCTTGCGGTCGGTGCGGATCTTCTCATTCGAGGGAATGGCGATCGCTCCGCCCTGCAGAGCAAAGCGGCCCTGCAGGAGTGAGTTGCCGATGAACTGCTGAGCCGAAAGGATTTCTCCCAGGCGGCGTGCCAGCAAGGTGGGGGACTTGAGGAACGCCAGGAGGTCGGTGGCGCTTGCCGCCGCCAGCTGGCTCGGGGTGTAGGGGTAAGTCTTCATGATGGTTCCCTTCTTAGAACCCGAGGACCTGGACGGGAACGCCGTCGGCGGCCGAGGTGAGTGCAAGGCCAATGGCCGTGCCGGTCGTTGCAGTGCGGATCTTGCCGGCGCCAGCGGCTTCGACCTTCGCGCCCCGGGCCACGGCCCCGAGCGCAACCAGCAGGTGAATGGACTTGCCGACCTCGACCGTGACTTTGTCGCCGATGGCGGCGTCGTGGCCAGCAACACCCACGTAGGTGACGGACGCTGCGGCAGCGGGTGCGACGGATCGGTCAGCGGTGCCGACTTGGACGGGGTGGCCGCCGGTTACGGCGGTGGTGACATCGAACGTGACGGTGTCGCCGGGACGGAAAGCGGGCAGGTACTGACCCATGATTAGGACTCCTTCGGGGTATTGAAGATCTTGCTGTATGTGGTGTCCTCAGCGGAGGACTCATCGACGCCACCGGTGTAACCGGCAGGGGCGAGAGGAACAAGGCCCTTAGCCATCCCGGCAAGGGTTGCTTCCATGCCCGGGTCAGATTCGAGCGCGTTCACCCAGTGTTCGCGCCGAGCCGGTGGGATACGGCCATCATTCACGGCATCCTCAACCAGGTTGGTGCGAGCAGCTGCGAGCTGTTCCTTGCGTGCTGCACTGCCTTCAGCAGCCTTGGCCTGCAGATCCTGGTAGGCGGCCTCGTCCAGAACAACCGTCCCAGCGGCCGGCGCTGCCACAACCGGAGCTACGGGCTCTGCCTGCTCTGCGAGCGCCTCGGCCAGAGCGGCGAGAATTTCGCTATCGGTGAGGGACGCTTCGGCGGGGATGCCGATTTGCTCGCGGAGCCCCTTGATTACTGTTGCTGACATGTCGTCAGGTCCTTTCTCTTCGGTGGTGTTTGATGCCGGCTGCGGTGCATCCGGGGTGTGGGGCTCGTTCGCGAGGGTCGCGGCGAGCTTTTCCGTGCCGGGCGGTAGCCCTGCCCGAGATTTGGTGGTGTTGAGCCAGTCGGCGGCTTCTTGGACGACGGCGCTGACGGGACTGGGTGCGGCCCTGTTGGCCGGGTGCGGTCCCGGTGGCATCCACGGCGCCGGGGCTTTGGTGCGGCCCGCATGCTGAAATCTGGCGACTTCGGTGAAGGCGTCCACGGTTCCCTCGGATTTGCTGCCGGTGATGCTATCGGCTAGGCCTGCAGTGACGGCTTCTTCGGCGGAATACCAGGACTCGGCTTTCATGGCGTCGCGCCACTCTTCGGAGGTACCTCCTGCCCTGCTGGCGTAGAGGCCCGCGATGGAGTTGGATATCCGGTCAAGGTGGGCGGCCTCATCGATGAGCTGCTCGGCGTTGCCGCCAGCGTATGACCATGCGTCATGGATCATGACTTCGGCGCCCGGGCCCATTTGGATTTCATCGGCGGCCATGATGATGAAGGATGCCGCGGAAGCGGCAAGCCCGTCAACAGAGGCTACGACCTTGGCCTTGTGTCGCTTGAGCGCGTTCATGATGGCCACGCCGTCGTACACGGAGCCACCAGGTGAGTTGACTCGAAGCTGAATCTCTTGAACGTCGAGGTCGGCGAGGTCGGCAACGAATTGGGTTGCGTCGACGCCGTACCAGCTGCCGATGCCGCCGTAGATGAACACCTCAGCGGAACTGCCTGTCGTCGCGGTTTCCATCCGGTACCACTGCACCAGTTCGGCCGCTGCGGGCCGGACAGTTTGGGGTGTTGTCATGTTGCTTGTCCTTTCATGAGCATGGCTGCGGCTGCTTGTGTGGTTCTGACCGGTTCCTTGGCGCGGATCGTGGCCCGGTCCTGCTCGTCGAGGGCTGGCAGCCCGTAGATGGTGCGGAGGTGGGTTTCAAGCGCCGGGTCTGGCGTCAGCGCCCCGCAATCAATCAATGCCTTGATGGCTTCGGCTGTGGCGGGGTGTCTGGAGCCGATCTCGTCAAAGACCAGCTTCGGGGCTGGCTCGTCCTGACCCCAGTTCAGGTCCACCAGGTCTTCGATGACGTGCTGTGTGACAGTGTCAGCGATCTGCATCGCCACCGTCTGCAGCGACATCGTGAAGAAGTCCGCGAATGTTGAGCCCAGCGCCCAGGAACCTGTCTCGGTCCCTAGGTTCAGGAAGTGAGCAAGGACAGAGCGGGCGATTTGCTCGTCGTAGTAGCGGATCGGGACGTCGGCGTCAGGCAGGTCACCCTCGACGCCCTTCATGGTGAGTTTGGCTGAGTTGGGAATCGCCGCGCCGGCATTGTCGCCGGATCTGAGGCCGCGTGCGAGCTTTAGGCCTGCATCGATCTCCGACTTCTCCCGAGTGACCCGATCCTCACCGGTGACGGATTCCGGGACTGAGGAGCCCTCATACACAGGAATGCCCAGACCATTACGGTCCACCGTCTGCGCCTGGACACGCAGCAAGCGATCTTTGAGTAGCCAGTACTTGTACGAGGTTCGCAGGAGAGACTGGCCAAGCCAGTTCCCTCCCTCACGTTCGTTGACGTAGACCACGAGCTGTTCCACACCCATACGCGGCGAACCCTTGCCTAGGGAACCGTGTTGGTGTATCGCCTTCAGCCCGCCGTCACCAGCAACGTCAATGCGGGCTATGGTCTTGGGTGGGCGCCAGGCGAGCTTCCGAAGTCGAGCCCACCCAGAATCATCGATCCGGTACACCTGCTCGAATACAGAATGTCCAAAGGGGAGCATCAGCAGGGAGAGGCGCAAGTGCTCGTCCCATGAGAACCTGTCCCGTGTTCGGATTATCTTGCGGGTCGGATCATCGCCCACCAGCGCCAGCCCAAGATCATCAGCCACCTGCTGGGCGACCTCGGGCCGGGCCCCGTTCGGGTCAATGCGCCATGCCGTGCGCCGGATCGGCAAGGTAACCGCACGCAGAACAGAAATAACCTGGGACTCTTGACGACGCATCTTGTCGTAGACCCCGATGCTCTTAGGCCACTGCAGCTCCGGTGTCTCTTCGTCGTCCAGTGATGCCCACCAGCCCCCGGACGTATCCGCATAGCCCTTTTCTGACGTCGGAACAGTCATTCATGGCTCCTTTCATCAGAAGCCCATAAAGGCCACATTGTCTGCATCGGTGGTGCGCTCTTCCGAGACGCGCACCGCTTCCGGAGGAGGCGGCGGGGGAGGAGGTGCTACTTTTCGGCGTCCCAGCAGCCATTTGGCAGCTGTGAACGCCATGAGCGGGGCAATATCAGCCGGAGATTTGCCGTGGTCTGGAATGGACGCTCCACCACCGAACGTTTTGATCACGGCGGTAGCCGCGGCAACGTCCAGCACCGGCTGAGGGTTGTGTCGAACTGTCTCATCGCGGACCGAGTCAAAGACATCGGCCCAACCAGCGGTCAGATCACTACCGGACCACTCGACCACCGGGATCGTGAACTCGGGATCCGCCGCCAGGGACTCCATCAGTGGTGAAATTGGTGCACCCTTGGACTGGCCAGCCACGGAAATGATCCGGTCACGGCGTTTGTAGTCCATCAGGTAGCCCTTGACCCAGTCCGAGCCGTAACGGCCAGCCCAAATTTCAACCTGGGCCACGCCGTCGGCCCTGAAGCCGGCCACAGCCACATAGGTCATGGAACGGTCAGGGGATTGGTCAACGCCGGCGTAGACGGGGCCTACAAGACGGTCTGCCTCAGCAACCCGCGGCTTCCCGTCTGGGCCCGATTCAGGAACGTTCTTGCCCTTGTCCCAAGAACCAGGAGGGAACGGGCCCGTGAGCGTACCAGCGGACCACTGACAGAGAACCTCGGTACGGAACACCCATTCGGGATCTGTCTTACACGCCGCGGCAATGGTGCGCTGCGTGAAGCCGGGGTTCCAGCCCACCGAAGGGTTAGCCTGCGCCCAACCGGCCCGGTCCCACTTGCTACAGCCCGGGGGAGCCGACCACTCAAACAAGCCCAGCGTGTCTTCATCCTGCTCGAAGTCGGCCAAGTCGTCTTCGTCAAACTCATCACCGTCTTCCTCTTCCAGAGCTTCAATGTCAAGCAAGGTAGGTCCGGACGTGGCTAGCTCGTCGCAGATCCCGTCAGGGTCACCAAGCGCCTCATGGGCCATCTTCCGCAAGTAGGAGAGAACCACTGATGTGAGGTCGCCAGCGTTTGAAAGCGCCAACACCAAGGCTTCGAGCTGGGCCATGGTGGTCTTGGTGATCGCGCCCCAGGCTTCCCAATTCTGATGTTCGCGAAGCTCATCGAGCATGATCAGGTTGCCAGTGAAGCCACGGCCAGCGCGACGGTTTGCCGCCTTGACCTTGTACCGGGCGCCGGAATGAAGCTCGAGTGCTTTCTTTCCGTTGACCTTGACCACACGCTTGAGGAGCGTGGCCAGCTCGTCGTCTTCCTCCACGAGGTCAACAGCGCCCTGCCAGACTTCCTCGGCGGTCTCCAAGTCCTGAGCCGTGCCCATGACCAGGGGCCAGCCCCAGACCATCATGAACCACAGCGCCAGCACCTGTGAGAGCGTGCTCTTGCCGTTCTGACGGGCAATCAGCACCACCACGGTGCGGAACCGTAGCCCACCCTCGGGCAATAGCTCGAGCATGTGAATCAGTAACCACTTCTGCCAGGGGAACAGCTTCAGGTGAAGCGCGTTCTCCGCGAAGTCAATGACGTCATAACCAAGCGTCCGAGCTTCCGTCTCCGGCGAGCGCGGTTCGAGTGGCTGGAGTGGGGGAGTGAAGATTCGGGGCTTTTCGACCCCGAAGAGTTCCGGACGCTTGGCCCGCTTAGCTTGCACGACGCTTCTCTGCAGCCTCGCGCATGCTTGTCACCGTTGAGCCCTTTTTTTCCTTGGGGGTTTCGGCTCCAACGAGCGTGGGGATTGATGCGGGGGTGATCTGTAGTTCAGTGCAGGCCTTGAGGTAGTTGGGGACGGTGGTAGTCATGGCCTTCTGCAGGGCGTCCATGCTTTCGCGCTGGGCTTCGTCGATCATCCAGGCGAGAGTTTTGAGGGCCGCAATGGGGCCGGCGTATTTTGCTGCGGAGAGGTGTGTGGCGTTGGCAATGGACGTCGCCGTGGCGTCGGCCATGTATCCGCGTTTCCTGACTGGCTTGACCAGCGGGGCGAAGCGATCACCCCACGCGCGGATCTGTTCGGCGGTCTGACGTTCGACGGCGAGCGCTGGGTGGGGGATGACGCGGCCGCGGGGGTCTTTGACCACCATGCCTTCGTCCTCGACCCTTTGGCGGGCTTCGCGGAGTCTGGCCATGAGGGTGCAGAACGCCTCGAGGGCGGAGCGGTCCACAGTGCCGGCTAAATCGTTGCTGGCCATGATCTCGCGCCATACGGTGGAGGCAGCTTCGGGCATCTCCGGAGGCGGCTCAGTGTTCCTAGCATTGGTATTCGTGGGGCTCTTCTTCACCACTGCACCTCCTGAACTTTCAGCGTGCCGCATTCGATGCTGGACACGGCCAGCGTGCCCGCTCGGATGGTCACGTCAGGGCGTGCGTCAAGGCCGGGGGATGAATCCCGGTAGATGGGCCGCAGGCGCGCCACAAGGTCGGAGAGTGTTCGGCGGGAGTGCCGCCAATCAATCAGCAGGGCGACATCAGCAACCACCATGTCTGGGTAGTCGGCCAGGACGTCGCGAACGGCTGGCTCGGCAGACTCCGACACTGACGGCCGGTAGTAGTGGTCCCGGGCGCCGGGGCGCAGCGCGCGGCGGACAGCATTTCGAGAAGCGCTCTTCTCCCTAGCGATACCCCGGATGGATTCACCCTCACCATGGAGCAAGCGGAGCGCTGGGCGGTCATACATCGGCAGCACCTCCCACATCAATAGCCGGTGATCAGGCCAACCCTGCTGCCGTCGAGGCTTAGCGCAAGCTCAACGATGAGATTGGCATGCGTTCCAATCGGCACAAAGACTTGGTCGAATCGATCGCTGCGATTGATTCGGTGAGGGAGTCGGAATCGGATAGAGCCGCCGGCGTCGAAATCAATCCTTTCGCCGCCGTTAGTTCGGTTGACGCTGCGGATCAATTCCTTGGCTGTTCCATCGAAGGCGCTTTCCAGTTCCTCCATCAGCGGCCGGATCAATTCGGGATACTCCAGAACAACGAGAACTCGTTCACCGTCGATGGCCGCAACCAGGACGGCTGAAACGTGACCTTCATGCATGGTTGCCTCCTACGCCTTGCCATGCTTCCGCGTGCTGAACCGTGACCAGACGGGGCATTTCACGCAGGCCCAGAAGGTTCATAAGTATGTGCACCGTCTCATCAATGCCGTACTCCACGCCCGGGCGGGCCTTGCTATTCCTCATAGTCCGGTAAGAGATCACTCGAGGATCCCCAACAGGGAACCCACAGTCTTGTTTGATCGACCGGGCCACATATTCGTCCAGTGTGATCAGGACACGTTCAACACCCTTAGGGCAGTCCATGAGCCACTGCACGGCGAGAGTGGTCTTACCCTCCTGCCGGCCGCCAATGATGACGTGCTCCGGGCCGTCGAGCAATGAAGGAGCCTCAAGCATCTTCTGGTGCTGCTTGTTCCGCTTGAGTCTCGCTGCGAACTCGGGAGACGGTGCAATGTCCAGCGCTGAGCCGATCATCTTCTTGGTTATCGTGCGAGGCATCGGTGATTCACCCTTTCGCGTTTGGTGGCTCCTGCGTGGAGTAGGCGCGTGCCGGCGCCTCGTTCTTAGACTGGCCCTCCGGCGTCATTTCGCAACCTTGGCTAATGTCCGTCATCCGTAGATGGGTTTTTCCCAGCGGCAACCTGGGACAGTCTCCACGCAGGAGAGTAGATGGGTTCATTTTCCCCGCCAATTCAACGTTCTTAGGGGGATTTCATGGGGAAAGTTCCGGGGGGAGAGGAAAAAAAATGCGGAGTCCTTCCCGTGAATCAACTTGCTGGATTTTATTGGAGCTCGTGCGGGGAGAGGGAAGCTTACCAATCCTCGGAGGTCACTCCCATGCCGGTATCAGCGGTGTATCCGGCTGACTTGTTGCAGTCCAGATGGGAAGGCTCCCAGTTGCTCGGGTCCCACCTCAGATGCGGATACATCTTCTGAGACCTCACATGCTGGACACTGCAGGTCTGCGGGTGAGGATACTCAAGCGAGTAGTCAATGGGTTGACCGCAGATGCAACACGGTGTGTGGTCCTTGCGGCCCTGCGTCTTGACCCTGATCAGCGCGTTCTTCGCACGACGTCCAGACCATGGCGGATTGTAAACACCCGAAGCCGTCAGTAGGATCACCACCTCGGACATGACAAAGGCCCCGACGGTGAACCGTCGAGGCCTTTGTAAAAGTTACCGGAGACAACTATCCCCTCGGAATAAGGGTAAATCATTTCAGGCTAGAGTTCTACTCCGTGACTTCATGTGCTGAAATACTTTGAGTACATCCCCTGGGTAGTACAGGCGCCGGGGCCTGCCCTCGGTGTTCACCCGTGCTAAGACATACGGCAGAAGACCCCGCTCGGCCCAGTTCTCGAAGTCCTTCTTCAAGATGAACGCCCGGGCCCGCCGCTGCAGGAATTCCCTAGCCAGCCGGGGACTCAGAGGCTCCCCCCGGACCTTTGCCCGGATCCGCTCAAGCAGGTCAGGAACATGGTGGACGGCCCCGCATTGCTGGCACTTCACCGAGGCATCATCAGGATGAGCGGTCAGCCGCCCATCGCAGAGAACCGGCGCACCGTCTTCATCCTCACCCCACGGCTCTTCGCATTCCCCGTACACACGCTTATCTTCAGGACCCCACACCAGATCCCGGCCCTTGCCTACCCAATCCTTGGCCATGAACAACGTCTGACCGGCGTCCGGGTTGTTCATTGCTTCGGCATGGGCGCTGTGCGGAAGTTGGCACAGCCACGACCTGAGCAGCAGGGCATCGATATTGATCGGAGGCTTGGAACTGGCGTGGCCACCACCCCCACCGCTGGCACCCGGTGACTTCGTGACGCTGGTCTGAAAGATTGGCCCATCCATGAACGCGACCAGGACACCGACGTCCTTTAGCAGGTCATCAAAAGCGATGATGCAGTCCGTGCAGAGAAAGAGCGTTGTGATTCTATTGCAGTCCGTGGCCGTGCAAGTCTTCAACTCCTGCAGGTCCTGCCTCATAGCCGGCCTCTTCTCATTCGATCCAGAATGAGCGTCTCTATGGCAGGCGGCTCAACCAGCGCCCGGCACTCCAGATACATCGACAACGGCAACTCGATCACCCTGAACCGAACCTGCCCCAGTACCTCATAGCCCAACCTGGCAGCCCGGTCCTCCAGTGCGCCCAGCGCCTGCTGACGAAGCTGCAGCGTCTTGGCGCCCGGTTCCTTGATTGGCAGATGCTCCACCAGGTCAATCATTGGGATTCCCCTTTCGGTTACGTTGACGGGCACGACGGCGTTTCCCTTTCCCTTGTGGTGGTTGAGGATGGGCTGCAGGGTTGGGTGGTTTGTTCAGATGAGCTGCAGGGGCATGATGGGCGGGGAGCGGGGCTCCCGACCCTGCCCTGCCAAGCCCAACCTGTCCCGACCCGTCCCGACCCGTCCCGGCATATCCGGGTCCGCCATGGCTTGCTTCATCGATCGATCGCTGGTCCGTTTTGATTTCGGATTCGATTCCTGGGGCCGGCTGCTGCTCCGTTGCCTCCAGATTCTCGACCGCACTGTCCGGGGTGCTGGCTACTGAGTCGCTGGACAGGCCGGATGTAGCTTCCGTTACCTCGTCCTCAACCGGAGCTGCCGTGATGGGCTGCTCGACGGCGGGCGGTTCCTCAGTCGCCTGCGGGCCGTTGACGGGCGCAGGAGACACAAATTCGATGGGCGTGCGGGTGTAGGTGGGCTTAGTGGGGATGCCACACTTCTCGGTCAACCATGTCGCGGTGGTCGGGCCAATGAGCGGCTCGGCCGGCGGTGGCAGCGTCTTCCAAGTGCTGAGCGGGTCGTTCTGGCGGCGTTGGTTGCATTCGCCGCAGCAAACCACCATCGTGGCTACGGTGCCAGGCTCACCCGGCACCACATGGTCGATGCTGCCCCAACGGGCCGACCGGCGATCGTTGTTCCACGTCACCGTGCGGTTGCAGTACCGGCAAGCATCGCCATCACGCAGGCGGACAGGGCCAGTCTTGGCAACGTCCCTGTTGTCCCGCTGACGCTGCTGCGTCCAGTCCTTGTCAGCCTTCAAAATCATGTGGAAGAGGTCTTTCTCCTCCACAAGCTTGAAAGCCTTCCGTTTCTCTCCCTCCACCGTGATCATGACCTCGGTAAAGTAGCCGCAGAATATGGCGGCGGCCGCGAGGACTTCGAACCTGGCGAAACTGCCAGCCATGAGCTTGGCAGTTCCCAAAGTAACTATGTAGTCCTGGTCATGCGCTGCGGACTGAGTAGCGCAACGGTTCACCCACCCATACACCTCGTTGAGTATTCGATCGTCAGCGTCCTCCATCTCCAACGCACGCAAAGTGATCGGGTGGTTGGCCGAGACATCAGACTGTTTGAGCCAAGACACCTGTCATGTCCTACTTTCATGATTGAGACCTAAATTTCGTACTACGTTCCCTGCCGCGCCAACTGGCGGCCGGTGGCGGGCCGCTCCCGCGTGCCGCCTTGGCCGCGAGCGCAGCGGTTCGTTTGTCCGGGTGGGGGTGGTCGTCCGGTGGTTCGAGGATTTGGACGTGGATGTGGAGGCCGTCCGAGGCCGTCCGGACGCAGTCCCAGGCTTCCTCGAAGGTGAGGGTCGTTTCGCGGTAGAGCTTTACTGCGGCGTGGTACCCGCGCGGGTCTGTGAGCCGTCGACGTTCGAAAAGTGCGGCTCGTAAGACCGAGGTCTGGAAGGGTGCCAGTGCAAGGCCAAGGGTGAACGCGAGTTGGCTGACGTTCCTGATGGTGTCGACAGCGCGTTCGTGGCACAAGCAGTTGCCTGCGGTTGGGGCGGCGCTAGCCTCGTCCCAGCCCTCGCCTCCGCAGGCCCGGTGTTTCCCATTGCGGCAGTCCGGGTTCATATTTGTGTTCACGCCAGCGCCTCCTGGATAGCGGCGCGGACCATTTTTGTTTGTTGACTCTGCTCATTGGCATGTCCCGTGCCAATTCCCACGCCTTCATCAAAGGCGACGCAAACCGCGTCCACGGCCCGGAGTGCGTCAAGTAGTTTGCCGAGCTCTTGGCGGGTCTCTGTGAACGCGTGGTCGGGGTGTCGAGTGAGCCACCATTTCGTGATTCCGTCCTGCCGTGCCTGGATCTCTTCAAGCCTGCTCATGACTTTCCTTTCGGGCCGGGGCATTCCTGGTCGTGGAGTTCGCTCCACGCCACCAATTCGTTGGTGGTGCCGTTGACTCCGGCGCCGCAGAAATTGCATGTCATGTCCATTACGGCTTCTCTCTTGTTTCGTTCTTGGCGAGGGTGTTGAGGTAGGCGCGCAGTGTGAGGATGTTCCCTTGGGTGCGGACTCGGCTCAATGCGGTTATGCCGTGCTTCTTCGCGATGCGGATGCCTTCGCGGATAGCGGCTGCATCCTGTCGTCTCATGAGTAGTCCTGGTTTAGTGGGAACCGGATTTTGAAGCTGCGGATCTTGACTGGTGGGCGCCAACCCTTTGGCAGCTTTTTGGGCCAGAGGGTCACAGACTGCTTGGTACTGCGGATGTTCCAGCAGGGAACGATGACGCGGTTGCCAGTGATGATGATTCGTGCTCCCCGGGGGATCAGCCAGCGGCATCCGTTGGCTTGTAGCCATGCGAGGATCACCACGTTTTCCTCGTAGGTGTGGTTGTCGGCAAGGATGGTTCTCGGCTTCACGCGAACATGCTCCTGATGTGGTCTACGTAGAGGGCGGGGTCTTCTTCTGTTCCGAACGCTTGGTAGCCGCAGCGGCAGAAGAAGGAGTAAGGGATGGCGGAGAACTCCTGGGCGTGGATCGTGGGCTGCCCGTCTCCGTCCCATTCCCACAGCCCGAGCGCGCCCTTCGCGGGCAAAGGGCTGATGGGGTGGGGGTTGGTTAGGGGCCAGTGCCACATCTTGTCCATGGCCCATGCCGAGCAGAAGCTGCCGTCGGGCTGCCGGCAGTGGTCGGCATGGTGAACGGGGTTGATGTCCACGGTGCCGATGATGTTGCCGAGCTGCTCGAGGTCAGCCCGGGGGATCAGCTCCCCGGGGATGACCGGAGCGGTGTTGTGCTCATCGATGGCAGCTTGGACAAGGGCTGAGTACATTCCCTCGGTGTCCACGGCCTTGGCGGTGTGGATGGCTACTTGGCCGATGTGGTTGGTGCGGATGGAACGGTTCTCCACGTCCTTCCCACCGAAGATGATGGCCCACGCCCACGGGTTCCGGACTGTCAGCGCCTTCACGGCGTCACCACGGGGGTGAAGTTCAGTTCCTTGTCCGCGTCCAGCTCCACGGTCCACACGCCGTCAGCGAGACAGGTCGGGTCCAGGCTACGCATGGCCTCATTGAGAGGGCAGGCCAGCATGTCAGCCCGGCACTCTGGCGGGTGCTGCAGCGTCCAGGTATCGCCGGAGATCTCCGCACGGTGCCCCGGCTTGCGGAGCGGATCCACAGCATCGGCAGCTGCAAGTGCTGCCGTGGCCATATCTGTGGCCCACCTGACCGAGGAATAGGAATTTGGCAGGTAGTTGTTGAGCTCTCTGGCTGCGGCGTCGATTCTGGGGTCAGTCGTCGGCATTGTCATCTTCCTGATCTTCAGCGCCGGTAAGTACCTGGTAGAGATTGGCCAGATAGCCTTCCTGCCCGAGCTTGTAGAGGACTCTAACGGCATGGGCCGGTGACGAGTATCCGCTCACCTTGATCTCGACCCTGTCGAGGGTGTCGGTTTCGTTGTCCCGGATCTCCATGTTGAGAGTGAAAGAATCACCGATGGAGGGGATCCCCTCCGGTTCGGTGGCCGCAGGCTGGTCATGGTAGCTGTCGCAGACTGGGCATTGGCCGGCGGGCTTGATGTCGCGGGTAACGTGGTTGTGGTGGGCAGGCATGCAAGCTCCCCGGAGTTGGCCACTGGGGAGGCTGGTTTCTGGGCAGGTGGCGCCGGGTCCGTCTTCGGGCCCGTGGTTGTGTACGTTCATGATTCGTCCTGTTCTAGCGTGTCCAGTAGGGCTTCGGTGTTGGCGACCAGGTACGCGAGGCGATTGCGGATCTGGGATGGTGTTTGGCTGACGACAGCACGGGACAGCTCGGCCGCGTGGGCCTGGATCCTGAGACGCAACTGCTGTGCGCTCACGACATCCCTTTCATCTGCCGGACTACCTCTTGGAGGTGGCTGGCCGGGCAGTGGTCACAAACCCGGCCCGGGTCGTGATTGCAGGTCGTCATGATCCGTCCCTGACTGCTGCGAGTTTCATCGGCAGGCGGTTGGCCCACTGATCACGGGAACGGGTGAAGGAGTCTGTGATCTGGGCGTTCGCGTGGAGGAAGCCGATAAAGTAGTGGCCGCAATGGACGATGAGTGAGCCGAAGTTGTCAGCCGGTTCGATGCGGAGCTCTTCGCTGTACGCCACGGATGCTGCCCGGAAGGAGTTCATATCCTTGGGGTGGAACAGGGTGACCGGCAGGCTTGGCATGTTGCGGCGCCTGAGAGCGGACGCGATCGGATGCCACAGACCAGGAACATCACGGTTGCCATGGTCCGGCATCGTCAGCTTCAGCTGCCGGCCACCAAACAAGGACCCCAACTCCCGGATCTCCATCTGATGAATAACCTCCGGCTTATCATCCGGAGACGCCGGAGGTACCACCGATGTCCGAACCGTCACCTCCAGCTGCTTGAACTTGTTGGAGAACAATGAGCGGATAGTGCCTATGTCCTGCTTACTCAAAGCAACACGGGACATCTCTCCGTCCAACTCCACCAACGGGATCCTGGCAACACCGGTGGTTGACCCACCTGATGCGGTGGCCACCAACTCCAGGTCCTCGTTCATCTGCAAATCCACCGTCGCCAAATACCCGGCGTCCTTGCCCTGAAACGTATGAGCGGCGCAAGCAGCGAGTGCGTTGGTGAAGGCGTCTGCTGGGACTGTGATTTTCATGGGCGGACCGGGCTTGCTTTGGGTCCGGAGAGGCGGACCTCGTGGGTGCCATCGGCCGGGACATGGCGTAGGGCGCGTGACGCGAGGTATCCGCCGGTCACGTCGCCGCTGGTGGGGATCTGCAGATCGGTATCTCCGGCCGGGACCGGGGCTTTCGCCACGGCTGGGACACCGTTCTTTGTGGTCACGGGTTTGGTCTTGCTCGCGGTTGTTGGCTCCGCCGCGTGGGCTGCGGCTACTGGTGACGTGGTCGTGAGTCCTACGGCGGACCGCGTGCCGGGCATTGACGCTGCGGGCCAGCGGGCGTAGATGTCGAACTTCTTCGGGTTCGACTCGGCCGGGTGGGACTCTGACTCGAACCCTTCCTTGCGCCAGACGCTGCGTGAAGTGGGGGACGCCATGTCGATCTTGACCCTGGCCCACCGGCCCGGGTGATGCTTCAATAGCTCCTTGAGTCGTTCCTCGGTGCTCAGCGGCGGTTCACGCCAGTCAACTTCTAAAGCCACGGTGGTTCCTTTCTAGTCGCTGCAGCGGCACTCGGCCGTGAGTACGTTGATGGGGGATAGGCAGGACGGGCACTTGATTGGTGCGGTGGGGCGCTCCCGCTTCAGCATGGAAATGTCTGGGTTGTCGGCGCTCATGCGTTGACCGCCCTTGCTACGCCACGGAGGTGGATCTGCCCTGCAGGGGGTTCCCGGTCCCGGGCCGCATGGACCTCGTGCTGGCCAGAGATGAAAGCCGCGACCCTGGTTGAGAACGTCAATGGTTCTGCGTCGGTGCGGACCGTGTCGGGCGCGTACCAGAGCTGTAGTAGCCACGGCCCGTCCGGTAGTTGGCGGACACCTGCCCTTGGGTAGCTCAGATCCTGGGCAATGACCGTGCGGGCCCGGATCGAGAACGCGGAATATGCGTGTTGGGTAGGCTCGGGCTGCTTAGCGAGGAGCAGCTTGTGCCGGGCACCAGGAGAAAGCACAGCTGTATCAGTCATCAAGGACCACCACATCGCACTCGACGGTCTCATGCTTGCCCGTGGACATGTTGTATCGCTTCGGGTCGCCGCCATTAGCCTTGAAGAACACCAGCGCTTCCCGCTCCGGCTTGTACAGGCGCAGACCGTAGTGGGTTTGGACCTTGTTCAACCAACCGGCCCGGGTTCCCCACACATGCTCGCTGCGGTCAAAGTTCTTCGCGAACCGCAACTGGCGGTCCGTGTCCTGGTGTTTGGCGTACACCGCGGCACGGGCAAGCTGACGCCATGACAGCTTGCTGAGGGCCACTTCCACCTTTGCCCGCCATTCACGCCGCTCAGGCGTCCACAGGCCGTCTCCCTCTGGAGGATGAATCCCGGTCAACTCACCGAGCGTCTCATCACTGAGCCCCTGGACCCCCGGCAGGAGCAGCTCCAGAAATAGCTCCTTGTCCGCGGCCTCACCGGCGCCGTCCTTGGACTGGATGGCGGCCACGAGTTCATGTGACCGCATCGCATAAGACACCTGCAGGCCCGCGTTCAGATCGCGCAACGTCGCCTTCTCCTCGCGTTCCTTATCGGAGAGCTTGGGCTTGGGCTTGGAGAGCTTCACGTACCAGACCGGCTCCGGCTGGTCCCTCCCCACATAGAACAAGTGGCCGGCGGCGATGTGCTCCTCGTCTGTGAGTTCCTGGGCGACATCGAAGTTCTCGTCACGCGAGTCCTCACGCCGGACCCCACCCAGAGCAGTCAACAGCTCGATGGAATCGGCTATGGACTTATCCCCTTCGGCGCGCGCGATCGTGTACTCCACATCATCGATCGCCCACCCGGCCCGGTCGCTGAAATCGTTACTCTCCAGAACCTTGTCCAGAACCTCGGACTGCCCAGCAGCCTGCAAATCCGTCAGCTTCTTCAGCTGCAGCAGATCAAGCCTGCCTTTGATGAACGCCTTCTGAACCTTCTCCGGCGCCTTCGCGACCCTGCCCAGGGTTACCACCTCAGACTTTGGGCGACTGAACCGCTTACCGATCGTGGACTCGTTCAAACCGAGCTCCAGCATCCGCTGGTAGCCCTTGGCCTGCTCCATCTTCGTGATCTGCTTCGACGCAACACCGGTGGAGAGCATCGTCTCGATGTCCTCCAGTGCGCCGCGGACGGACGGCTCCTCAATGACCACCGGGACCTCGACCAGGCCGGCATTGATGGCGGCCTGCCGGCGGCGGTGGCCATCACGGATCATGAAGTCGCCTTCAAGCTCCGGGTGCGGGTACACCACCAGCGGTGACCGGACACCCATGGTCTTGATCTCTTTACTCAACCGGTCAAGGTCGCCCATGTCGTCCCGGATGTTCTCTGGGTTGACGCGGACCCGGGCGATCTCCACCACCTCATACACTGCAGTCATTGCTTCACCGTCCCTGTGTCGTTGTCTAGCTGGAGTCCTGCGGCTACCTGCAGCAGGGATTGTTCAAAAGTCGAATACTTGAGCGCCTTGGCGGCATCTCCACTGTTCCGAGCGGTGGCCGTCATTGCGGCCATTTCTTCCGCGAGGACCATTACCCTGGCGAACGGATCCGGGTCGTCCTGCACGGGCAGACCAGGTAATTTGCCAGACCACCACCGGACGTCAGCTGCCACGGCATGAGCCTCGGCTGCCGCGTCTTCGCGGAGCAACCAGTCACTGAAGACCTTTGTGGCACGTAGACCGGCCAAGTAGTGGGCTGACTTGACAGGGGCCGTTTCTGCCAGTAGCTCCTCTACAGAGGAGTCCGACCAAGCGGCGGCGATGTTCCAGGCCAGCTCGCTCGTGCCGCCCGGAACCTCATACGGCGGCGCGGCAAGCGGCCCCGGGGCGCCAGCAACTGGTGGGTTGGGCACGGGTGTACTCGTCTGCATCAGCGGGATGCGCTGCTGCTCTGCGGCCTTTGGCGTCATCACTTCTCCACATCCAGAGCGAACCCCAACAGGCCGCCCAGCATCAGTGCTGCACCGGCCACGTCCAGGGAATTGAAAACAATGATCATCGGGCCTGCCACCACAGTGACCAGGGCGCCGACCATCAACAATGGAAGCCACAAGAAGAGCCGCCGGCGTCGAGCCGCTACCCGCTCAGACGGGCGAACGTACGGGGCGCTCACGGGAACAACGCTTCAGGCGCAGGGGCGGCTGCAACGCGGGGCGACCAAAAAACGACTTCCGCCAACGTCTCGTGCCTCAGAACCACTTCGGCGCGCCATAACTTGTGCCGCTTGTCAGGCTTACGGATCTCCACAACAATGCCTGCCATCAAATTCCACTGCCCTTTGGCCCAATCTTCAACGATTACTCGCAGTTCACGAGCGGTACGGAACTTGGCCGTGAACATCGGCTCAACGACTTTCTTACGATCACCAGGGAGCGGATCCTTAAACACCACGCGCCCCTCCAGTTCCTTCAACTCCGTGCTCATGACTCACCGCATAGGGCGAAGTCAGACTGGAACGCCTCACCAATGCTCCTGAAGACCTGAACTACCGGCTCCACGATTGCATCGAAGAACTCGCCCACAGCCTGGGCCATCTTCTTGAACGGTGCCAGGAATAGCTCCCACCCGGACAGAACAGGCTCTTTATGCATCATCGCCAGTGCTCTATGCATGTACAGCACCGCCATATTCGGCTGTCCCGTCTGCAGAAACTTGATGATCTCCGCCAGGAGCTGCTCAACCGTCAACCCCATCAGAGAACACCCCTGCCAGCAGCAGCACGCATGCCCAGTGCTTGCGACATCGTCGCCGGGAAATTGATGGCGGACGGCTTCGGCATGATCACCATGGACGCCGGCAGTATCGAGCCGTCTGCCGCCGTGGCTAACTTGGGGTTAGTGGAGGATGCACCGGCGGCTGATGCTGGGGGAACATCAGCCGCCGGCGGTTCTGGGGCCACCTCGCTGACGGACGGGACATTGTGGAAGCGTGCCTTCGCAGCGTGGATGTCGCGGTACAACTGCTGAGACTTCGCCGTGATGTCCTCGCCCATGGACACCAAGAGATCCGCGGGACCCTCAGCCACACCATACTGATCGGCGTCGATCACGGACTGGATGGTGCGCTGGAACTTAGCGACCAGGTGACGAAGCTCGGAGACCTGTTCCTGACGGGCCCGGACAATCGCCACGCGGGCCGGTGTCGGGGGAGTCACCGAGCGGTCCTGCTTGAACTTGTAGTCCAAGCCCCGGAAGAAGATGTTGACCGGCGTGAAGGCGCCAGTGGGAAGGGATTTTGAGACAGGAGTATCCACAGCTTGTTATCCTTTGATCGATGACAGAACCAGCCCCGCACTTGTGGGACCAG
This sequence comes from Arthrobacter glacialis, assembly GCF_002909415.1. Taxonomy (NCBI): domain Bacteria; kingdom Bacillati; phylum Actinomycetota; class Actinomycetes; order Micrococcales; family Micrococcaceae; genus Arthrobacter; species Arthrobacter glacialis. The sequence continues at coordinate 158,419 of NZ_PPXB01000006.1, read as the reverse complement.
GGGAATGTTGTCTTACGGAGCGGCCCAGTTTTTTTCTTGGTGGAGAGGAACTGGGTCGCTTTTCTACGTTTCTTAAGGGGAAGAATTGTTCGTACTTGATCCGACAGCACCTGCCGCTGCAGCCGCTGTCACCGCCCCATTCAATCCAGCATGGCTGGCCCTGGGAGTGGCGGTTCTTGCACTTGGCGTCTCCGTTTGGGCTGTGTGGCATAACCGGTGGGCCAACCGCATGAGGGAGTTGGACCAGCAAGCCACGTTCGACGCGGAATGGCGATACCTTAGGTTTCGCCGATCCCTAACGCTCCGTGCTATCAACAGAGGAACCGGCAGAGCAGACCACCTGAGAGTTTCCCTGGCCGTCGACCCGACCAACATCCTCGGCCTTGATGGAGTGGCAGAAGCCCCGGTCAAGCCAGATAGCTTCGCGGATTTCGCAATGGATGGCCCCGTCAGCGAGGAAGCATACGACAAGTACAGGGGAAACGATGAGAAATATGGGCTCTGGATCATGTGGTTTGACCACTACTCAAAACCTCGGCGGCAGTTTCTACCGGCAGGTTCTTTGAAATGGTCAGATATTGATGAACTGACCGAGACTGGAGGGGTGCCTGTTCGTCAAGACGGGCATGCTTCAGTGTTGTACGATCCATCCACGCGCCTCGAACGTTTTCTAGGACGGCCAGAATGGAAACCGCGGGCGAAACGGAAGTGATTACCAGGAACGTCCAGCCCATGAGGGTCGCGTTGTAGTCCACTGTCCAAGCCATGAACCACAAAAAGACAACCGCCACGACTACCGGCAGGACCACATACACAACTTCATAGCGGTGCCGCCAACGAAGGGTAGCAGCGAACAAAGCCCTTTCCGCTGAGCGATACTGCCGTTCGCTGAGGCGTCCAGTATCCACGCTCAGCTCCTGGCGGCTCACGCTGATGCCTGCCTTGACTTGGTGGCGGCAGGCGGGGGTGACGCGACTCGCTTGGGGGAAGAAATCACGTCACCCCCAGATGAGGGGGCAGGAGACGGGGCGGCGGCGATTGGGGGAACCGCCGCCACGTCCTGCAATCCACCGACACGCGCTGCTGGGAAGGAGTCCGCAGCGTTGTTGGTGGTATCTCCTACAGTTGGATTTGGCACGCCCGAACCAGGCACGGTCCGGACGGCACCAACCGAAGGAGAATTCTTATGGCCATCATGAGAGTCGGGGATTTTCAGTTTTCCGCTGATGATATGACTGTTCGCCGCTATCAAAGAGTCATTCTCAAACGGTTGTTGACCGGAAAGAATCTCTTTTTCCAAGGCGCTGGATGTCGAGAACCCGATGAAGTCGCCGAAAGTTCCTTCGTGGTCAACATCGGCCCTTCGAGTGAACTTTCCTTCCACTACGACAGCGCAAATGTGCCGCTGCTCGAGGTGGGCGATGAGATTGCCGAGATATTGAGCCAAGAAGTTGAATTCGTCGGGGTGCTGATCTCGGGGGGCATCGACTTGGAGGACGATCGGCTTAGAGCCGATAAATCCGGAGACTAAAGGAGGGGTCGATGCGTCCACGCCTGACCTGCTCATGCTGTGGCCTGCCCGTGAGAAGTATCAGGGGCGGCGAGCGCGATGATGTCTTCGCGGTTGAAGAGGAAGGCGCCGCGGATGCCTGGGAGTTTTTTTGCCGGCGTTAGTTTGCCACGTTCGACGAGTCTGATCACGGTGCGGTAGCCCTTGCCTGACAGCTCGGCTGCCTGACTCGTTGTGACTAGCTCATGATCTGTTTTATGCATGTGTCAAACGTAACGCACATTTAGCACATGTCAAATGTTTGCTTGTATGAAGTTTTTTGTGGTGTGCAGCGAATTACAAAAAGAAATGCGATTTGACGGGTGGACAAATCCGCGATGAATGACATAGCTTTGACACATGAGCATTCAACCAATGCATAGCCGAGTACCTGAATTTCAGCTGAGAGACCGTCTTCGTCTGGCACGGGAGCTACAAGGGCTGGAACAAATCGAGATCGCGGGCGAGCTCGGTATTAGTCGAGCCACCGTCTCAAACTACGAGCGCGGGGTAACGTCACCGGGCAAGCTTGTTCTCAACGCGTGGGCAGTGGTCTGCGAGGTCGATGTTGAGTGGCTGAAGACTGGCGCGGCGCCGACGGGCCCCGATGGCGGCGGTGAGTCCGGGCATGGTGGGGGTGGCAAGTTAATGAACCTACGGACTACAGATTAGAAGGCTCCTGCTCTATCCGCTGAGCTACCGAGGCGCGGCCATAAAGACTGGCCGGATCTAAATTATCAGGTTTATTGACTTATCTCTTCCTCCACAGGCCCAGCCAGCTGACAATCCGTCCACAATCCCCGCTTTCCCACTGGTTCAGGCCTTGGCAAAGGCGTTTGCTGGATGCAAGGGATCACCGCCGCAGCTGCGGCCTAGAGAGAGGTATTGCCATGGCCAACACAATCACCATCAGAGGATTCGCAACGACAGGGATCGAGCTGCGCACCACGCCCGCAGGCCTGGTTGTTGGGGATTTCCGCATGGGTTCCAACGAGCGCCGCCCCGATCCCATCACCAATGTGTGGGCAGATGGGCCCACCAACTGGTTCCGCGTCAGCGCTTTTCGCGCACTGGCCCAGAATGCGGCGGCAAGCATCCACAAGGGCGACCGCATCATTGTCGTGGGCAAGCTCAAGATCAATACTTTCCTGCGCAAGGACGGAACACCCGGCACCAATGTGGAGATCGTGGCCGAAACCATTGGGCCGGACCTTCTCTTTGGCACCGCCCACTACATTCGCGTGGCCAGCGCCCATCCTGTAGGCCGAGACTATTCCGGGACCGACGCCGATCCCTCCGCCGCGGGCAGGTTCACCTCCGGCGGTGGAGCGGAGGTGGTCCATTTTCACGACGAAGATCCTGGGCCGGACAATGCGACCCACGATGGTGACGATCAAGGCGAGGGTTCCGAAGACACCGAGGATCCTGCAGCCCTCGCGGACGATCAGGAAGCAACGGAAGACGGTGAGGTAGTCAATACGTCCACGGGTGAGCTCATTAAAGAAGACGTGCCCTTCTAGGGGAAATGGACGAGCGCGTAGCCGGTCATGGCAGAATGGCGTGGTGACTTTGGAAAAGATGACACCCCGCCACTTGCCAGCAGCCCGTCGTTTGAATGGGCGTGCTGTCGGAGTATCAGTCCTACTGGCTGCTTCCATGGCTCTGGGCGGATGCTCCTTACTGCCGTCGGGCAATCAGGGCAATCAGGGCACGGAACCCAAACCGGCCGCAAGCACTGCGGCTCCGGCTGAGCAGGACGTCGCAAAGCCACCAGCCAAGCCCGCCGAGCCACTTTCTGCGGCGCAGGAGCTCTCGGACAAAGTGAAGGCCTCACTCACCAAGTTGGCCACCGTTACCAAGGCTCCCAACCGTGAGCAAATGTTGGCAGCCATGCTGGAGGCCGGTGCCGTCAAGGAGCAGGTTGAGCTTTCCGTTGACATCACGCCCACAGGCCTTGCCGTTGATGCAGTTGAGTCCGCTACGCGTGTAGCCGAGGAGTGCGTCATTGGCCAGGTGCGCGATGGCAATGTCGCAGTGATGGTTCTTCCAGTGCTGGCATCCGGGCGTTGCTTCGTCGGCGACATCCACTAATCCACACACCACCTGACTCGGCGTCGATGACGCCTTGCTCACTAATGTCGCAGCGAATGTGAGATATGCGCCTGCACCCACTAGCCTTGGGGGTATGGCGGAATTTATTTACACGATGTCCAACACCCGCAAGGCTGTTGGCGACAAACTCATTCTTGACAACGTAAGCATGTCCTTCTTCCCGGGTGCCAAGATTGGCGTCGTCGGACCCAATGGTGCAGGTAAGTCGACCATTTTGAAGATCATGGCTGGTTTGGACACTCCCTCCAACGGCGAGGCTCGCCTGAGCCCCGGCTACACTGTGGGCATTTTGCTCCAGGAGCCGCCGCTGAATGAGGAAAAGACCGTCCTGGGCAACGTCCAGGAAGGCGTTGGTGAGATCTACGCAAAGATCAATCGTTACAACGAGATCTCTGAGGAGATGGCCAGCCCCGACGCTGACTTCGACACCCTCCTTGAAGAGATGGGCAAGCTGCAGGAAGCAATTGACGCTGCCGACGCTTGGGACATCGACTCCCAGCTGGAGCAGGCCATGGACGCACTGCAGTGTCCGCCGGGAGACTCCGACGTCACCGTCCTGTCCGGTGGTGAGCGCCGCCGCGTCGCCTTGTGCAAGCTCCTGCTGCAGAAGCCTGACCTGCTGCTTCTGGATGAGCCCACTAACCACTTGGACGCCGAGAGCGTGCAGTGGCTCGAACTTCACCTGAAGAACTACGCCGGCGCTGTCCTCGCCGTGACCCACGATAGGTACTTCCTCGATCATGTCGCGGAATGGATCGCCGAGGTTGACCGCGGCAAGCTCTACCCCTACGAGGGCAACTACTCCACCTACCTGGAGAAGAAGCGCGCTCGTCTGGAAGTCCAGGGCAAGAAGGATGCCAAGCAGGCCAAGCGCCTCACCGAGGAACTTGACTGGGTTCGCTCCAATGCCAAGGGCCGCCAGACCAAGTCCAAGGCTCGTCTTGCCCGGTACGAGGAAATGGCTGCCGAGGCCGACCGCACGCGCAAGCTCGACTTCGAAGAAATTCAGATTCCGCCGGGCCCGCGCCTGGGTGGCATCGTTCTGGAAGCCGAGAACCTCAAGAAGGGTTACGGGGACCGCGTCTTGATCGACGGGCTCTCCTTCACTTTGCCCCGCAACGGCATCGTTGGCGTCATCGGCCCGAACGGTGTTGGTAAGTCAACGCTCTTCAAGACCATTGTTGGCCTTGAAGAGCTCGACGGCGGCAACCTCAAGGTGGGCGAATCGGTTAAGATCTCCTACGCCGACCAGAGCCGTGGCGGCATCGACCCGGACAAGACCCTGTGGGAAGTTGTTTCCGACGGTCTTGACTACATCCAGGTGGGCAACGTTGAAATGCCTTCCCGCGCCTATGTTGCAGCCTTTGGATTCAAGGGCCCGGACCAGCAGAAGAAGGCGGGTGTGCTCTCCGGTGGTGAGCGCAACCGCTTGAACCTGGCGCTGACCCTGAAGCAGGGTGGAAACCTGTTGCTTCTGGATGAGCCCACTAACGACCTTGACGTGGAAACCCTCAGCAGCCTGGAAAATGCACTGTTGGAATTCCCCGGCTGTGCCGTAGTGGTATCGCACGATCGCTGGTTCCTGGACCGTGTGGCCACCCACATCCTCGCCTACGAAGGCACCGATGAGAACCCGGCCAACTGGCACTGGTTCGAGGGCAACTTCGATTCCTACGAGGAAAACAAGGTTGAGCGCCTGGGCGCCGATGCGGCCCGTCCGCACCGTGTCACACACCGCCGCCTGACCCGCGACTAGAAGTACATGAAGAATGGCCGGTCCCTTCAAGGGGACCGGCCATTCTTGGTCTAGGGGGTGGATTGCGCGGTTTGGCTGCTCTGACTGGACAGATAATGCCGCTATAAAATGTCATTGCGGCATTATCTGCCCAGTCACGGCGGTTGGCGGGTCAACGCGTGCCCCAGTGACGGCCCGGAAGCGAAAGATTAGTCCGTCAGCGTGCCTTCAGGGACGCGCATCATGCCCTCTTGAGCTACGGTGGCGACCAGTACGCCGTCGCGGTTGAAGAAGCGGCCCAGGTTCAGCCCGCGGGCCTCGGAAGCGCTGGGGGATTCGGCTACATAGAGCAGCCAGTCGTCCACCTGGAGCGGGCGGTGCCACCACATGGCGTGGTCCAGGCTGGCCACACTGATCCCCGGCATGGCCCAGCTGATGCCGTGGCGGCGCAGGGACGGTTCCAGCAGCGTGTAGTCGCTGGCGTAGGCAAGGGCGGCCCGGTGCAGATTCTGATCCGTCGGCATAGGACCCAGCGTTTTGAGCCACACGGCCTGATGCGCCACTTTCTCGCCCTTGACGTCAAAGTAGATATTGGCCCCTACGTGACGGATGTCGAAGGGGCGCTCGTACGCCCACGCCTGGGCCACGGGGTGGTCGATCGCACCCAACAACTGGGCCGACGTCGGCAGCGTTTCAGGGGCGGGGATGCCCTCGGGCATGGTGTCCTGATGCTCAATGCCCTGGTCGGGACGCTGGAATGAGGCGATCATCGACAAAATGGGCGCGCCGCCCTGGTACGCGTGCGCCCGGCGGGCCGAGAAGGACCGGCCGTCCCGCAGGCGCTCAACGCCGAAGGTGATGGGGGAGGCGGCGTCGCCCGGGCGCAGAAAATACCCGTGCATGGAGTGCATCAAGTGTTCGCTGCCCACCGTGCGTGAGGCGGCAACCAGCGACTGAGCCAGAACCTGGCCGCCAAAAAGGCGCGGCTGTGGCGCGTTGGCGTTGCCCAGGCCCACAAAAATATCTTCATCTGTCTGAGCTCCGCCGGCGTCGGAAAGCTCCAAGATGCGCAGAAGGGTTTCCATGGGGTCAGCTGTTGGTGGCTTCGCATTCATAAACGTGACTCTATGTGTCCGCGGGCCGTAGCGACAAATGGTCTTTCGGGCATGAATCAGCCCGCTCCGGGCGGCTTTGCTGTGACCTTGCCAACTTCGATTGGTGGCGCCCCTGCGGCTTTGACATGATGAAAGCATGGCATCAGGCATCCAGATCTCCCAGCAAATACGTTTCGGCGACATTGACTCGTACGACCACGTCAACAATGTTGTCTTCCTGCAGTATTTGGAGGATGCCCGCGTTCAGCTGACCTACTCTGAATTGCCCGGCGGAGGCACCTTCCAGGACCTGGTGGGCCAGGACCTGTTCACCCTGGTGGGCCGCAATGAAATCGAATACCTGGCCCCCATCAGTTTCCGCCCCAAACCGATCTACGTGAACATTTGGATCACCAACATTGGCGGCTCCAGCTTCGACTTCGGCTACACGGTCACCGAGGCCGACACCTCAGTCATCTACGCCCAGGCCGCCACCTCCATGGTGCTGGTTTCACGCAGCACCGGCCGCCCGGTCCGGCTCACCGATCCCCAGCGCAGCGCCCTCGAGGCGTGGCGAGGGGACCCCGTGCCGTTCAAACGCAGCCCCGCCCGCCCCGCCGCCACAATTGAGGGAACCCACTGATGTCCACCGCCACCCACACCGATGAACTGGTCCTGGCCGACGCCGGAACCCTCGCCGATTTGCGCACCTTTGTGACCCGAGCCCGTGCCGCGGACGACGGCGCCATCCGGCTTCAGGGGGCAGGTCACGTCCTCGCGGCTTATGTGTGCGTCATGCGTGCCAAGCTCCTGGGCGAAGGAACCCCCACCATTCTTGGCCTGCGCACCATGGGGTTGGCCTCGGCGTCGAATGTTGATGTCACAGTCTCGCTGTCCTCGGTGGCCGACCGACTGGCCCGCATGGACAACGACGACGTCCGGCTGCCCGTTCCGCCCATGACCGTGAACGAATCGTGGGCTGCCGTAAGCGCACCCCGCAGTGCATGGGAGGAGGTGGCCACTGTCTCCGCCGACACCCTGATTGCTGTGGCAAAAGCAGGCGTGCAGGAAATTGGCCAGATCATCCCAGTGAATCCGGGTGCCCTGCTAGTGAATAATGTTCGCGCCTCAGTGTGGGGCCGGCCCATGGACGCGGTGCCCGGCGATGTCCCCGGTGGCGCGGCGTTTGCGGCCTACGCCCTCGGCTTTGTGGCTCCTGGCGAATCCGGAACCATTTTCCGCTCCCACAAATGGCTGCGCATCAGCACCAACCGCGGCCACATTCTGGTCCGCCCCAAGTCAGTGCTGTAACCGTCCGCCCCAAACCGGCCCAACCCGCCTGCCGAACGGGCAGTAGTTGTTGATGTTGCCGCTAAACATCAACAACTACTGCCCGTTCGCGGGGCCGGATTCTAGGCGGAGTTGACCAGTGAGTGCGCCGCCCGCTCCAGATAGTCCCAGAGCGTCGCCTCATGCAGGGGGGAGAGCTCCGCTGCGTCCACGCCCTTGCGCATTGCCGCCAGCCAATGGTCACGTGCCTCGGGAGTCACGGCGAACGGGACGTGGCGCATGCGCAGGCGCGGGTGTCCTCGTTCCTCCAAATAGGTGCGCGGACCTCCCCAGTACTGCTCAATGAACATCAGCATGCGGCGCTCTGCCGGGCCCAAGTCCTCTTCGGGATACATGGCCCGCAGCAGCGGATCGGCCGCAACGCCCTGGTAAAACACATGGATGATCTTCGCAAACGTCTCATGCCCGCCAATCTGGCCGTAGAACGTGTCAGAGTAGTCGGCCGGTTCCGCTTCCTCAACTCCCTGAACAGGACCGGCGGGCAGCTGCTGTCCCATGGTGGTGAGAAGGGGCAGCGTGCGTGGCCGCGGTTCACCAAAGCTGGGCGGAAGGGGGGTGCCGGCGGGATCGTTCCCTGCGGCGCCACCGGTGTGGGAAGCTGAAAAGTTGTGCTCGGAACTCATGGCGTTGATGCGCTTTCTATTCTGAAGATTCTGAGGGTTCGTTGGTCAAGGGCGTGGACGACGCCGGAACGAGCCCCGGTGCCGGCGCGGCACCGTTGCCCGGGGTGCTGGGGGAGTCGGGCGCCTCGGGTTCTGGCGCCGGTTCCTGGTAGGTGCCCTTGGAACGGTTGCCCAGACGCAGGATTTCACCGTTGCGCAGGTACCACAGCGTGCCGTCCTCGGCCATCACGCGGGTGATGCGCAGGCCCAGGTATTCAACCGTGCCAATGACCTCGCTGGTTTGGATGACATCGCCAATCCCATACTGGTCCTCGATGGTGATGAAGATCCCGGCCAGGAAATCGCGGATCAGCTGCTGGGCGCCAAAGCCAACAGCAATGCCCACCACTCCCACGCTGGCCAGCAGCGGGGCGATGTTCACCCCAAAGGCCAGCAGGAGGTAGAAACCCGTCACCACCACAACAATGCTCGTCAGGATTGAATTCAACAAGGTGCCAATGGTGTGGGCCCGTTGCACGCGGCGCTCATGGTCAAGGGCGCGAATCATCGGATCTATGCCGCGCAGCATGGGCGCGGCCCAGCGCATGGACGTCTGGCCCATCGGGGCCCGATCAGACTTGGCATGTTTGAGCAGGATCCGGATGAAATAGTGCAGAACCACCCAGACCAGCAGTCCAACGACTATCGCGATGCCTGCCTCGAGCAGGTTGTCCCAGAGGTTGTCGCCGGGGTTGTCAATGTTTCCAATACCTTGCACGCTGTGTTTACCTTGCATCTGTGGGGGACAGGGGGAACCCTTCCACCCTAACGCGGTCACGCGCGGGAGTCAGTCCTGTGTGGGCGCAAGCACTTCGGGCACGTGGTGCACGGGGAAGTTGACGCTGCGGGCAATGAAGCATTTTGCGCCAGCCTCGGCATGCAGGCTCAACGCCAACTCTTCCGTGGCGGGATCGGCCACGGCGATCCGCGGGTGCAAGGTTACCGATTCAAATTGGCCGCTGCCATCGGGGTTCAGTATCAGTGTGCCGGTGGCGGTGTCCTCGTACTTGGTGACGACCACGCCGTGCAGGACAGCAACGTGAAGGTAGGAGAGCATGTGGCACTGCGAGAGCGCAGTGACCAATAGCTGCTCGGGGTTCCACCGTTCACGGTCCCCGTGAAAGGTTCTGTCGGCGGAACCCAGCAGGGTGGGCAGGCCAACGGCCGTGACGCTGTGGTCGCGGCCGTAGTCCCTGTAGGCGGATGTCCCGGTGCCCCGGTTGCCCGTCCAAAAAACATTTACCTCGTAGTGGTGAAGGTTCAAAGCCATGGTGCCAAGCCTAACTCCCAAGGGACCTCGAAAGGCCCAAGGAGGCTACGCGCTTGCCCCCTACAGGAACACCTTCAGGGCTGAAGTGTATCCGGACACGTATCCGGCAGCGTTTGGGTGGAACACAAACGGGTTTGCTTCGCCTGGCCCCACAATCCACTGTGCAGGTCCCGAGGGGATCCCATGGCCGGCAAAGGCCCACGCGACGGGAACATAGCGTGCACCGTTGCTCAGTGCCGAGATGGCGAGGGTGGTGTTGAGCAGGTCCGCGGCGCCATTCATCAGCTTGGCTGTCTTCACTTGATCGGCAGGGTACCCCAGTTGGGCCATGTTGCCTGGTTCAAACAGTCTCGGATAGCCCACAAAGGCGATCTTCGCCGACGGGACTTTTGCCTTGATGGCCTTGACCAGCAACTTGATCTTGCCGGGCAGCAGCGTCAATTTCTGCAGCGAAGCCTTCAACGCCGCCGTGCAGACGGCGCTTTCCGGTGCTGCCAGGCAAGCCGCAGAGACATCTCCCGTGCCAATGTCATTGCCGCCCACTGTCAGCGTGACCAGTTTGGTGGTGGTGGGAATCAGTGGCACCTGGTAGGTCTGGACGTCTTCGGTCTTGGCGCCATAGCAGGCAAGGTTGAGCATGACTTTGCCCGTTGCGGCCGCGTAGGCGTTGCCGTAGCCGTTGGGGCTTTGCAGACAGGGCAGCACCTCAGCGCCGCCGCCCGTTCCTGCAGAGTAGGAATCGCCCATCACTGTGTAGTTGACAGGCGGTGCCGATTGGGCTGTGGCCGGTACTCCGGCTACTCCCGCGATGAGCCCCAGACTCAGCAACGCCGCTACGCCTGTGCGCGCGGCCAACTTCCTCAAAGATAGCGAGTTCATGCCCTGAAGCTACCCCTGAATCCGCTGCGGCGGTAGGCTTTTGGGCACGATAGTTTTCACCGCTTCCGCGGCTGTGGAAGCGTAAATAAACACATGCAAAACGCCTCCCGCTACCGGCAAAAACTGCTGGCCGCGGGAGGCGTTTTATCTGCGGGGATCCAGGGGACTAGTGGTCCGCTGCCTGCGCCTTCAGCGCCCGCACCACACCGTCCCGGCTTTCCACCAGCAAGCGTCGCAATGCCGGCGTTGAATCGCCCAACGCAGCCAGGAACGCATCCGTGGCCGCCACCGTGGAATCCTGGACAAGCTGGGAGGGGTACAGCCCAGTGATGATGGTGGAGCTGATCTCGTAAGACTTCTCCGCCCACACCCGCTCAATTGAGGCAAAGTACGCAGCCACATACGGTTCCAGCAGGGCTGTATCCCAAACTTTGGTGAACCCGCCGATGGCTGCGCGCTGAATCGAGTTTGCCGCATCACCCTGTACGACGACGGACTCCCAGGTCGCAGCCTTGGCCTCGGCTGTGGGGATGGCAGCGTGTGCCGTGGCTGCCGCGAGCTGGCCGGTCTGGGTGTTGTCCAAGGCCAGGGCGGCGTCAATGACAGCACCAGGTGCCCGGCCGCCGGCCGCCAGGGAGGTCAGGAATTCCCAGCGCATGTCGGTGTCCAGCGTCAATGAATCCAGTTCCTGGTCCCCGTCCAGCAAGGACTGGACCAGATCCAGTTGCTCACCGGACTGGGCGTGGGCGGCAAAAGCCTTGACGAATTGCAGTTGAGCGTCGGAGCCCGCGCCTGCCGACTGCGCCAGCGCCCAGAGGGAATCGGCGGCAGCAACGGCCGTGGCTTTCTGGTGCCCGGGGGCAACGTAGAGGCTCAGTGCGGTGGCCAGTTGGCGCAGCAGCACCATGATGACCGTCGAATCGGATTCGAGGCCAATCGTGGCCAACACAAACTCGACATATTCGCGGGCGGGGGTTTCGCCGTCGCGCGTGGCGTCCCAGACGGACGCGGAGACGAGTGTCCGGGGCAGCGATTCCTTGAAGTCCTGCAAGTGCGTCTTGGCCGTGGTGAGCGAGGCGGCATCGAGGCGGATCTTGGCGTAGGCGAGGTCGTCGTCATTGAGCAGAATCAACGCCGGGCGCTTCATGCCGACCAGCTCGGGGACCGAGGTGACGGCCCCGTCCACATCGAGTTCAACCCGGTGGGTGCGGACCAGCTTGCCAGTGTCCTCACCGTCAGTTGCCAGGTTGTAGAAGCCAACGGCTGTGCGGTGCGGGCGAAGCGTGGGGTGCTCGGCAATGGCGGACTGGAGGATCGCAAACGAGGTGATGACGCCGTCGTCCGTCACTTCAAGAGCAGGCTTGAAGGTGTTCACGCCAGCCGTCTCAAGCCACTTCTCCGTCCACGCAGACAGGTCGCGGCCACTGGCGGCTTCCAGCTCCACCATGAGGTCCGGCAGCTCGGTGTTGGACCAGGCGTGCTTGCCGAAGTAGGCGCGCACACCGGCCATGAACTCTTCCTGGCCCACCCAGGCCACCAGCTGGCGCAGAACGGAGGCACCCTTGGCGTAGGTGATGCCGTCAAAGTTGACCAGCACGTCCTCAAGATCATTGATCTCTGCCTTGATGGGGTGGGTGGAGGGCAGCTGGTCCTGGCGGTAGGCCCAGCTCTTTTCCAGCGAGGAGAAGGTGGTCCACGCATCCACGTACTTGGTGTTCTCGGCGGCGGCCAGGGTGGACATGAACTCGGCGAAGGACTCGTTGAGCCACAGATCGTTCCACCAGCGCATGGTCACGAGATCGCCAAACCACATGTGGGCCAGCTCGTGCAAGATGGTGATGGCGCGGCGTTCCACCATGGCGTCGGTGACCTTGGAACGGAACACGTAACTTTCCAGGAACGTGACGGCGCCGGCGTTTTCCATGGCGCCGGCGTTGAACTCGGGGACAAAGAGCTGGTCGTACTTGGGGAACGGGTACGGGGTGCCGAACTGCTTCTCAAAGAACTCAAAGCCCTGCCGGGTCAGCTCAAACACGTTCTCCGCATCCATGAATTCCATGAGCGACTTCCGCGCAAACACGCCCAGCGGGATGATGCGGCCATCGGAGCTGGTCAGTTCGCTGCGAACGCTCTCGTAGGGTCCGGCGATCAGCGCCGTGATGTAGCTGGACATGGTCAGCGTGGGCTCAAAATGCCAGCTGGACTTGCCCTCTCCAGCGGATTCCGGGGCAGGGGTGGGGGAGTTGGAGATGACGTCCCAGTGCGCAGGCGTGGTCACGTGGAAGGTGAACGCTGCCTTCTGGTCAGGCTGCTCAAACACGGCAAACATGCGGCGGCTGTCCGGCACCTCAAACTGGCTGTACAGGTACACCTCGCCGTCCACGGGGTCCACAAATCGGTGCAGGCCCTCGCCCGTGTTCATGTACAGCGCGTCGGCTTTGACGGTCAGTACATTCTCGGCGGCGAGGTTCGGAAGCTGGATGCGGACGCCGTCGGACACCTGTGCAGGGTCCAGCTCGACGCCGTTGAGGGTCACCTGGTGCACAGCGGCGGTGACGGCGTCAATGAACGACGCTGATCCCTCCTTTGCACTGAACTCCACCGTGGTGGTGGAGGCGAAGATGGTGTCCGAGGTGGTCAGATCAAGTGTCACGTCATAGCTTTTGACGGTGAGGGTGGCCGAACGCTCAATGGCTTCGGCGCGGGTCAAATTCATACCAGGCAAGGTGTTGCCTTCCATTCATTGGGTGGGTGGAGCATGGCCGCGGACCCTGTGTGAGCATGTCCGGCGGCACATTGAAGTGATTCTTATACGTTACTGCTCCTGAGCCTGCCGGGACGGGAACATGGCCGCATTTGATCAGTGCGAGCGCTTCGGGCAGGGTTGGCAGGGGGCTGTTAGCGCCCTGATGGAATGACTAGATCGATTGTATGAAGGTGGGCCGTTTTTCGTGGGGGAGCAAGTGCGTGGTGTTGAGGCGGAGAAAACGTACAACCGGCAGTGGTTGATTGGCCTGATTGTGGGGCCATTGCTGCTGGGAGTCCTGGCCGCGGTGTGGATGCTCACGGTGGCGGACAGGCTGCCGGCTGAGCTGGCCTCCCACTGGAACGCCAAGAATGAGGTGGACGGCTGGATGTCCCTGGTGAGTACGGTGTTGATGGCTGTGGGCATGGGCGCCCTGGGCGCGTTCATTGCTCCGCTGGCCTTATTGTTCCGTGCGCAGTCCCTGCTGTTGGCCCGCGTTGGCGTGGGCAGCGGGGTGGCTTTTGGCGTGGGCCTGGTGGCGCTGTCCGTAGCGGTCGCTGCGGGGCAGCTCGACATTGTGGACACGTCAAAAGCCGAACTTAGTGCACCTGTCATGGCCGTTGGTGTGGGGCTGGCGTTCCTTGGTGGCTGCGGGGCGGCGTGGTTGTACAAGCCGGGCGAGGTGGACCGCGAGCAAAGCCCCGAGGTGGTGGCGGCCAATCAAGCTGCCGCAACTGCCGGTTCAGCCGGTTCAGCCGGTGCCCTAGCGGCGGCACAGGCCGCGCGTGGGGAAACCCTGCAGATCAAGGTGTCCATGGGTGCGTGGAGCTGGGTGCTGAGTCTGAGTGTTGGCACAATCACGGCACTGAGTACATATTTCATCTTCCCGGCTCTTGCCCTGCTGGGTGTGGTGCTGGCCGCCATCCTGTGGATCTTTTGCCACGGCACAGTGGTGATAGGGCCCGACGGCGTCAAGGTGCTGGCTGGCGGGTTCGTCAAGGTCATGCCGCTGCAATGGAAAGAAGTACGTGCCGCTTCTGTGGAGGATATCAAGGCCATGGACTTCGGCGGCTGGGGCTACAGGATGACTGGCGGCAGCGTTGGATTCATCATGGGCAATGGCCCGGCAGTGGTCATTAAGTCCGGGTTCCACCAAACGTTTGTTATCTCCATGCCCCATGCCGAAACAGCCGGCGAAGCTGCCGCGCTCATTAACGCTTACGTCCTTGCCGGAACAGTGAAAAACTAAAGCCATGGGATACGGCAGCGGAGAGGGCACCACGCACGAGCGGCGCATGGACGCGCGGGCGTTGCGGTTTGCCATCGTCTTTGCCGTGCTGCTCTCCGCAGCGTTGCTCCTTGGCGGCTTCCTCATCAGGGCACAGCTGCCCCATGGTGTGGTGCCGCCCTTGGGAGGCAGCCCCCTGCCGGTTCCGACGTTCCTGGGGATAGGGGTTGCGCTGATCTTGCTGCTGGGTGCCGGTCTGGGCAGCCAGGGAGCCCGCATTTCCCTGCCTTCCACTGCACGGCGCGTGCTCCTGGGTGTTGCCGTGGCGCTGCAATTGGCGGTCTTTACCCTTTTCGTGGCCACACTTCTGGGCCAAGGGGCACAAGGCGGGTTGTCCCCAGTGCGCGTGGATGGCTTTGTGCTCCTCATGGGGTGCGGTCTTGCTGCCGCCATGGGGGTGGTGCTCTCCATGACCTTCAAACCTGTTGAACAGTGGAGCGCCGCCGATGACAGGGCCATGGCGCGGGCGTTGGAGGCCGCGAAGGATCCAGCAGCCAGCAATGACAAGCTGGCCTACTTCCTGCACCCCCGTAGTTCTGTGGTCATCATGATCTTGCTGACAGGCATCCTGCCGGGAACGTTTCTGGCCCTGATCAACCCCTGGATCTTCGTCGCAGCCGCCGTGCTTGCCTTGCTCGTAGTTGGCATGCTCTGTGCCACCGTGGAAGTGGACAGGGCACAGCTGAGCGTGAAACTGCTGGGATTGGTGCCCGTGCTAATCGCACCGTGCGAAGGGCTGGATGCGGCGGTTTCGCTGGACATCGTTGCCAAGGACTACGGAGGGTGGGGCCTGCGCAAGCACAGCGGCTCCGCCACCTTCCTGACACACTCGGGCGCCGCCGTCGTACTTCGCCAAAGTGACGGCGGGACAGTGGTTGTCAGTGCCCCGGACCTGGACATTGCCGACGATCTGGCACAGATCCTGAACCGTCGGGCGGGCAAGGCGCCGGGCCAGCACTGACCGGTCCCGGACGTGGCACCGTCATGGGTAGGCTTGAGCGTGACGTAATCACCCGCACAGACGAAGGAATCCTCATGCGCGTTCACATCGCAACAGACCACGCCGGCATGGAGCTCAGCGCCCACCTCATCACAGCCTTGGCCGCCAAGGGCTACGACATGGTTGACCACGGCCCACAGGCCTACGACGCCGAGGACGACTACCCCTCCTTCTGCATCAACGCAGCGCTCGCAGTGGTTGCCGACCAGGCTGCCGGCGTTGACGCACTGGGCATTGTGCTGGGCGGGTCCGGCAACGGCGAGCAGATTGCCGCGAACAAGGTCAAGGGCGTCCGTGCGGCACTGGCGTGGAACCTTTCCACGGCAAAGTTGGCCCGCGAGCACAACGACGCCAACGTGGTTGCCGTGGGCGGCCGCCAGCACAGTGTTGAAGAAGCCACGGAGATCATCGAAGCTTTCCTGGCCGAGCCGTTCAGCGACGCCGAGCGCCACGTGCGCCGCATCGGCAAGATCGCCACGTACGAGACCACCGGCGAAGTCGTCGACTAGCTTTTTGGCTCCCGCATTTGGGGGCCGCTCTGTTCCGACCGTCCTGTTCCGACCGCCATGTCTGATCGTCATGCCTAGGAGAAGCCATGCCTGAGGGCCATTCAGTGCACCGTTTGGCCCGGCAGTTCCAAGACGTTTTTGGTGGGGCCAGGCTGGCCGTCTCCAGCCCGCAGGGGAAGTTTGCCGCTGGCGCCGCGAAGATTGACGGGCACGTCTTGGACACTGCACAAGCCCACGGCAAGCAAATGTTCCTGTATTTTTCGCACGATCTGGTGATGCGCGTGCACCTTGGCCTCTACGGGGCGTGGGATTTTGGTGGCGACTCCACCTTTGCAGGAGCCTCCAGCATTGGTGCGCCGCGGCGCATCGGCGAGCAGGAAGTCGCCGATGACGATCGGGGAGGACGTGGGGACTACGCCGGGCCTCCGGAACCCAAGGGTGCGGTGCGTGTCCGGCTGGTCTCGGAGCATGGCTGGGCTGATCTGCGCGGCCCCACCGCCTGCGAAGTGGTCACACCGGCCGAAGCGATCGCGGCACGCAACAAATTGGGCCCCGATCCCCTAAACAACGGCCCAAGTGACTCCGCGGAGTTTGTTCGCAGGATCCGCAAAAGCAGCACCAGTATCGCCGGGCAGCTCATGAAACAGGATGTCCTGGCCGGCGTGGGCAACGTCTACCGGGCAGAAGTCCTGTTCCGTTTGGGTCTTGATCCGATGCTCCCCGGCACCAGCTTGCAGGGCGAGGAGGCGCAGGCGCTCTGGGATGACACGGCGCTCATCATGGCCGACGGTGTGCGCGACGGCCGCATCATCACCACCGAGCTGTGTGACCGGCCATCAGGCCTTGGCGTCGGCGTGGGTCACGCGGGTTCAGGCGCAACTTCTGTCGCAGCGACGCCATCGCGCCCCAACCAGGACGTCCCGGTAGAGGATGCCCACTATGTGTACAAGCGTGAGGGCCTGCCCTGCCGGCATTGCGGCACTGAAATCGCCATGAAGGAGCTGGGCGGCCGGAAGTTGTATTGGTGCCCGGCCTGCCAAGGCGACTGAGTGTGAAAATGCGGGAACGGCGGCATTTTTCAAGGCAGCCGTCCATCGATTTGCAGGACCGGCAAAATGGTTGATAGTGTTACGGAGTTGTTCGGCCGCAAGCCGAAAAATTCGGGGGCGTAGCTTAATGGTAAAGCCTTAGTTTTCCAAACTAATGACGCGGGTTCGATTCCCGTCGCCCCCTCCAAATAAACGAAATCCCTGGCCAGTCGGCCGGGGATTTTTTCATGCCGTCCGGTTCCCTGGGCTCTGCGCAGTGCTGGACCCCACGACGGCGCAGCTCTGACACTGGCGCCAAACTCGTCATCACGGATGCGCATAAACAAAGTGTCCCTGGGCTATGCGCGGTGCTGGACCCCACGACGGCGCAGCTCTGACGCTGGCGCCAAACTCGTCATCACGGATGCGCACAAACAAAGTGTCCCTGGGCTATGCGCAGTGCTGGACCCCACGACGGCGCATAAGCAAGGGGCTGCGGTTGGCTGCAAGAACGTTGGGCAAAATCGCACCAATACTGCGAGAGGGTTTGGTGGCGGGTGCGGTGAAAGCGAAACCTAGGCAGCCGCCGTCGTACGCAAAAACAGGCAAACGGCGCGCGGGGGAGTGCCGATTGTGCATCTGAGAACTTTTGCCCGTAGACTGTTCCGGGCAACTACGGGGCGTAGCGTAGTGGCTAGCGCGCCTGCTTTGGGAGCAGGAAATCGCAGGTTCGAGTCCTGTCGCCCCGACTTCAGCATTATCCGGTTCACGTTTGGTCAGTGACTGCCCATGTGCTGGGCCAATATATCCATCAACAGACCATCAGGAGTACCACGCTGTGAAGAGCGCTGTCGAAAACCTCACACCTACTCGGGTAAAGCTCGATGTTGAGGTTTCTTTTGAGGAATTGAAGCCCAGCATTAAAGAGGCTTACAAGACTATTGGTACGCAGGTCCAGGTGCCTGGCTTCCGTAAGGGCAAGGTCCCCAACTCGTTGATCGACCAGCGCGTTGGCCGGGGCTACGTTCTGGAAACAGCCATCAACTCCGGCCTCAACGGCTGGTACCAGGAAGCTGTTGTCGAGAACAAGCTCGTGCCTTTGAGCCGTCCCGAGGTTGAAATCACCGAGGTTCCCGATCCCACAGGCACCGACGGTGTCGTCAAGTTCCACGTTGAACTGGACATCCGCCCCGAGATCGAACTGCCTGATTACGAGGGCATCGAGGTTGAGGTTGCAGCTGTTGAAGCTGACGACGCCGACACCACCAAGGCACTGGACGAGCTGCGCGCCCGCTTCGGCACCTTGATCGCTGTTGACCGCCCGGCTGTCGAGGATGACTTCCTCACCATCGACATCGCCGCCAAGATCGACGGCGAAGAGGTTGACTCCGCGTCCGACCTTTCCTACCAGATCGGTGCAGGCAACATGCTTGACGGCTTGGACGAGGCAGCAACAGGCCTCTCCGCCGGCGAAGAAGCAATCTTCAACACCAAGCTTGCCGGTGGCGAGCACGCTGGTGAAGAAGCACAGGTCACCGTCAAGGTATCCTCCGTGAAGGTCCGCGAATTGCCCGAGGCAAACGACGACTTCGCTCAGTTGGCTTCCGAGTTCGACACCATCGCTGAACTGCAGGAAGACTTGGCCAAGCAGGCCGCCGAGTCCAAGACTGTTGAGCAGGGCGTTGAAGCTCGTGACAAGGTCCTCGAGAAGCTCGTTGAGCTCGTTGAGGTTCCCGTCCCTGATTCCGTGATCGCTGATCAGCTGGAGCAGCACTTCAAGCCTGAGAACGCACACGGCACCGAAGAGCACGACACCGACGAGCACCGCGCCGAGGTCAAGGAAAACACCGAAAAGGCTTTCCGCAACGAGATCATCCTCGACGCGATCGCTGAGAAGGAAGAGATCAGCGTCAGCCAGGCTGAACTGATCGACTACATCGTTTCCTCCGCCAGCCAGTACGGCATGGACCCGAACCAGTTCGCTCAGATGCTGGACTCCTCCGGCCAGGTCAACATGATTGTTGGCGAAGTTCGCCGCCGCAAGGCTCTGGCAGCTGTTCTGGCCAAGGCATCCGTCAAGGATTCTGCCGGCGCTGCAGTAGACCTGACTGACTTTGTCTCGGTTGCTTCCGAAGAAGACGAGACCACCGAAGATGACGTCATTGAGCCCACAGCAGTTACTGATCCGGGCGAAGTTCGCATCTAGTGTGCTCCCCGTTCAGGGGTAAATAGTTTTTCCAACCGTTGCCGGTTCCTTCTCGAAGGAGCCGGCAACGGTTTTTTTCTGCCCTCACCCAACTACTCCGAAAGCTGGGTCCACGGCCCCGGTTTATTCCCGCCGACCGCCCCTCTTCGGGTATCGTGCGCCGACAGCGAACAGTGTACTGATGGACCCCAAAGCGCCGCCAAAAAGGGCTACTGTCCAAGTAGTGAACATTAGTGATGGTTACGTTGGGCTCGCCCGGCGGACCGCACGAAGGAGAGGTAAACCCACCATGGCACAGCACACCACCCCCACGATGGCTAGCGCGGACCCGTCCGGTTCGGACCAGTACATCTACAACCGCCTGCTCAAAGAACGCATCATTTGGTTGGGTTCAGAGGTCCGCGATGACAACGCCAACCTGATCTGCTCGCAGCTGCTGCTGCTCTCGGCTGAGGATCCTGAAAAGGACATCTACCTTTACATCAACTCACCCGGTGGCTCGGTGACGGCCGGCATGGCCATCTACGACACCATGGAGTTCATCCCCAACGACGTCGTCACGGTCGCCACCGGCCTGGCCGCCTCCATGGGACAGTTCCTGCTCTCCTCGGGCACCAAGGGCAAGCGCTACGCGACACCCAACGCACGCATCCTCATGCACCAGCCTTCAGGCGGCATTGGCGGAACGGCGTCGGACATCAAGATCCAGGCCGAATTGATCCTGCACATGAAGAAGGTCATGGCTGAACTGACAGCAGAGCAGACCGGCCAGAGTGTTGAGAAGATCCTCATCGACAACGACCGCGACAAGTGGTTTACGGCCGAGCAGGCTCTGGAATACGGCTTCTTCGACAAGATCGCCCGTCACGCAGGAACCGTTGCCGGTGGCGGCGGAACCAACGCCAAGTAAAGCAAGCCAAAGAGAAACTAAGATTTCAGGAGCAACCGATCATGACTTACAACTTTGGCAGCACAGCTTTTGGCCACACTGCCGGCAACCTGCCCTCCAGCCGCTACGTGCTCCCGCAGTTCGAGGAGCGCACACCTTACGGCTTCAAGCGCCAGGACCCGTACACCAAGCTTTTCGAGGACCGGATCATTTTCCTCGGTGTCCAGGTTGATGACGCATCGGCCGACGACGTCATGGCTCAGCTTCTCGTGCTGGAAGCCGATGACACTGACCGTGACATCACCCTCTACATCAACTCTCCCGGCGGATCGTTCACGGCCATGACGGCCATTTACGACACCATGCAGTTCATCCGCCCGGAAATCCAGACCGTCTGCCTGGGCCAAGCTGCCTCCGCAGCAGCCGTGCTGCTCGCGGCCGGTGCCCCCGGCAAGCGGTTGGCCCTGCCCAACGCCCGCGTGCTGATCCACCAGCCGGCACTCTCTGGCGGCCAGGGCGGCCAGGCTTCTGACCTGGAGATCCAGGCGAACGAGGTCATGCGCATGCGTGAATGGCTGGAGAACACCTTGGCGGATCTGTCCGGCCGCACGCCGGAGCAGGTCAGCAATGACATTGAGCGTGACAACATTCTTACGGCCGCCCAGGCCAAGGAATACGGTCTGATCGATGAAGTATTGGCGCCGCGCAAGATGAAGGCACCAGCGATCACACGCTAGATTCCGTGGGGACAACCGCCGGGACAGGGGACACGACATTCCCTTGTTCCGGCGTTTGCTTTCCACTCAATGTCCATGGCGTGGATTAGAGTAGAACTTAGCTTGTAGGACGTTTCCGGCACGAGCCGGCAACGAATAGAGTTTCAGAGATAACAACGCCCCCGGCGGGTTATTCGCGGAAGGACACATCGATGGCCAGGATGGGCGAAAGCACCGATCTGCTGAAGTGTTCTTTTTGTGGAAAGAGCCAGAAACAGGTTCGCAAACTCATTGCCGGCCCCGGTGTCTATATTTGTGATGAATGCATTGAATTATGCAATGAGATTATCGATGAGGAACTGGCAGAAGTAGCCGATCTGGACGCCTTCGACCTGCCCAAGCCTCGGGAGATCTTTGACTTCCTGCAGGAATACGTCGTTGGTCAGGAACCCGCCAAACGGTCGTTGGCCGTTGCCGTGTACAACCACTACAAGCGCATTCAGTCCGGGCACGCCGTCAAGAGCAACACCATTTCCAGCGGCGTCCACGATGACGTCGAGATCGCCAAGTCCAATATTCTTTTGGTGGGCCCCACCGGCTGCGGCAAGACCTACCTGGCGCAGACCCTGGCCCGACGCCTGAACGTTCCGTTCGCCGTCGCCGACGCCACCGCCTTGACTGAGGCCGGGTATGTGGGTGAGGACGTTGAGAACATTCTGCTCAAGCTCATCCAGGCGGCCGATTTTGATGTGAAGAAGGCCGAGCAGGGCATTATTTACATTGATGAGATTGATAAAATTTCGCGCAAGTCCGAGAACCCCTCCATCACCCGTGACGTTTCCGGTGAGGGCGTGCAGCAGGCTCTGCTGAAAATTCTTGAAGGAACAGTTGCCTCCGTACCGCCGCAGGGCGGCCGCAAGCACCCGCACCAGGAATTCATCCAGATCGACACCACCAATGTGTTGTTCATTGTGGCCGGTGCCTTCGCCGGTTTGGAAGAAATCATCGGCTCACGCGCAGGCAAGAAAGGCATCGGCTTTGGTGCCCCGCTCAGTGCACTCAAGCAGACGGAGGCCAGCTACGCCGACGTCATGCCCGAGGACCTCCTCAAATTTGGTTTGATCCCGGAGTTCGTTGGCCGCCTGCCTGTCATTACCACCGTCACCCAGCTGGACCGCCCCGCACTGATTCAGATCCTGACGGAGCCGAAGAACGCGCTGGTCAAGCAGTACCAAAAAATGTTCAGGATCGACGGCGTTGACCTTGAGTTTGACGACGAGGCCCTGACGGCCATCGCCGATTTGGCGCTGGTGCGTGGCACCGGAGCCCGCGGCCTGCGTGCCATCTTGGAAGAAGTGCTCCAGCCGGTCATGTTTGACCTGCCCAGCCGTGAGGATATTGCCACCGTGGTGATCACTGCCGACGTCGTCGGGAAGAAATCGGAGCCCACGCTGATCCCTCATGAAGTGGCCGCCAAGCGCAGGAACAAGTCAGCCTAAGGCGCTCCCTGCTGCTGCGGAATAGACCCGTGGCCATTCTGGTTGTTGGAACTATGGGCTCATTGCCCTCATGGCCTTTTGAATCCACGAACCACCTAGGAGATTTAACGTGTCCGAGAACGTTGCAGTTGCCCCTGAAGCCGCCGATTTTTGGTTTGACCCCGCCTGCCCGTTCGCCTGGGTGACCTCACGTTGGATTGGCGAGGTGGAGCAAGTCCGCAACATCAAGGTTGACTGGCACGTCATGAGCCTTTCGGTGCTCAATGAAAACAACCAGGACCTGCCCGAGGCGTACAGGGAGCGCATGGATAAGGCATGGGGCCCGGTTCGTGTCATTATTGCGGCCGTGCAAGAGCACGGGGAGCAGGTCATCAAGCCGCTGTACGACGCCATGGGTACCCAGATCCACAACAATGGCAACACGGACATGGCTGACGTCATCGCCAAGTCGCTGGCCGAGGTGGGCCTGCCCGCCGAACTCGCAGCAGCAGCCGCCACAGATGCTTACGATGTGGCGCTGCGCGCCAGCCACGCCGATGGCATCAGCAAGGTGGGCCAGGACGTGGGCACACCCATTGTTTCCTTCAACGGCACGGCGTTCTTTGGCCCTGTCATCACCCGCATCCCGCGCGGTGAGGAAGCCGGCAAGCTGTGGGACGCCACCGTCACGTTGGCCAGTTTCCCGTTCTTCTTCGAGATCAAGCGCAGCCGCACCGAGGACCCCCAGTTCGGGTAATTTGTGCAGCACGGGGCCGGAGCAAATTACACTAAAGTAATTTGGGTCCGGCCCTTGTTTTGTCTTCTTGGCAGGCGCATACTGGTTCTTACCCAATCCGCCAAGGAAAGGGCTAGCAGGTACCAGAAATTCAGTGACTGAACCATCTGATACATGAGATACCGTTTCGACGGGATGCTCGCATAGGTTCATTGACACCGGTGACGCGGTGAAAAGTCCTGAAAGTTAATGGCACCCGTTAGACCGCTAATCGTCACGTAGCGGGATGAAAGTCGAAGCCCCACCGACGGCAACAAGCCGATGGGGCTTCCCCTTTGCCCAAAAACGAACCGGCCATCAGCCTGTTCACCCACTCTTCACCGCAACGTTTCGCCAGCGGCCCACGGCGTCAACCTGGACCGGTCATGGTTGAACCGTGAAGGTTGCAATAGTTGCTGAATCGTTCCTGCCGGATATGAATGGGGTGACCCATTCACTACTGAAGATCATGCAGCACCTGGATGAGCGCGGTGATACTGTGCTGGTCATAGCACCATCCACCTTGGAGAATGCCCCGGGAATGGTTGAAGGTGCAACAGTCAGGCGGCTGCCTGCGGTCCCCTTGGCAGGGTACCGAAACATCCGTGTTGCCGTTGGCGGCGTTGCTCGGGTCAAAACACTTCTGGCCGAATTTGGGCCGGATGTTGTGCACCTTGCCTCGCCCTTTGTCCTTGGATGGAGGGCTGTGAGGGCAGCGGCAGCGCTGGACATTCCCTCGGTGGCCGTCTACCAAACCGACGTCCCCGGTTATGCAGCCAAGTACGGGCTGCCGTTCCTTGAAAACTGGGCGTGGCTCCGCGTGGAACGCATCCACATGGCAGCCACCAAAACACTGGCCCCCTCCACGGACTCCTTGAACCAGCTGCGCGGCCATGGCATCCCACGCGTGGAGCTGTGGCGCAGGGGCGTGGACACCGAGCGTTTCCACCCCAGCAAGCGCAGTGTGGCTTTCCGCCGGAAAGTGGCGCCTGCGGGCCACAAGATCATTGGCTATGTGGGTCGGCTGGCCTTGGAGAAACAGGTTGAGGATCTGGCTGTGCTCGCCTCCGTCCCCAATTCCACGCTCGTCATAGTCGGCGACGGGCCGCAGCGCGAAATGCTCGAATCGGTCCTGCCCCATGCGTACTTCACCGGATTCCTTGGGGGAGAAGACCTTGCTACAGCCATGGCGTCCTTTGACCTTTTTGTGCACCCTGGTGAGTTGGAAACTTTTTGCCAGACCATTCAAGAGGCCATGGCCTCGGGTGTCCCCGTCATAGCCACCGGCAAGGGCGGCCCCGTGGATCTGGTTGATTCCTCCCGCACGGGCTGGCTCTACGCCCCGGGCAATCTGGGTCAACTTCTGGGCTACGTCAGCGACCTCATCGGCGACGATGCGAAGCGTGCCGCCTTTGGTGCGGCAGCGTACGAGCAGGTTCAGGGCCGCCAGTGGTCCGTCGTTTGCGAGCAGCTGATGGGCATATACAACCAAGCCATTGCAGACCACCCGCGGCTCACCGCCGCGCTGAAAGGAATCAAATGAAAATTTCAGTCATTGGCGCGGGCTATCTGGGCACGGTACATGCGGCCACGCTGGCCTCCATGGGTCACCATGTGATTGGCCTCGACACAGACGCCGCCCGGATCGAGACGCTGGCCCGCGGCGCGGCCCCGTTCCACGAGCCCGGCTTGGCTGAGCTGCTTCAGGACGGGCACAGCAGCGGCCGGCTCACCTTCTCCACAGACCCGGCCCGTCTGGCGGATGCCGATGTTCATTTCCTCTGTGTTGGCACACCCCAATCCAGGACGGGCAATGATACCGACCTGAGTTTCCTCCTGTCCGCCGTATCAGCCCTGCTCCCGCATGTGCGCCCCGGTGCCGTGGTGGTTGGCAAGTCAACAGTGCCTGTCGGAACTGCAGCCATCGTGGCGCAAATGCTCCTTGACACAGGAGCAGCCCTGGCCTGGAACCCGGAATTTCTGCGCCAGGGAACAGCTGTTCAGGATTCTCTGGCTCCGGACCGGCTGGTCTATGGAGTGCCCAGTGATGCCAAGGGCACCCAAGCTTGCTCAATGCTTGACGTCGTCTACGCACCACTGCTGGCACGTGGCACCCCACGGCTGGTCACCAACTTCGCCACAGCGGAACTGATCAAGGTGTCCGCGAATGCCTTCTTGGCCCTGAAACTTTCTTACGTCAATGCAGTGGGTCAGCTATGCGAGCAGGTGGGGGCCGACGTCGTACAGCTGTCCCAGGCGCTGGGGCTGGATGAGCGCATTGGCGGGCGCTACTTCCACGCAGGGGTTGGATTCGGCGGCGGCTGCTTGCCCAAGGATTTGCGTTCCTTCAGGGCACAGGCTCATCGGAATGGGGTTGAGTCCCTTGATGAGATGCTGTCCCTGGTCGACGGCATCAATGCCGATGCCCGCTACCACACGGCCGAGGCGGCGGTCCGGCTGTGTGGTGGTTCGGTCCGGGGACGGGCCATTACGGTTCTCGGCGCCACCTTCAAACCGAACACGGATGACATCAGGGATTCCCCTGCGTTGGATGTGGCCAGCCAGCTTGCGGCGCAGGGTGCGCACGTGACAGTCACCGATCCGCAGGCGGGGGACCACGTATGGCTGCAGTATCCGCAACTTACCTTTCAAAGCGACGTCAGTTTGGCCCTGCGTGGCGCCGACATGGTGCTGTTGCTGACGCAATGGCCGCAATTCCTGTCGCTTGATCCGGCGCTGACTGCCGCACTGGTGCAGCGGCCGGTGATGCTGGATGGGCGCAACGCACTCGATGCCGCAGCGTGGCAGGCGGCCGGGTGGGAGTATCACGGGATAGGACGCGGCCAGGTTCTTGCCAAGAATGTGCCCTCCGCTGGGTTGTCCCAGGCCGCTGCGTAGGGACGCATGAACCCGAACGAGCCTTGGCTCCCGAGCGTCCCGGGACGGTACGTGGCACTTGGCGACTCGTTTACCGAAGGCGTGGGGGATGCCAGCGTCCATCTGCCCAACGGGGTTAGGGGCTGGGCCGACCGTGTGGCCGAGGCACTTGCGCGAGAAATGCCCGGATGGGAGTACGCCAACCTGGCCATCCGCAGCAAACGGCTGCGGCACATCATCGCCGAGCAGCTGGAGCCGGCAGTCGCCATGGAGCCTACCCTCATCACCCTCTACGCCGGTGGCAATGACGTGATGGATGTGGGCACCAGGGTTGCTGACATCCTGGGCCGCTATGAAGACCTTGTGGCGGAACTTGCTCGGACGGGCGCCACCCTGCTGCTCTTTACCGGATACGACGTGGAGGTTTCGCCTCTTCTGGGCCCGTTGCGGCGCAAGAACCATGCCTACAATGACGGGGTCCGGCGCATTGCCGCAAAGCATGGTGCGGTTTTGGTGGACTACGCAGAATTAGGGGCGTACGCCAATCCGCGCATGTGGGGACCGGACAGGCTCCATATGTCCAAGGCCGGGCACAAGTACCTTGCCGCCCAAGTTCTTGACGCTTTGGGTGTGTCGCACGGAATCGTGCACAAACATGGACGCAGGGCGCCTCGGGGAGTCAGACAGCGGACCAGTGAGCAGTACCTGTGGGTCACCGACTGGGTGCTGCCCATGTTTGGCCGCAAGCTCCGGGGCACCACCTTGGGGGATACGTTGACTCCGCGCTGGCCGGAGCCGGTTCGGGTGCCGCCAAAAAAGGGCCTGAAGAAGTTGGTCCGCCGCCAACTGAACTCCCCGATTAAACACATCTGACCCGCAGAAAACGCCGAAAAACACACGTAAAACGTGATTTTTCGGCGTTTTCTGCGGGCCAGTTGGAGGGGGCTAAGCCTGTACGGGCTCCTCAGCGGGCGCCAGCTCGACGTCGCTCACGGTGAGTTCGCCGTCGCCCACGGCAATGGTGATTTCAAGGGCGTTGGAGGCAGCCTTCAAGTCACCCAGGCCGGCCGTCAACTGCGCGGCCTGGACCTCGCGGGCTGTAACGGTGGCGCGGAGCACCTGGGTGCGCTGCTTGACCTTCGCCTCGGACTTGGCCTTGCGGATGCCGCTCAGCGCGTCCCCGACGGTGGCCAGCAAGGTGGTGTCGCCGTCGAGCACTTCAACGGCAACCGGCCACGCGGCGCGGTGCACCGAATCGGCACGCCACCAGCTCCACACTTCCTCCGTGGCGAACGGCAGGAACGGTGCGAACAGGCGCAGCAGCGAATCCAGCGTGGTGGCCAGGGCAGCCAAAACGGAAGCCTGTCCGGCGTCGCCCTCGGCACCGTAAGCACGGTCCTTGATGAGCTCAACATAGTCGTCCGTGAAGTGCCAGAAGAAGCTCTCGCTCAACTGCAGGGCCCGGGCGTAGTCGTACTTCTCAAACGCGGCCGTTGACGAGCGCACAACCTCGGCCAGCTGCGCCAACAGGGCGCGATCCAGCGGGTTGCTGAGAACTGCTGTGTCGGCACTGAGCACATTGGCCTCCGTGGCGCCAAGGTTTAGCACAAACTTGGAGGCGTTCAGGAGCTTGATCGCCAGGCGGCGGCCAATCTTCATCTGCGCAATCTCGTACGCGGTGTCGGCGCCGAGCTTGGCGGAGGCTGCCCAGTAGCGGACTGCATCGGCACCAAAGTCGTTGAGCACGTCGGTGGGAACCACCACGTTGCCCTTGGACTTGGACATCTTTTTGCGGTCCGGGTCAAGGATCCAACCGGAGATGGCGGCGTGCTTCCACGGCGCGTTGCCCTGCAGGGCGTCGGCGCGTACGGCGGAGGAGAACAACCAGGTGCGGATGATGTCGTGGCCCTGAGGGCGCAGGTCGAAGGGGTAAACCTTCCCGAACAGGTCCTCGTCAACGCCCCAACCGCCCACAATCTGCGGTGTCAGGGACGACGTGGCCCAGGTGTCCAGCACGTCGGCGTCGCCAACGAAGCCGCCGGCGACGTTGCGCTGATCCTCGGTGTAGCCCGGAGCTGCATCTGCTGCGGGGTCAACCGGCAGCATTTCCGTGGTGGGCAGGATGGGGTGGTCGTAGTCCGGGTTGGCATCGGCATCCAGGGGGTACCACACGGGAACCGGCACGCCGAAGAAGCGCTGGCGTGAAACGAGCCAGTCGCCGTTCAGCCCGGAGATCCAGTTGTCGTAGCGTGAGCGCATGAAGGCCGGGTGGAACTCAATGTCCTTGCCGCGGTTGATCAGGCGTTCGCGGCGGTCCTCGTCGCGGCCACCGTTGCGGATGTACCACTGGCGGGAAGAGACGATCTCCAGGGGCTTGTCGCCCTTTTCGAAGAAGTTCACGGGGTGCATGATCTTCTTGATCTCGCCGTCGAGCAGATCTGCCTCAGTGAGCATTTCCACAACGCTTTCCTTCGCGCTGAAGACTGTCTTGCCAGCAATCTTGGCGTAGTTCTCGCGGCCTTCCTCGGTGGTGATCCACTCGGGGGTGTCGCCCAGGATGCGGCCGTCACGGCCCACAATGGCGCGGGTGGGCAGCTGCAGTTCACGCCACCAGATGACGTCGGTGAGGTCACCGAAGGTGCACACCATGGCGATGCCTGAGCCCTTGTCGGCCTTGGCCAGGGCGTGCGGGCGAACCTCCACCTCAACACCGAACAGGGGGGAGGTGACCTTCTTGCCAAAGAGCGGCTTGTAGCGCTCGTCGTCCGGATTCGCTACCAGCGCCGAGCAAGCAGCCAGCAGTTCCGGTCGCGTGGTCTCAATGTAAATCTTGGTGCCGTCTTCGGCGTAGAACGGGTAGCGGTAGTACGCGCCGGGCATTTCGCGGTCTTCCAGCTCTGCCTGGGCAACTGCCGTGCGGAAGGTGACATCCCACAGTGTGGGCGCTTCAGCCATGTACGCGTCGCCCGCGGTCAGGTTCGCCAGGAACCCTCGCTGGGAGACGGCACGGGAATGGTCATCAATGGTGCGGTAGGTCAGGTCCCAGTCAACGGACAGGCCCAAGGTCTGGAACAGGTGCTCAAAGACCTTCTCGTCCTCCACGGCCAGTTCTTCACACAGTTCAATGAAGTTCTTGCGCGAGATGACGTCGAAGTCGCGCTGGTTCTTGGCGGGGGTCGCCGGTGCGCGGTAGTCGGCGTCGTAGGAGATCTTCGGATCGCAACGGACACCGTAGTAGTTCTGCACGCGGCGCTCGGTGGGCAGCCCGTTGTCATCCCAACCCATGGGGTAGAAGACGTTCTTGCCGTTCATGCGCTGGAAACGGGCCAGCACATCGGTCTGCGTGTAGGAGAACATGTGACCCACGTGCAAGGATCCGGATGCCGTGGGCGGGGGAGTGTCAATGGAGTACACCTGCTCACGGGTGGTCTCACGGTCAAACTTGTAGGTGCCCTCGTCCAGCCAGCGCTTGGTCAGAGACTCCTCGAGTCCCTCCAAAACGGGCTTGTCGGGAACGTTGTTTGTGGTGGGTGCGGGCGTGTCTGTGCCCGGAATGATTTCAGCCATTTTTCGATTCTTTCATGAGTTGACCCGGAAGCAGGATTCTGCAGGAGAATGGTGCTCGTGAAAATTCCTGAGAGCGCGCAGCAACAGTGGCACAAGGCGGGTCTGGCGTGGGCCGATGTGGTCCCCGAGACGGAAAGCGCCGAGTATTGCGCGCATCGGCTGACGTTGGGCGGCCGGTCCGCCATTTTTCGTGTTGCCAAGACCACTCCCACCAAGGCGGGACAGTTTGTCACCCTGTGGCAGCGTTCCCTGGAGGGTCCCATCCGCCCCTTTGACATGCACGACGGCGTTGAACTGTTCGTTGTCCAGGCCGCCTTGGGTGCGGGGCTGGGTGAGTTCGTGTTCCCCCTGGGCGCGTTGGCTCGCCATGGTGTGGTGTCAGTGGACGGGAAAGGCGGCAAACGGGCCATGCGCGTCTATGCGCCCGATGTGGTGACCACCAGTGTCCAGGCCCGGCGCACCCAGAAGTGGCAGTGCGAGTACTTCCTGCCGCGCGACGCCAGTGTGGCGCAGGCCAGGGAGCTGTATTCGGCCTGACGCAGCACGCAGGCACCTCCGAAAATTATGCGCGGAACTCATGCTGGGTTCCGCGCATGAACACTCATGCGCACAACCCAACGCGAGTTCTGCGCATAAGTTCAGTCGACTGAACTTATGCGCAGAACTGGCGGCCGATTTGGTGCATAAGTTCATGGCTTCAGTCGGGGATGACTGGACGCAGGGCTATGATGCGGTCGTGGGCACAGTGCGGATATTGCGTGTTTATGAGGAGCCGGATGCGGGCGAGTACCGCGTTCTGGTGGACAGGCTGTGGCCGCGCGGAGTCAAGAAGGACAAGATTGACCTCTGGCTCAAGGACGTGGCCCCCAGTGCACAAGTGCGGAATGACTTTGACCACGTGCCCGAGCGCTTCGAAACCTTCACACGTGACTACACCGCCGAGTTGCGAGCCAACCCGGCCATGGCACAGCTGCGTGACGTCATTGCCGGCCACCAGCATGTGGTGCTGCTCTATGGTGCCAAGGACACGCAGCATAACCAGGCGGCGGTGCTGCTGGAATTCCTCAAACACCCAGCATGAATCAGGAGCCCGTCCCCGGCACGCTACATTTAAGTCATGGCTGAAAACACTTCCAAGCATGCAGTTGTCACCGGCGCCAGTTCAGGCATAGGAGCAGCAACTGTCCGTAAACTTCGCGCCGATGGCTGGACAGTCGTTGCAGTAGCCCGCCGTGCCGACCGGCTTGAAAAGTTGGCCCAGGAGACAGGCGCCCTGGCGTTTGCCGCGGATGTGACCAGGGACGAAGACGTCGCGGCCCTCGTGGATTTCGTGGCTGCCCATGGCGGCCTGGATACACTGATCAACATTGCAGGCGGCGCCCGTGGCACCGACCATCTGGCCACCGCCAAGGCAGAGGACTGGGACTGGATGTATCAGGTCAACGTCCTGGGCACCATGAAAATGGTCCAGGCCTTCCTGCCGGCCCTACGCGCCCACGGCCATGGCACGGTTTTGAACCTGACCTCCACCGCGGCCCTGGCAGCTTACGAGGGCGGCGCCGGCTACAACGCGGCCAAGTTTGCCCAACACGCCATCACCAGTGCCCTGCGGCTGGAAGAGGTGGCAAACAACCTGCGCGTCATCGAGGTGGTACCGGGCCTGGTGCAGACCGAGGAATTCGCCCTCAACCGTCTGGCTGGTGACGCCGAAGCCGCCAAGAAAGTCTACGAAGGCGTGGCAGCGCCCCTGACCGGTGCGGACGTGGCAGATGTGGTGAGCTACGCCGTCGGGCTTCCCCACCACATCAACTTGGACCAGATTGTGGTGCGCCCCGTGGCCCAGGCCGCCAACCACAAGCTGATCCGCAGCTAACAAACACAGACAGCGGCCGCATCTAGTAGACTTGCCAGCAAAGCGTTGACCCGGCCATCACCGGTGAGCTTCCGGAAGAACACACCCTCATGGAAGGTGTCAGTAGAACCGGACGGGTAAGCCCGTCACAGCAGCTAATGAGCGGCCGCACCCGGGGTAAAAAACGGGGGTGGTAAGCGAGGTGGTACCGCGGCGCAAGCCGTCCTTGCATCCTGATCAAGAACACCCACAACCAGGATGATGTGATGACCCACTTCCCGAAGGCTTCAGCCGCCGCCGGCCTCCACGCCGAATCCAAGCATGTTCCCTCCTCCGTGAATTTCCCGAAGGTGGAAGAACTCGTCCTGAAGTACTGGGATGAGGACGGCACGTTCCAGGCCAGCATCGATGCGCGCGACGCCGGCGAAAATGGGTCCAACGAGTTCGTCTTCTACGACGGCCCTCCCTTCGCCAACGGCCTGCCGCACTACGGCCACCTGCTCACCGGCTACGCCAAGGATTTGGTGGCCCGCTACCAGACCCAGCGCGGGCGCCGCGTGGAGCGCCGCTTTGGTTGGGACACGCACGGCCTGCCCGCCGAGCTGGAAGCCATGAAGCAGCTGGGCATGACAGACAAGGCCCAGATCGAGGCCATGGGCATCGACAAGTTCAACGACGCCTGCCGCTCCTCCGTCATGAAGTACGCCGGCGAATGGCAGGAATACGTCACCCGCCAGGCCCGCTGGGTCGACTTCGACAACGACTACAAGACCCTCAACGTTGAGTACATGGAGTCCGTCCTCTGGGCGTTCAAACAGCTCCACTCCAAGGGCCTGACCTACAACGGCTACCGCGTGCTGCCGTACTGCTGGAAGGATGAGACACCCCTCTCCAACCACGAGCTGCGCATGGACGACGACGTCTACAAGGACCGCCAGGACCAGACCGTCACCGTCACCTTCCCCATCGTGGCCGGCGAGTCCGCGCTGTCCCAGGAGCTGGCCGGCGTTGGGGCCATCGCCTGGACCACCACGCCCTGGACCCTGCCCACCAACCAGGCCCTCGCCGTGGGGCCCAAGGTGAGCTACGCCGTCGTGCCCGTTGGCCCCAATGGGGTTTCGCTGGGCGCAACAGCTGAGAAGTTCCTGCTCGCCGCTGACCTGGTGGGCGCCCACGCCAAGGATCTGGGGTACGACGACGCTGCTGCCGCGACTGCCGCTGTCACTGCCACCTACGCGGGCGCCGAGCTTGAGGGCCTGAAGTACGAGCCGCTGTGGGACTACTTCGCCGACGACGAAAAGTACGGCACGGCCAAGTCATGGCAGTTCCTGCTGGCCGACTACGTGACCACCACCGACGGTACCGGCATTGTCCACCAGGCCCCCGCCTACGGTGAAGAGGATCAAAAGGTCTGTGAGCAGTACGGCATCCCGGTGGTCCTCTCCGTCGATGAGGGAGCCAACTTCCTGCCGCTCTTTGCCGAAGGCCCGCTGAGCGAGATCGCCGGCGTGCAGGTCTTTGACGCCAACAAGGCGATCACGAAGGTGGTCCGCGAGGCCGGCCGCCTGGCCCGCCAGGCCAGCTACGTGCACAGCTACCCGCATTGCTGGCGCTGCCGCACACCCCTGATCTACCGCGCCATCTCCTCCTGGTACGTGGAAGTCACCGCGTTCAAGGACCGCATGGTTGAACTGAACCAGGACATCAACTGGATCCCCGGCAACGTCAAGGACGGCCAGTTCGGCAAGTGGCTGGCCAACGCCCGCGACTGGTCCATCAGCCGCAACCGGTACTGGGGCAGCCCCATCCCGGTGTGGCAGTCCGATGACCCCGACTACCCGCGCACCGACGTGTACGGCTCCATCGCCGAGATGCAGGCTGACTTTGGCCGCCTGCCGCTGAACAACGAGGGCGAAGTTGACTTGCACCGCCCGTTCATCGACGAGCTGACCCGGCCCAACCCGGATGACCCAACAGGCAAGTCCACCATGCGCCGCGTGGAGGACGTGCTGGATGTTTGGTTCGACTCCGGCTCCATGCCGTATGGCCAGGTCCACTACCCGTTCGAGAACGAGGAATGGTTCAACACCCACAACCCGGCGGACTTCATCGTCGAGTACATTGGTCAGACCCGCGGCTGGTTCTACATGCTGCACATCCTCTCCACGGCACTCTTTGACCGCCCGGCGTTCCGGAACGTCATCAGCCACGGCATCGTGCTGGGTTCCGACGGGCAGAAAATGTCCAAGAGCCTGCGCAACTACCCGGACGTCTCCGAGGTCCTGGACCGCGACGGTTCCGACGCCATGCGCTGGTTCCTGATGGCCAGCCCCATCCTGCGCGGCGGCAACTTGGTTGTTACCGAGCAGGGAATCCGCGACGGGGTCCGCCAGGTCATCCTGCCCCTCTGGAACGTCTACAGCTTCTTCACCCTCTACGCGAACACGGCCAACGGCGGCAAGGGCTACGACGCCAAGCTCCGTTACGACGACTACTCCGATCCCATGGACCAGTACTTGTTGGCCAACACCGGCGACCTGGTCCGCGAACTGACGGCCAAGCTCGATGACTACGACGTCTCCGGCGCGTGCGAATCCCTGCGCGTCTACTTCGACATGCTCACCAACTGGTATGTGCGCCGCAGCCGCACCCGCTTCTTCGATGAGAACGTGGACGCCTTCGACGCCCTCTACACGGCGCTGGAAACCGTGTGCCGTGTGGCTGCTTCACTGCTGCCGCTGGTCACCGAGGAAATCTGGCGTGGCCTGACAGGCGGCCGTTCGGTGCACCTCACCGACTGGCCCAACGCCGATCTGTTTGTGCCCAACACCGCACTGGTTGAGCAGATGGATAAGATCCAGCAGATCTGCTCCACTGGCTCAAGCCTGCGCAAGGCGGCCAAGCTGCGCGTCCGCCTGCCCTTGGCGGAACTCACGGTGGTGGCCCCCAATGCCGCCCTGCTGACCGACGGCGCCGGCGTGGTGGCGGACGAGCTGAATATCCGCTCGGTGCGCTTCGTTGACGCTGCCGACGCTACTCCGGAGGAGTTTGGCATCTCGCAGAAGTTGGTTGTCAACGCCCGTGCTGCCGGACCTCGCCTGGGCAAGAACGTCCAGCTCGCCATCAAGGGCTCCAAGTCCGGCGACTGGTCGCTCACCAACGGCGTTGTCACGGCCGGTGGCCTGGCGTTGGAACCGTCCGAATACACGCTGGAGACAGTTGTTTCTGACGGGCACGACGGCGGCGCCAGTGCGGTGGCGATGCTGCCCGGCGGCGGTTTCGTGGTGCTCAACACCGAGCTGACACCCGAGCTCGAGGCCGAAGGCACGGCACGGGACATGGTCCGCGCCATCCAGCAGGCCCGCAAGGACACCGGCTTGCAGGTCAGTGACAGGATCCGCACCATCATCAGCGCCCCGCAGGACATTGTTGATGCCCTGCACGCCAACGCCGAGCTGGTCAAGACTGAGACCTTGACGCTGAAGCTTGAACTCATCCCCGGTGACGTTGAAACCACCATCACTGTTGAACGGACCGTAGCCTAATGACTGCCAATCACGACGAATTCTCTGTGGAGAGTGTCTACGCCGAACTTCTGGGCCGCGCCCCAGAGAACAAGATGGAGCCGCGGCTTGCTCCGCTGTTCCGAGCCATGGACATCCTGGGTCAGCCGAACAAGGCGTTCCCGATCATCCACATCACGGGCACCAATGGAAAAACTTCCACGGCCCGCATGATCGAGGCCGGCCTGCTGGCCCACGATCTGCGCACCGGCCGCTACACCAGCCCGCACCTGACAAAGGTGACGGAGCGCATCAGCATCGACGGCGCACCCGTCAACGACGCAACGTTCGTGCGGATTTGGGATGAGATCCGCCCCTACCTGGACATTGTTGACGCTGAGCTGAGTGCTGCCGGCGAGCAGCGGCTCACGTACTTTGAGTGCCTCACCATCTTGGCGTTTGCCATTTTTGCTGACGAGCCGGTGGATGTTGCCGTCATGGAAGTTGGTTTGGGCGGCATTACCGACGCCACCAACGTGGGCGACGGCCAGGTAGCTGTCATCACCCCGATCTCCTTGGACCATGTGGAGCTGCTGGGTGACACCACAGCCCTCATCGCCACCGAAAAGGCCGGCATCATCAAGGAAGGCGCGTTCCTCATCAGCGCCGCCCAGCCTGCTGACGCCGCCCAGGTCCTGCTGGACAAGGCACGCGAAATGCACGCCGACTTCCGCTTTGAAGGCATTGAATTTGGTGTGGAAGCACGCACCATCGCCGTGGGCGGCCAAATGTTGGACCTGCAGGGCCTGGCCGGACGTTACCCGGGCATCCTGCTCCCGCTTCACGGTGAACACCAAGCCCAGAATGCCGCCGTCGCACTTGCCGCGTTGGAGGCATTCCTTGGCGGGGGAGAGAAGGAACTGAGCCACGAGCTGGTTCAGGAGGGCTTTGCCGCCGTCACCTCCCCGGGACGTCTTGAAGTCCTGCGCACCTCGCCCACCATTGTGGTGGATGCGGCCCACAACCCGGCCGGCATTGCCGCCAGTGCCAAGTCGCTGCAGGAATCCTTTGCCTTCAGCAAGTTGGTGGTGGTCCTGGGTGTCCTGGTTGAAAAGGATGCGGAGGAGATTCTGCGCACCATCAAGGAATCCTACGGTGATGAGGCTGCGGAGATTTGCTTGACGCAGTCCAACTCTCCCCGCGCCATTCCAGCCGCCGAGCTGGCCGAGATGGCAGCCGACCTGGGCTGGTTGGACGAGGACATTCACATTGCTGAAAGGCTCGACGACGCTATTGAGTGGGCTGTTGAACGCGCCGAGTCGAACAACGACCTGGCCGGCGGTGTGCTGATCACAGGGTCCATCACGCTGGTGGGGGAGGCCCGCATCCTGCTGGGCCGCCCCGGTGAAAAGGAAGGTGCCTAAGCCATGGCGAAATTGACCAAGGCGCAACGCGAGTGGAAGCCCAATACACCTAAAAAGCTCCGCTCCACCCGCATGATGTTTGCCTCAGTGGTGCTCATGCTGGAAGCCTTCGTGGCGCTCTTCCTCGGTTTGGGACTGTTTGGCCTCAAGGACAAGAACCCGCTCTTCCTGGTGGCGGCAGCAGTCCTGGCCGTCCTGTTCATCGCGGCCTGCGGAGTGGTTCGCAAGCCGTGGGGACCGGCCTTTGGCTGGGTCCTGCAGGCGGCACTCATTGCCGGCGGCTTCTGGGAACCGTCCATGTTCGTTGTGGGCATCCTGTTTGCCGCAGCCTGGTGGTACGCCCTCTACGCCGGTGCCAGGATTGACCGGGAGAACGTTGACCGGGCCAAAGCGCAGGCGCGGTGGGACAGCGAACACCCCGACATCAGCGGCGACGGCCCAGCGGCCGCGGCCAAGTAAACTGAATCTGAAAACACTTTTCACCTATTTTGTTTGGAGTTACTGTGAGCATTGAGCGCACTCTTGTCCTGGTCAAGCCCGACGGCGTGGCACGCAACCTCGCCGGTGCCATCCTGGCCCGCGTTGAGGCCAAGGGATACACCCTGGCAGAACTGAAGAAGGTCACTGCCACCCGTGAGCAGCTCGAAGCGCACTACGCAGAGCACAAGGGCAAGCCGTTCTACGCGCCCCTGGTTGAGTTCATGCTCTCCGGTCCCGTTGTGGCGGCCATCTTTGAAGGCAACCGTGTCATCGAGGGCTTCCGCGCCGTAGCCGGAACCACTGACCCCACCACGGCAGCGCCGGGCACCATCCGTGGCGACCTGGGCCGCGACTGGGGCCTGAAGGTTCAGCAGAACCTGGTCCACGGCTCCGACTCGGTGGAGTCCGCTGAGCGCGAGATTGGCATCTGGTTCGCCTAAGCGAATTACGTTTGAAAGTACGACGACGAAGGGCACCTCCCGCTGGGAGGTGCCCTTCGTCGTCGTACGTGAAAATCTGTGTCGCAGTTGTTGCATCAAATGGGCCCCGGAAAGCGCTACCCAAGGCATCTACTGCTACATAGATGGTGGGGGCTAGGCGTTGGAGGGGATGATCAGGTGCATGAACCTGAAGAAGATGGAGGCAAGAACAGCCACGTAGAACAGGCCCATAATGACCCAGGCCCAGTCGTTGATGAACTTGGTCAACGCCGGTGTGGCGGGGATGACCCCATGGTTGATGTTCCGCACGGTAGTCCAGACGAAGATCGGAATCATCATGGCCCAGACGATCATGCAGTAGGGGCACAGGACCGCCAGGGTGTAGAGGGCCGTGAACCAAAACCAGGACACCAGGGCCATGCCGGCCGTGATGCCCACCTGCAAGCAGATCCAGAACCAGCGCTGCATGTGTGCCCCGGCGAGCAGGACAACCCCGACGGTGATGAGCACTGCAAAGGCCACCACGCCGATGAACGGGTTGGGGAAGCCGAGAATTGCGGCCTCGGGGGTCTTCATGACGTCACTGCAGGAAATCCATGCGTTGAAGTCGCAGCTGGCGTTGGCGTTGGGATTTTTGTAGAGTTCCAACCGCTCAAGCACCAGCGTGAAGGACGCCACCCAGGCAATGGCGCCTGTGATGATCAAGAACCACCCGAACGATTTGGCCCGTACCAGGGCTGGCTTGTCGATGTCCGCTGGATCGCTGGTGGAAACTTTGGTGCTAGGCATTGTGTCCTTTTCATCGGGATGAGGTGAATGTGTCCTGATTGTAGCTTGAGTTTCTTGGCGCGCCATGGAGAAAACTGCTCCATGACAGGGCTCGTATGAGACAATGGTTTCGGCTGACTGGCGATCCACGTGCGTCTTTCAGTCCAATGGCACGCCCACGGGTTGCCGGTGACGACGCTGCCAGTGTGTGCAGCCATCCACCGGACTCATTCCGTAAACCATTGGCTTATCAGAGCTTGCGCACCCAGAAGTTGGTGCCGCCTGAGAAGTAATTAGACGACTTCCGTCGACGCCTGCGGGTGTTGGCACATTAGCCGATTTCGGCGCTCGATGTGGGTGCGCTGTTTTGGCGCGAAAGTAACGCCCACTATGAATAATGAACAGCCCACATTTGATGCAGCAGAGGCTGCTGTTGCAGCCCCCGCCAAGGCCAAGGCTCCCCGTTCGCGCCGTGCCACGGCCGCGGTAACCAGCCCGGCTGCGGCCCCTGCCGCTGTTGAAAGCACTACTGCTGAAGCCAACACAGTTGAAACAGCCGTGGAAACAGCAACAAGCACAGCGCCAGCCGTGAAGGCCCCCGTCCGCCGCAGCCGCGCCAAAAAGGAAGCCGCTCCCGTTGATGCCGAGCAGCCGGCCTCGCTGCTCGATTCCCCTGAAGCAGCAGCGCCGGAAGCAGCGCCGGTCAAGCGAGCTGCCCGCCGTCGCGCAACGGCACCTGTTACTGCACCCGCTGCGGTTCAGGGTGAATTAAGCATTCCAGGTGAGGAAGCCGCAGCGGCGCCCGCTGCCAAGGCGCCTGCCAGGCGGACCCGCACCACCAAGGCTGCAGCCGTCCCAGCCGCCGAAGAAGTAGTTGCAGCAGACGTGGTTGACGCAGCGGAGCCTGCGCCCGCGGCCAAGGCCAAGGCGCCCCGCCGCGCCACCAGGAAGGCTGCTGCCCCTGCGGCCGAGGTGCCGGAGCAGGGCGCGCTGGAAACCGCCGTGGATTCTGTGGCACAGGAAGCAGCAGTACAGGCCCCCTCAGCGCCGAAGACCACTCGGAGCCGTCGCAAGCCTGCCACCCAGACCACTGTCCCCGCCGAGTCCCCGGCTGTCCCCGCCGAGGAGCCGGCCCAGGAGCCTGTGGCAGAGGAAGTGGTGGAAGCCGCAGCGGCCCCCGTGGCTGAGGCCTTGTTCTCAGCACCGACAAGCGGCATGTCCACGCTGTTCCTGGCCCCGGACATGAGCATGGCGGTGCCTGCCGTTGTTGCCCAGGATGACAATGATGACCGTGATGACGAGCAGGACGGCAACGATGGCGATCGTCGCGGCCGGAACCGCAGCCGTAACCGCCGTACCCGCCCCGCCGAAACGGATGCGGCCCAGTCCGACGACGACTCAGCCATTGAGCAGGACACTGATGCGCCCGACGACGGCGTGACCTCGCGTCGCCGTCGTCGTCGCCGCCGTGGCGATGCTGACCTGGAGCTGACGGGCGGCACCGATGAGGACCCGCCCAATACCGTGACCCGCGTGCGTGCCCCGCGCACCCCCGCCGAGCCCAGCGCCAGCGCATCCAACCGGGTGACAAGCCTGCGCGGCTCCACTCGTTTGGAAGCTAAGAAGCAGCGCCGCCGCGATTCCCGCGACTCCGGCCGCCGTCGCACAGTCATCACGGAGGCTGAATTCTTGGCCCGCCGCGAATCGGTTGACCGGGTCATGGTCGTGCGCCAGAGCGATGACAGGATCCAGATCGGTGTCTTGGAAGACGGCATCCTGGCCGAGCACTTTGTCTCCAAGACGCAGCAGGATTCCCTCATCGGCAACGTGTACCTGGGCAAGGTCCAAAACGTGCTGCCCAGCATGGAAGCTGCCTTCGTTGACATTGGGCGCGGCCGCAACGCCGTGCTGTACGCCGGTGAAGTTGACTGGGACGCCGCCAACCTCAACGGTCAGCCGCGCCGCATTGAGAACGCGCTGAAGTCCGGCGACTCCGTCCTGGTGCAGGTCTCCAAGGACCCCGTAGGCCACAAGGGTGCCCGCCTGACCAGCCAGATTTCCCTGCCCGGGCGCTACCTGGTGTTCGTGCCGGGCGGTTCCATGACAGGCATCTCCCGCAAGCTGCCCGACGTCGAACGCAACCGTCTCAAGCGCGTCCTGAAGGACCACCTGCCCGAAAACGCCGGCGTCATTGTGCGCACGGCTGCCGAAGGTGCCAGCGAAGAAGAGCTCACCAATGACATCAACAGGCTCCGCGCCCAGTGGGAAGGCATCAACAACCGTGCCTCCTCCCACAAGACGCTGGCCCCCGAGATGCTCTACGGCGAGCCGGACCTGACCATCAAGGTGGTCCGCGACGTCTTCAACGAGGACTTCTCCAAGCTGGTTGTTTCCGGCGAGGACGCCTGGGACACCATTGAAGCCTATGTGACCTATGTAGCCCCGGATCTGCTGGACCGCCTGGAAAAGTGGAGCAAGAGCGAGGACATCTTTGCCGCACATCGGATCGACGAGCAAATCTCCAAGGCCCTGGAACGCAAGGTCTTCCTGCCCTCCGGTGGCTCGCTGGTCATTGACCGCACGGAAGCCATGACTGTGGTTGACGTCAACACCGGTAAGTTCACCGGTTCCGGCGGAAACTTGGAAGAAACAGTCACCAAGAACAACCTGGAAGCTGCCGAAGAAGTGGTGCGCCAGCTGCGTCTGCGCGATATTGGCGGCATCATTGTCATTGACTTCATCGACATGGTGCTCGAATCCAACCGCGACTTGGTATTGCGCCGCCTGGTGGAATGCCTGGGCCGTGACAGGACCAAGCACCAGGTTGCTGAAGTAACCAGCCTGGGCCTGGTGCAGATGACACGCAAGCGCATGGGCACTGGCCTGCTGGAAGTCTTCGGCGAACAGTGCGGCACCTGCTTGGGCCGCGGCATGGTCACGCACGAGATCCCCGTTGAGCACCGCCGTGTGCACACTGTTGCCGTGGAGTCGCCGCAGGCACATGCTGCCAAGGTGGCGCAGGAACAGCGCGACAGTGACCGCACCACAGCCAACAGGTCCACACGCAGCGAACGCAAGCGCAACCGCAACCGTTCCAAGCCTGAGTCCGAGCAGGCTGAACACGCCCCGGTGGAGCTGCATGAGGAACCCACTGATGCTCAGAAAGCTCAAAAGGCCCATGAAGCCCGTGCCGCGTTGGCCAACATTGCAGCCGCTGCTGCAGCCTCGCACCATGAGCACGACGCTCCCGCAGCTCCTGTTGCAGTGCCGTCAGCGCAGCAAGACAATGATGCGCCCGACGCCGCAACACTCACCCTGGGTGGGGAAGCCATTGAGCTGCCCCGCGGCCACCGCAGTGAAAGCTCCGGTTCCGCCGAGACCAGCAACGCCGACCAGGCTGCGGCCTTGGCTGGCTTGACCCAAGCGCTGGATCAGTTGACCAGCCCGGGCCAGGACCAGTCAGCGCCGGATACTGCCGAGGCAGGTGGCAACAACCGCTCGCGCTCACGCCGTGGACGCCGCAACCGTAGCGCCCGCAGTGCACAGGGCGGAGCCGACATGGCGGTGGAAACTGCCGAGTCGCAGGCCCCGGCCCAGGGTTCGGTGCAGCACAGCAGTGCTGCCGTGGACTTGCCGGCGGCAGCCAAGCCGGCCAGGAGTTCCGAGCCGATCATCCTCGGTGTGGGAGTTCCCGCCTCGGAGCTGTAGCCAGCCTCTCAACTGACCCGCAGTAAAGGTCGAAAAAACGCGTTTTCAGCCCGTTTTTCGACCTTTACTGCGGGTCAGTTTGGTTTAACCGCTGGGGCGGGGTCTAGGGTTGAGAGCGACACGGGGTGCCTGGACAAGAGGTCCGGCTGAGAAAAGACCCGTTGAACCTGCCCGGCTAGCACCGGCGAAGGGATGTCCATGGAAACCTTGCTTTCTGCCCCGCCACTTTTGGATTCACCACCCCGGGCCCGTGAGGCCAGTCCCGGTTCCCGGCAACAACGGGGCGTCAGTCACCCGCGCGTTCTGAGCATTGCCGGTTCCGACCCCTCAGGGGGTGCCGGCATTCAGGCAGACATCAAGGCCATCAGCGCCCACGGCGGCTACGCCATGGCTGCCCTGACAGCGTTAACGGCTCAAAACACCACAGGTGTGCACAGTGTCCATGTGCCGCCCGTGGCCTTCCTCGCGGAGCAACTGGAGGCCATTTCTGCCGACATTGACATTGATGCAGTGAAAATAGGCATGCTCGGCACCGCGGAGGTTATGACCGTGGTGGGGGACTGGCTGGCAAGAACCCGGCCGCCCGTGGTGGTTCTTGATCCTGTCATGGTGGCTACCAGTGGCGATGAGCTTATGGCGCCGGCAGCGCGCCAGGGTTTGCTGCGGTTGTTGGAAAGCACTCACCTGGTTACACCCAATATTTTGGAACTTGCCGTGTTACTGGGACAACCCCAAGCTAAGAACTTTGACGAGGCGCTGCGCCAAGGCCTGCAGCTGGCCGCTGCCCACGGGGTCGCCGTTCTGGTCAAGGGCGGGCACCTCCCGGGGGAGGAGTGCTTGGACGCACTCGTACAACACGACGGCACCGTTGAGGTGTTTACAGCACCCAGGGTGGATACCCCCAACACCCATGGCACGGGCTGTTCACTGTCTGCCGCAGTGGCCACCTTGCAGGCGCAGAAGGGTGACTGGGCCGT
This sequence comes from Arthrobacter glacialis, assembly GCF_002909415.1. NCBI lineage: Bacteria > Bacillati > Actinomycetota > Actinomycetes > Micrococcales > Micrococcaceae > Arthrobacter > Arthrobacter glacialis. The sequence goes on along the minus strand of NZ_PPXB01000006.1, from coordinate 115,537 downwards.
CAGTGTGCGCCACGCCAAGTCCTGGCTGAGCGTCGCCCTGGAAACGGCCCATGAGTTGAATGTGGGCGAAGGCGCCGGCCCCATCAACCATTTCCACGCGCTGTGGGACAGTGCGGCACCGACCCTTGATGCCTTCAGTCAGCAGTTGTGGCAGGAATGCGAGGTGCAGCGTGAAGCCATTTTCGGTCTTGATTTCATCAAGGAGTTGGCGGCCGGGACATTGCACAGCGACCACTTTGCGTACTACCTTGCCCAGGATGCGCTGTATTTGAGTACGTATTCGCGTGTTCTGGCCAGGGCCAGCGCCCTGGCGCCTACAGAGGTGGAACAAAAGTTTTGGGCCGGGAGTGCGCAGAATTGCTTGGAGGTTGAGCTGGCCCTGCACCGCGACTGGCTCAGCCACTACCCCACGGACATGCGGCAGGGCCCCGTCACCAAACATTATGTTGACCACCTCCAAGGTGTCGCCTTCTCCGGCAGCTACGGGGAAGTGGTGGCCGCCGTACTGCCTTGCTATTGGCTTTATGCAGAGGTTGGCCGGGTGCTGCACCAGGACTACTTGTCCTTCTCGGGCGAGCACCCCTATGGGACGTGGCTGGCGACCTACGCCGATGATGACTTTGCCCAGGCCACTGAAACGGCAGTAGCCATCATGGATGCGGCCGCGCGGCGCGGCTCAGCAAGGGAACGCGAAGGCATGCGGGCCGCTTTTGCCCACTCGGCCCAGTATGAGGTGGATTTTTTTGCCGCCCCACACAGTTTCTTTGACGGTTGGGCCGCCAAATCCGCGCCAATTGGGGCCTTGGGTGATTAACGCCACCAGCTCTGAGGCAGAATCGCGGCGCGTCATGGGGCGAAATGGCAAAAACTCTCCGCATCCACGCTAAAGTTGGTGAGTACGGTTTCCCGCTCCTCTATGGCAACTGGGCAAATTTAGGTTTGTTCTGTCGTCCACTGTGAGTGTGGGTAATCAGTGTCATTTGCGCCCGGAGACAGAGTTAGCGTATTCTTGATCTTCGGTGCTTACGCCAACACCTAGGGCAACCACTCCATGGCAGAACTCCATTGAGGTCCACGGCGTTGAGGCACGTAGTATGCACCCCGTGCCCGTTCTATTCTGAACAGCGGGCGCATACGGTTGGTAGATGTCAATCATGATTCCTACCGGCACAAAAACTTTGTAATAAACGTCGAGAGAAGTGAGTTCCCCAGTGGTGTACGCGATTGTCCGCGCAGGCGGCCGTCAAGAAAAGGTTTCCGTCGGAGACCACGTGACCATGAACCGCGTCCCCGGTGGAGTTGGCAGCACGCTTGAGCTGCCCGCTTTGCTCTTGGTTGATGGTGACAAGCTCACCACAGCCGCGAAGGACCTGGCTAATGTGAAGGTTACGGCTGAGAAGTTGGAGGATCTTCGTGGACCGAAGATCGTCATCCAGAAGTTCAAGAACAAGACCGGCTACAAGAAGCGCCAGGGTCACCGTCAGGAACTGTCCAAGGTCAAGATCACTTCAATCGCTTAATAAGCGTTTTTGAAGTTCGATCCACTTTAGAATCTTTTAGTAAAAAGGCAGGCATTTTCAAATGGCACATAAAAAAGGTGCGAGTTCCTCTCGCAACGGTCGTGACTCAAACGCCCAGTACCTGGGCGTAAAGCGCTTCGGCGGTCAGGTTGTCAAGGCAGGCGAAATCATCGTTCGCCAGCGCGGCACCCACTTCCACCCCGGTGAGGGTGTTGGTCGTGGCAAGGATGACACGCTGTTCGCATTGGACGCAGGCGCTGTCGAGTTCGGCACACGTCGTGGACGTCGTGTTGTGAACATCGTCGCTGCGGTCTAATACCAAAGCTTTTCCAGTGGAGCGGGCCGCATGGCTCGCTCCACTGGCTTTTAACACAGATACATTTTTCGGCCGGTATCAGGCCCTAGTTCAGCAGTGGACTAGAATTGGTGCGCACAAACTAAGTTCTATTCAAGGAGATTTCAGTGGCCAGCTTTGTTGACCGGGTTGTTTTGCACGTATCCGGCGGGACTGGCGGCCACGGCTGCGTCTCAGTTCACAGCGAAAAATTCAAACCGTTGGGCGGGCCCGACGGCGGCAAGGGCGGCGATGGCGGTAGTGTCACCTTCCGTGTCAGCGACCAGACCACCACCTTGCTTGACTTCCACCATGCACCCCACCGTCGCGGCGGCAACGGCCAGCCCGGCATGGGAGACTGGCGCGACGGCAAGGACGGGAATTCGCTGATCCTTGAAGTTCCCGATGGCACTGTCATCAAGGACCGGGACGGCAATGTCCTCGCCGACCTCGTTGGCATCGGCACAGAGTACGTCGCTGCCGCCGGTGGCCTGGGCGGGCTCGGCAACAATGCCCTTTCCTCACTGAAGCGCAAGGCCCCGGGCTTCGCACTGTTGGGCATTGCAGGATCAGAGGCCGACATTGTCCTTGAGCTGAAGTCCATTGCCGACATCGCGTTGGTGGGCTTCCCGTCCGCCGGCAAGTCCAGCCTCATCGCTGCCATGTCTGCGGCCCGGCCCAAGATTGCCGACTACCCCTTCACCACCCTGATCCCCAACCTGGGCGTTGTCCAGGCCGGCGACGTCCGCTTCACCATGGCCGACGTGCCCGGCCTCATCGAGGGCGCCAGCGAAGGCAAGGGCCTGGGCCATAACTTCCTGCGCCACGTGGAGCGTTGCGCCGCGATTGTGCACGTCCTTGACTGCGCAGCACTCGAGGCCGACCGTGACCCGGTCACCGACCTGGCCGTCATTGAGCGCGAACTCGACCAGTACGACGTCGACATGAGCTTCGCAGGAACCGACGGTGACGTGGTTCCCCTGAACGCCCGTCCCCGCCTGATTGCACTGAACAAGGTGGATTCACCGGACGGCCGGGACATGGCCGGATTTGTCCGATCTGACTTGGAAGCCCGCGGCTACCGTGTCTTCGAAGTCTCCGCGGCAAGCCATGAGGGCCTGAAGCAGCTTGGCTTCGCGATGGCAGAAATTGTCATGGAAGCACGCAAGGCCCTCGCCGATGCTCCCGTCAAGGCCACCCCGGTGGTTCTGCGCCCCCGTGCTGTCAACGAATCATCCTTCACCATTCGCCGCGAAGAGCGCAACCTTTCTCCGTTGTTCCGCGTTCGCGGTGAAAAGCCCGAGCGTTGGGTTGAGCAGACCGATTTCCAGAATGAGGAAGCCATCGGCTACCTTGCAGACCGGCTGGCGAAGGCCGGCGTCGAGAAGGAACTCTTCAGGATCGGTGCCACACCCGGCGACACTGTCGTCATTGGTGGCGAGCATGGCATGATCTTCGACTGGGAGCCCACCATGATGGGTGGCGCCGAGCACTTGGCAGCCCCCCGCGGCACCGACCTGCGCCTGCTGGATCTTGGTGACCGCCCCACCCGTGCGCAGAAGCGTGAGGAACAGCAGGACCGCCGCGATGCGAAGGCTGCTGCCCGTGCCGAGCTGGAGTCCGAGCGTAAGGCAGGCATCTGGACCGAGACAAGCACCCGCAAGGCTGAAGAGGCCCGCGTTGTTGCAGCCGAAGTTGCTGCCGACGACACAGGTGCAGCGCAGAACTAATGGGAAATATGGGGCAGGATCAGGTGACCTCGCTGAGTTCGCGGCGGGGCATTGCCACCGCGGCGCGCATAGTTGTCAAAGTTGGTTCGTCGTCGCTGACGTCAGTGGCGGGCGGCATCTCAGAAGATGCCCTCGTCAAGCTGGTGGCTGTGCTGGCGCAGCGCCGGCTGGCCGGAACGGAGATCATCCTGGTCTCCTCCGGTGCCATCTCAGCGGGATTGCTGCCGCTGGGCCTGAGCCGCCGCCCCAAGGATCTTGCCACCCAACAAGCTGCGGCCAGCGTGGGCCAAGGCCTGCTCATGGCGCATTACAACCGTGCCTTTACCTCTCACGGTGTCACGGCCTCGCAGGTCCTGCTCACGGCAGAGGACCTGACCCGGCGCCACCAGTACGTCAATGCGCACCGTGCCCTGGAACGGTTGCTGCTTTTGGGCGTGGTTCCCATTGTCAACGAAAATGACACGGTGGCCACCCACGAGATTCGTTTTGGTGACAACGACAGGCTGGCCGCCCTGGTGGCCCACCTTGTCAAGGCCGACGCACTGGTGCTCCTCTCCGATGTGGATTCGCTCTACGACGGCCCACCGGCCCAAGGGTCAAAGCGCATCAGCGAAGTTGCCTCGCCCGAAGACCTTGAAGGCATTGTCATCGGCAGCGCCGGCAAGGCAGGCATCGGCACCGGTGGCATGGCCACCAAGGTGCAGGCTGCCTTGATCGCTGCCGAGACGGGAATTCCCGCACTTGTCACTTCCACCGGGCAGGCGGCTGCCGCTCTGGCGGGGGAGGATGTGGGCACCTGGTTTGGCATCAACGGCAACAAGCGCCCCGTGCGCATGCTCTGGCTGGCGCATCTGGCTGACATTCGCGGCCGTTTGGTCTTGGACGACGGCGCCGTCCGGGCAGTGAGCGAACGGCACAAGTCCCTGCTCCCGGCCGGTATCACGGCCATCAGCGGTGACTTTGATGCCGGTGATGCCGTGGAGCTCAGTGACTCCGCGGGCAGGGTATTCGCCCGCGGACTGGTCAACTACCGGCACTCGGACCTGCCCCAAATGCTGGGTCGTTCCACCAAGGAGCTGGCCAAAGACTTGGGCAGGGAGTTTGAACGCGAAGTGATCCACGTTGATGACCTGGTGCTCCTGAACGGTTAGCTCACAGCGCGATCTGCACCTGTGCCATAGACTTGGGGCATGACCGAGCAGATTGTTGAACAAGATATTGCCGCCGAAGTTCGGGCCATCACTGACCGCGCCCGCAGGGCCGCGCGTCGCATGGCCGGAGCAAACCGTGCCTGGAAGGACAAGGGGCTTCGTGCCATTGCCAAAGCCTTGTTGGAACACCAGGACAGGATTTTGGCTGCCAACGCCAAGGACCTTGCAGCTGGCAAGGAGAACGGCACCTCCGTTCCCATGCTCGACAGGCTCACGCTCACCAAGCCACGGGTGCAAGGCCTGGCCGACGCCCTGGAAAAGCTTGCCACCCTGCCCGACCCCGTAGGCAACGTGGTGCGAGGTCAGACCCTTCCCAACGGACTGCGCATGCGCCAAATCAACGTTCCCATGGGTGTGGTTGCCGCCATTTATGAGGCACGTCCCAACGTTACCGTCGATATTGCCGGGCTGGCCCTCAAGAGCGGCAATGCGGTGATCCTGCGCGGCGGAACTGCCGCCGCACACACCAACCAGGCCCTGCTGGGCATTCTGCGTGACGCTCTGGAAACCGTGGGGCTGCCCGCTGACGCAGTGCAGTCCGTTGACCAGTTTGGCCGCGAAGGTGCCAACCTGATCATGAAGGCCCGCGGCGCCGTTGACGTGCTGATTCCCCGCGGCGGCCGCGACCTCATCCAAACTGTGGTCAACAACTCATCAGTGCCTGTCATTGAGACCGGTGAAGGCAACGTCCACATCTTCATTGACGCCAGCGCCAAGGAAGAGATGAGCGTCAACATTTTGTTGAACGCCAAAACTCAACGCCCCAGTGTTTGCAACACCGTGGAAACACTGCTGGTGCACAAGGATGCCAAGGTGCTTGCCGCCGTGCTCACAGCACTCAACAAAGCCGGCGTACGCTTGCACGTTGACGAGCGGGTTCAAGCAGTGCTGCCCGCCGGTATCACGGCAACGCTTGCCACCGACGAGGACTGGGCCACCGAGTACATGGACCTTGATTTGGCTGTGAAGATGGTTGACTCCCTGCCCGAGGCCATCAAGCACATCCGCACCTGGAGCACGGGCCACACGGAAGCGATTCTGACCAACGATCTTTCCAATGCGGAGATTTTCGTGGCCGAAGTTGATTCGGCAGCCGTCATTGTCAATGCGAGCACCCGCTTCACCGACGGCGGCGAACTGGGTCTTGGCGCAGAAGTGGGCATTTCCACGCAGAAGCTGCACGCCCGAGGGCCCATGGGCCTCACCGAGCTGACAACCACCAAATGGATTGTCCAGGGCGAGGGCCAAGTCCGGGGCTGACACCCACTCGCGATGTGAGTGTTTTTGCACGCAAATGTGGTTCCGTTCACAACACTGTGGACGGGTCGGTGTGCCAGTGTGGGCAGATACCACGTACCATTAGAGGGAATTCAAGCCAACAAAGGTCCGGAATCGGTGAATAGCTCACCCCGGGCACGTACCCAAGGGGAGAAATAATGCTGACCCAGTTTGCCGGCGTCGTACTAGCCGCTGCAGAGGAACATCATGAGGAACTGGCGCCGTTGATCGCGCCGCCGTTTGTGATTGGTGGCATCATGCTTGCGGCATTGTTGCTGCTCATGTTCGTTTGCGTGTCCTTCATGAACATGGGCAACCGCCACGCAGCTGTTGAGACCACTGACGATCCCCACCGCCAGCACACCAACAAGCACCCGCACGGCGACGGTTCGGCGTCCTCCAATCACTAAGGAAACGCGCCGGGTGCCTTCACTTGACGGCACCCGAGATCGTCTCCGTATTGGAGTCATGGGTGGAACGTTCGATCCGATCCACCATGGTCACCTTGTTGCAGCCAGTGAGGTTGCGAGTGTTTTTGAACTTGATGAAGTCATTTTTGTCCCCACGGGCGAGCCCTGGCAAAAGGTAAAAGGTGAAGTCAGCGCGGCCGAACACCGTTACTTGATGACTGTCATTGCAACGGCGGCAAACCCGCAGTTCACTGTGAGCCGGGTGGACATTGACCGCCCGGGCCCCACGTTCACCATCGACACCTTGCGTGATTTGCGGCGAATGCGCCCGGATGCGGACTTGTTCTTCATCACAGGTGCTGACGCCATGGCCCAGATCATGTCGTGGAAAGACAATGACGAATTGTGGGACCTGGCCCATTTTGTGGGTGTGACACGCCCCGGCCATGTGCTCGATAACAGGGGGCGCAAGGACGTAAGTTTGTTGGAAGTGCCCGCAATGGCCATTTCCTCCACTGATTGCCGCAAGCGAGTGGCTGAGCACAATCCCGTCTGGTACTTGGTGCCCGACGGTGTGGTGCAATACATTGCCAAGTACGGGCTTTACGTTCAACCGGGCACTGATGCCAGTGCTGGCATTGTGCCGGTGACTTCGAGAACTGAATGAGTAATTGATGAGTAAGGAAAAGGAGCCGATTCGTAGCCGCAGGGAACTGCGGGAACAATCGGTAAACGCCGCAGGCGCCACGGAACAACCGTCGGTGCCCGTTCGCCCTGCCCCCAGCACGCCGCCAAGTAGCGCACCGGTTCCACCTGCTGACGCCGGCAGCGACAGCCCTGCGCCGCGTGAACGCCAATCGCAGACACGAGCCCGTGACAGGGCCGCCCTGCGTGCCTACAAGGAACTCATCGATCCGCCGGGACTAAGCCCGCTGCCTTCACGGCGCACCCTGCGACAGGCCCAGCTTGACGCCGAACGGGCGCCCGTTACCGCTGTCAATCCGGTGGTTCAGGTCTCCAAGAAACTGGCCAAGCCTGCGCCGGCCGCTCCTAGTGAAGCGCCGACCGCCCCGGCTGCACCCAGCGAAGCGCCGACCACCCCGGCCGCGCCCAGCGCAGCCGCACCCAGTGAAGCGCCGCCCGTGACGGCCCAGGCACCCACAACGGCTCCCAAGAACGCCGTGCCCAAGAAAGCTGCTGTCAAGAACCCACAGCCCGCAGCAAAACCGGTTCGCGAACCGTCCGCTGCTCCCCAGCAGCCCAGCGCCGCTGGAGCCCGCAACCGTGGGGGACGCCGGGCAGCAGCCATGAACTCTGCGCTCGAGCCGCAGCCGGCAGCAGCCGGGGAGGTTGTTGCCCCGGCGCAGCCAGGTGAGGTGCAGGCTGAGTCGCCGGAGCATGCCGGAGCAGTCATTGAACCGGCACCGGGGGCAAGCAGCGCGGAACCAATCGCACAATTGCCTGAGGCCGCAGCGGTTGCCAACGGGTATTCTCCCCTGCCTGGGCTGGTCCCCGGCGGCAGCTACTACCCCATCTCGGCGGGACCGCCGCCCGCCACGACGCCCAGCACGGAAGAGTTGGCCGTACTGGCTGCGCAAAAGGCCGAGGACGAGCGCACGGCAGTTCTGGCCCTTCGCGCCCAGGCACGTGAACGCTTGGCGCAGGAAAGCGCCAAGAGCCGGCGGACTGCTGCCGATCCCACGGCAACCAACAACCTGGCCATGGTGACTCCCTTGGAGTTCATTGAGGTCCCAGGGGTGAGCCGGCCCGTGCTGCGCCCGCCCACCACCACGCACGTGCCCATCGTGACGCGGGCAACTCCGCGCCAGACTCCGGCTGGGAAAAACCGGGCCGGGCAGCAACGGCAGAACTCTGCCGCTGGTGGCAGCGCCGCCTCAGCAAGTCCTGCAACTGCCAGCAATGCCGTTGTCAATGCTCCCGAGGCTGTCGAGCCAAGCGCCCAGGCACACGGCAAGGGCTCGGCCACCGTGCCAAATGTCAGCGCCGAGCGCTTTGATGCGGCCCTGGCTGCTCGTGCAGTGCACAGGCCAGGACCTGGCAACAGGCCATTGACCGGAGGTCGCAGCAGCACGCTCAAGCGAGCCGAAGAAATGGCCACCGGGGGGCACCCAACCATTGCTTCCGGCGTCGAGCAGGTAGAAGTAACACGCTCACAGATGCCGCCCATGCCGGCAGACTACGCCCACGGCCTTGAGCCGCTGGATGCCATGACTGCCGGGCTGGGACGCACACAACGGAACATGCTGATCCAGTGGGGCAGCATCATTGTTGGTGGTGCAGCATTTGTGGTTGGCGCCATCATGTTCATCACCACACTTACACGCTAAATTTTCACCAATCAAAGGAAACAGCAGTGACAGCAACAGAACAGTCAGTCGAACTTGCACGGGCAGCAGCCCGCGCGGCATCGGACAAGCTGGCCCAGAATGTAACAGCCATTGACGTCAGCGAACGCCTGGCCATCACGGATATCTTCTTCATCGCCTCGGCAGCCACCGAACGCCAGGTCAACTCCATTGCCGACGGCATTGAAGACGAGCTCCACAAGTTCGACCTGCGACCGGTTCGCCGCGAGGGCCGCTCCAGCGGTCGTTGGGTGCTGTTGGACTACGCCGACATCGTCTTCCACATCCAGCACGAAGAGGACCGGGTGTTCTACGCACTCGAACGCCTCTACGGCGACTGCCCCGTCGTCGACCTGCAGCTGGCGGCATCGGACCCCTCGGCCAAGGCTGTTGACGCCGACGTTGAAACCGAAGAATCCGCTCACGAAGACTAATCCCTTTTAGGGCTCAGGAATGGAGAGTGTCTCTTGATGGCTTCCACCGAACCAGAGCGCTCAGTGTTGCAACCCGCAGGTTTACGCCGGCGGGTGATTTTTTGGCGACACGGGCGCACCTCCTGGAATGCTGCACGGCGTTTCCAGGGTCAAAGCGACATTCCCCTAGACGAGGTGGGAGCTTCCCAGGCGAGCCGTGCCGCGTCATTGCTGGCTGGCAAGCTTGTGCGTCACGGCCCTGAGTTTCACGGCAACGAGCCGACGATGCAGATCTTGTCTTCTGACTTGTCCCGGGCCTTTTCCACTGCCCAGCAGTTGGCCACCCTGACCGGCGGTGATGTGCTGGTGGATCCCCGCCTGCGTGAAACGTACGGCGGGGACTGGGAAGGTAAAACCTTTGACGAGATCATCGAGCAGTTTCCGGAGCAAATCCAGAAATGGCAGCGCGATGAGCCCGGTGTCCGTGCCGGCGGCGGGGAGACCCGGGTTGAGGTTGCCCACCGCATGGTGGCGGCTGTCCTGGAAAACGTTGAGGCACTGCCCGACGGCGGCACCTTGGTGGTGACTACCCACGGCGGTGCCACCCGGGTGGCCGTCGCACAAATGTTGGGCCTGCCCGAGCATTTGTGGCGCACGCTGTCGGGGCTCTCCAATTGTCATTGGTCCGTGTTGGAGGCGTCCCAGTCAGCTGCCGCCGGCAACGGGATTGGCAACTGGCGCCTGCTTGAACACAACGTTGGCACGCTCCCGGAGCCCTACGAATTACCCGAAGATTTGGCCGAGCCGGTGGAGGATTAGCCCCGGAGAAACCGCCGATTTGTCAGCGGGGCAAATCGTGTTCTAGTATAGTCAAGTTGTTCCGGCCAAGACCGATTGGTCAAGCTGGGAAAACGGTTTGGGGCTGTGGCGCAGCTGGTAGCGCACCTGCATGGCATGCAGGGGGTCAGGGGTTCGAGTCCCCTCAGCTCCACGAAACACACCAGTGTTTTGTGGTGGTTTTCCAAGTGAATAAACAAGGTTTTGGGGCTGTGGCGCAGCTGGTAGCGCACCTGCATGGCATGCAGGGGGTCAGGGGTTCGAGTCCCCTCAGCTCCACCAAAACAATGAAAGATCCGCTCATCGGTGCAACGGGTGGGCGGTTTTTTTGTGCCCGGGCCGTCCGCAACGACGCCCCGAGCAGACAGTTTTGCCTCGCACAGGTCACGGGTGTTGGCCCAAGAATGGGACAATGGTGGGGTGTCCATGCCAGATTCCCCCCTCATCCCCGCCGCCCGCAGCTACGAGGCGGTGCTGAGCCGCATTGAAGCCGAGCTGCGCGACGGCAAGCTCAAAGTGGGCGACCACCTGCCGGGTGAACGGGCCATGGCGCTGGCACATGGGATTTCCCGCGCGTCCGTGCGGGACGCCATCAGGGTTCTGGACGTCATGGGCGTGGTGCGGACCTCGGTTGGTTCCGGCCCGCAATCAGGCGCCGTGGTGATTGCCAACCCCAGCGCCGGCTTGGCATCCACGCTTCGCCTGCACATGGCCACAAACCATTTCCCGGTGTCTGACATTGTCCAGACACGCATCATGATGGAAACCTGGGCCGCAGTGGAGGCGGCCCAACACGTCCACGACACGGCCAAGGTGGCCCAGCTGCAGCAGTTGCTGCTCGCCATGAATGCCAAGGATCTTGGTCGGGAAGAATTTCACGTCTTGGACGCTGCCTTCCACGTGCTGCTAAGTTCCCTGGCAGGCAACGCCGTGGTCACGGCCATGATGGAATCCCTGCGCTCAGCCATCCAAAGCTACGTCAGCGCTGCCATTGACAGCGAGGAACGCTGGGACGCCATTGTTCCTTCCTTGCGCCAGCAGCACGAAGCGATCGTCGCAGCGGTTTTGGCTCACGACGGCGGCGGGGCAGCTGACGCTCTCAAGGAACACATTGAGTGGTTCCACGCACAGACCCATCCGCTGCCATGAGGTGCCCCTGCCAGAGCGGTGAGCTCTTCGAAAGCTGTTGCGCCAAGTACCTTGAGTCCACTGCTGGCGGTCAGCGCAGCTTTCCGCCAACGGCCGAGGCGTTGATGCGCTCACGCTTTAGCGCGTTTGCGCTCGGTGACGCAGGGTACTTGCTGCACACGTGGCACCCGTCAACTCGCCCGGAGTCCCTTGAACTGGACCCCGATCAGCAGTGGTATCTGCTGGAGATCCTGAGCACCCGGCAGGGCGGCTATTTTGACCAGGAGGGTGTGGTGACTTTTAGGGCCCACTACCGGTCGGCGGCAAACCGGAAAATCAAGGACTCGCTGACTGAAACCAGCAGCTTTGTGCGGGACGGCAAGCAGTGGCTGTACGTTGACGCGTTGGAGTTTCACTAGCCACAGGTTTCATTAGCCACAGCGTGTGAAACTGGGCACATAGTTGCAGGTGGCCAGTGGGGTGCAATTTGCGGCACTGTAGAGTGGCTCGGTGGAGGAAATTAGCGGAAACCCGGTCAGTGACTTTGATTTTGCGCAGCTGCGCCGGTTTCCAGACATTGAGGCGGAGAATCTCTTCGCCCACGACGCCACGGATGAACTGATTCTGCGCGAAGCCGCACAGGCGCTGGCATTGGCTGGTCATGGCGAAGTGGCCATTGTGGGGGAGCGGTACGGTGCCTTGACCCTGGCCGCCGCCACAGTCCACAGCCTGCACGGGCTGCGGGTGCAGCAAGACGGTCTCTCAGGTGAAAACGCACTGGCCGCAAATGCGCTCCGGGCCGGATTGAGCGAGTCTTACTCGTCCATGCCGCTGAGCGCTGAGCTCTTTGACCGCGTCAAGGTGGTCCTGTGGCAGCTGCCGCGCAGCCTGGACGAAGTGGCCGAAGTGGCCGAACTCATCGCCGCCCATGCCGACCCCGAGGTGCAGATAATTGCCGGCGGCCGCATCAAGCACATGACCTTGGCCATGAACGCTGTCCTGGCGCAACATTTTTCGGCTGTGAAGGCGGGCCGGGCCTGGCGCAAGTCCCGCCCGCTCCTGGTCAGCGGCCCTGTCAACGACGGGACGGCGCCGAGCTTTCCACGGCGGGAGTTCCACGCGGACCTTGACCTCTGGTTGTGCGCTCACGGCGCCACCTTTGGTGGCAGTAAAGTTGACGTGGGCACCCGTTTCCTGTTGGAATTCCTGCCGCAAATGCAGCCCCAGGCTAGTTCCGCCATTGACCTGGGCGCGGGCAATGGCACCATCGCCGCGGCGTTGGCCAAGGCCCGGCCAGACATCCATGTCACAGCCACTGATCAGTCGGCTGCAGCGGTGGCATCAACAACCGCCACGGCAGCGGCCAACGGGCTGGTGGACCGCATCGAGGTTGTCCGCGACGACGCGCTGGGCACCTTTGCCGACGAGTCAGCGGAACTGATCCTCCTGAACCCGCCGTTTCACATCGGCGCCACGGTCCACGCCGGAATAGCGCACAAGCTCTTTATCGCAGCAGCACGAGTCCTTGCTCCAGGGGGTGAGCTCTGGTGCGTGTACAACCGTCATTTGGACTACCGGTCAGCCTTGGACAAGCTGGTGGGCCCCACCGAGGTAGTGGGGCGCAACAGCAAGTTCACGGTGAGTGTTTCACGCAAGTCTTGAGCAAGTCTTGAGTAACCCCTAAGGAACTCTTAAGCTCAAGATCGGCTTCTCCGTCGTGGCGGTCACACCCAGCCGCCCGGCGCGGGGTAATCTGACAGCTGGGTATTGGGGCCTACTTGGCCCTTATCCGAAAGTAATCGCCTCAAGGAGAAAATGTTGGCTGTTCCCGATATTGCTTTGCCGCAGCGGCGCCGCGGCACAAATCTCCCCAAGATGGGCGATTTCAACCAAGCAGTCATCCTGGACTCCATCCGCCGCTCCGACGAAGGCCTCAGCCGTGTTGAGCTGGCAGCCTCGGCGGGCCTGGCAGCGCAAACCGTTTCCAACATTTGCCGCCGCCTCCTGGACGCCGAATTGATTGTTGAAGCCGGCAAGGAAACGTCCGGCCCCGGAAAACCCAGAACCATTTTGCGCTTGAACCCGCGCGGCATGTACGCCGTTGGGCTCCACATTGACCCCGCCTTGACCAGCTACGCGCTGGTGGACGCCGTTGGCACGGTCCTTGTCTCGGTGGATGAAGCCACGGACCTCATCAGCAGCCCGGGCGACGCCGTAGCCGCCATGGGTGCCAAGATCCGCAGCATCATAGCGGAATCAGGCGTTGACGAGCAGCGGATAGCCGGTGTTGGCGTGGCCACCCCGGGACCGGTTGATGCCGCCAGCGGCACGGTGGTGGACCCTCCCCACATGCCCGGGTGGACGCGGGTTCCGCTGCAGGAAATTTTGCGCCAGACCACGGGGCTGCCCGTCGTTGTGGACAAGGACGTGACGGCCGCCGCCGTGGCCGAGCTATGGGCCGGTTCAGCCGCCAGCTCCACCGACTTTGTGTTTGTTTACATCGGCACGGGCATTGGTGCCGGCTTGGTGCTCAATGACGAGGTGGTCCGCGGGGCGTCGGGCAACGTGGGTGAAATTGGGCACATCATCACCGATCCTGCAGGTCCGGAGTGTGACTGTGGCCGCCGCGGCTGCGTCAAAGTCACCTGCATGCCCGAAACGTTGGTGGCGCAGGCCCGCGAGGCTGGAGCCTTGGCCCCGGCTGATCCAAAGAAGCCAGCTTCCCTGCCCGACGACGTCGCAGCCCTAGCCCAAGCTGCTGCCGACGGCAACCCTGCGGCACGGCAAATCCTAGCCAATTCAGCCCAGCTCATGGCCGGGGCAGTCTCGGTCCTGACCAACCTGCTCGATGTGGCACGGGTGGTCTTTGGTGGCCCGTTCTGGCCGCAGCTGGCACCCACCTACCTGGCCCAAATGCCGGCGCTGCTGGCACGGCTGAGCGTCACCACCAGTGTCCACTCGGTGGATGTGGTGGGAACCATTGTGAACTCGGGTGAAGAAGCCTTCGGTGCCGCTTGCCTGGTCATGGAGAAGACCTTCAGCCCCAAGGCTGCTCATCTGCTCCTGGACTCAAAGGTCTAACCGGCTCAAGGTCCACCCGGCGCAAACGCCAAACGCCCGACGTTCAGTCAACGCCCTCGCGGATCTCTCCAAAGGGGACTGTGCTGTCCGTCCTGGCCTGGACCACATGCGGATTGATGATGATCCGGACGCCGTGATTTTTCTCGGCAACAGATTGCTGCAACACTGGCAGGACCGTGGCAACGAAGTCCTCGTCACGGCCTTGCAAGTACTCTTCATAAGCGGCTGGCAACTGGTTCATGAACCATACTGTAGTCCCCAGCCCGCGTCAGGGACAGGGAAAATGGGAAGTTCTCCCCATTGCGGCAAAGCCCGCCATAGGGTGAGCTGGCCACTAGGATTTTGCCGCGAGCCGTGCCATCGAAAGGCCCAGACACAGTGTTACCCACAACCGTCAGTTCCCGCATCGAGCCCGCAGAACTGGAGCGTGCCCAACGCATAGTGGGCAGCATCTCCCGCAGCTTTGAAAGTAAAGTGGTGGGCCAAGCAAGGCTGCGCGAAACCCTGCTGATCTCGTTGATGACAGGTGGGCACGTGCTATTGGAGTCAGTTCCCGGTTTGGCGAAGACCACAGCCGCTCAAACCCTGGCAGATTCCATCAGTGCCCTCTTTCACCGCATCCAGTGCACGCCGGACCTTTTGCCCAGCGACATTGTGGGCACCCAGATTTACGACGCCGCCAAGGGCAGCTTTGTCACCCAGCTGGGACCTGTCCACGCCAATATTGTGCTACTGGATGAGATCAACCGCTCCAGCGCAAAAACACAGTCAGCCATGCTGGAGGCCATGCAGGAACGCCAAACCACCATTGGCGGCCAGGTGCACCCCCTGCCCCAGCCCTTCATGGTCATGGCCACGCAGAACCCCATTGAGCAGGAAGGCACCTACCAGCTGCCCGAAGCGCAGATGGACAGGTTCATGCTCAAGGACGTGCTGGACTATCCCAGCCCCGTGGAAGAGGCGGAAGTGATTCGGCGCATCGACGCCGGAGTGTTCCTGGCTGGCTCAACGCCCCACCCCGTGGCAACCCTTGATGAGGTGCGCGCCCTGCAGGCCACTGCCAGGAAGGTCTACCTGGACCCGGCACTGGTGAACTACATTGTGGGACTTGTCTATGTGACCCGCCATGCCGGCGCATACATCGACCCGAAGCTGGCCGGGCTGATTGAGTTTGGTGCCAGCCCCCGTGCCAGCATTGCCTTCACCCAGGCGGCGCGCGCCCTGGCCCTGCTGCAGGGCCGCGACCACGTCATCCCCGAGGACGTGAAGGCACTGGCTGAGCGGGTGTTGCGGCACAGGATCATCCTGGGCTTTGAGGCCGTGGCGGAAAACATCCGGGTGGAAAAAATCATCGCCGCCATTGTTGACTCAGTGCAGACTCCGTAGGGACACGTGGGAACTCTCTTGACGGCGGTGAAATCAAAGATGTACATCTTTGCCCACCGCCGCGCCCGCGGAATGCTCGACGGCGAATACGCCGCCATTTTTCGTGGCCGCAGCCTGGACTTTGACGACCTCCGCGACTATGTCCCCGGGGATGAGGTGCGGGACATTGACTGGAAGGCCACCGCCCGGGTTGGCACGCCCCTGATCAAGCGCTATGTTGCCACCCGCAGGCAGCAGCTGCTCTTTGTTGCCGACACCGGACGGAACATGGCCGCCGCGGCCCTGGGCGGCGAGATCAAGAAAGACATTGCGGTCATGGCCATGGGGGTCCTTGGTTCTTTGGCTATTCGCCACGGCGATTCCGTGGCCCTGGTCCACGGCGACGGCGCATCCTCGCTGGCGCTGCCGGCCAAGGGGACCGAGAGCCATCTTGAGCAGGTGCTGCAACGCATGGACGCGGCAACCCTGGGCAACGGTCCCAGTGACCTGTGCGCCAGGCTGGAGTACGTGGCCGCCCACTACAAGCAGCGCATGCTCCTGGTGGTCATCGCTGATGATGTGAACGCCGATGACCGGCTGGCCACGGTGCTCCGGCGCCTCCGCGCCCAGCACGAGATCCTGTGGGTGCAAGTGGCCGATGCTGAGCTCGCGGGGCCGGCAGCGGCGCACAGTGCCGCCATGGACGTGGCGGGGATGGAAACGCTGCTGTTGCTCCTGGCCCAGGATCCAGAGCTGGCTGCGAGCTACCTGGATGCCACGGCAGCGCGCTCCCGGGCGCTTGCGGAGCTCTTGAAGTCCAACGGCATCGCCGCCACCAGCATTGGCTCCACCACCTTGGTTTTAACGAAGGTCTTCGCCCTGCTGGAAAGGCACCGCCGTGCCCACTGACGCAACGTTCTATGCACCCGTGGGCTATTCGCCGTGGTGGCCGCTGGCCGGTGCTGCGATCCTCATCCTCTGCCTGGGCTGGTTCGCCTGGGTGTGGAACTCCACCCGGGCCGGCGCCCAGGCGGGCGTGCCTGATTTTGTGGCGCCCAGAAACCCGAATTCCGTCAGGGCAAAATACTGGGCCCTGATCAGCTCCATTGAGGAAAATCACGACGCCGGGACGCTCAGTGCGCGTGCGGCCCACCTTGAGCTGAGCATGGCCGTGCGGACCTTTGTCCACGAAATGACCGGGCTGAAGACCCAGCGCATGACCCTGGCTCAGCTGCGTGAGCATCAGCTTCCCCTCGTGGCTGATGCGGTGGAGTTGTACTACCCGGGGGAGTTTGCCGCGCACAGCGAGCACCTCACCGTGGCCGGATCTGCCGCGTCCGCGCGAAATGTGGTGGGATCGTGGCGTTAAAATATTGGTGGCTGGTGCCCCTGGGCCTGGCCCTGCTGGCAACTGTTGTGGTGGTGCTGTGGCGCCGCCCCCGCGCAGCACAGGAACTCATCCCTGTGGCACATGCAGACCGGCTGACAGCCCTGCCCTTGTATAAGAAAGCCTTGGCACGTCACCGGACGTGGCTCGTGACGGCACTCGCGGCGCTCGCAGTCCTGGCGGTGTCCTTGATTGTGGCTGCCGCCCGCCCGGTGAGCGAAAGCACCAGCATTCCCGAACAACGCAACAGGGACATCATGCTGTGCCTGGACGTTTCAGGCTCCATGCTGGACACGGACGAGGCCATTGTGAGCGTCTTCGCTGACCTTGTGGGCAATTTCAAGGGCGAACGCATAGGGATGACCATTTTTGATTCCAGCGCCGTCACGGTCTTCCCGCTCACGGACGACTATGACTTTGTGGCCGAGGAACTCACTGTGGCCAAGAAAGCGTTGAGCGCCGACGCCACCACCTTCGAGTACCTTGCCGGCACTTATGAAGCGGCAGGTTCATCCCTGATCGGGGACGGCCTGGCCAGCTGCGTCAACGGCTTCCCTGCAACAACTGACACAAAAAGGTCCCGGTCCATTATTTTTGCCACCGACAACATGCTCTCCGGCAAGCCCCTCTTCACCCTGGCCCAATCAGCCACCCTGGCTAAAACCGCCAACACCCGCGTTTACGCATTGAACCCCAATGACTACGGCTCAATTCCGTCCTTTGTCTCCGCCGCACAAGGATTGCAGGACACGGCAAGAGCCACAGACGGCGCCTACTACCCGTTGGAATCCGAGGCAGCCGTTGCCTCCATTGTGAACAAGGTGCAAGCCACCGAGGCTGCACTGCTCAAGGGCGCCCCACGCCTGACAATCGTGGACCACCCAGAGTTTGCCCTGGGTGCTGCCCTGCTGGCCTTGCTGGTCTTCGGTGCTGCCAGCTGGAGGTTGCGCCGATGACCTTCTTGCCCATTGTCACGCCCTGGGTCTTTTGGCCCCTCGCGGTGCTGCTTCTGGCAGCCGCGGCTTACCTGCTGTTCAAGGGCCGCAGCGCCGCGCGGTGGCGCTACGCCCTGCTGGTGGTGTTGGTGCTCGTGGCCGGCGCCCGGCCGGGCCTGGTCGGCGCCTCAGCCCCTGTGGCCACCACCGATCTCAATGTGTTCTTCGTGGTGGACACGACCCCCAGCTCCTCCGCCGAGGATTACAACGGCAAGGATCCGCGACTGGAGGGCATCAAGGCCGACATCAACGCGCTGGCAACCGAACTGGCAGGAGCCCGATTTTCACTCATCACCTTTGACAGCAACGCCAAGGTGGTACTGCCGCTGACCACTGACGCGACCGCCTTGCAAACGCTGACCCAGGTGCTCACGCCGAAATCCTCCTACGCGTCCCAAGGCAGCAGCATCAGTGTGGCCGCGCCCTTGCTGGCTGACCGCCTGGCAGCGTCCCAAAAAGCGCACCCCACCCGGCCGCGGCTGGTGTTTTATTTGGGCGACGGCGAACAAACAGCCAGTAAGGCCCCCGAACCGTTTGCCAAGGGTACAGACTTGATCGACGGCGGAGCTGTGCTGGGTTATGGCACCACAGACGGCGGAAAAATGCGCGACTACACCTTCAGTGCGGACACACCCGGGTCCTACATACTGGACAAATCCGCCGATTACGCGCCGGCCACGTCACGGATTGATGAAAAAGCCCTCAACACCATCGCCCAGCAACTAAAGCTGCCCTACGTCCACCGGGGTGCCCCGGAAAACATTGGGGCGGCACTGAGTGATTCGGCACCCAAGACTGCGGCGCAGTCAGCGGAGCCCGGAGAGCAGGCCGGTGCTGGCCGTTGGGAAGTCTATTGGCTTTTTGCACTGGCGGCCTTCGGGATTGTGGTGTGGGAGGCGGTGCTCCTGAGTGTGGCCTACCGCCAGCTGCAGCGTCCCCGAAAGGAAAAGCCATGAGCATCGACAATGACCGGGCAGCGTCCCTGCCGGAGACTCTGCTGGATACCTTGCCGGAAACCCTGAGCCCCCGGCTGCGCAGGCGGCGCAAACTGTTGCTGGCATCCGCCCCGGTAGCGTTGGCGGCTCTGGTGGTGGCCGTCAAGCTGCTGTCGCTGCCCATCTCCGCCGGCCAGGCAGAAAATGCCTACGCCGCAGGACAGGGCGAGGGCACGCTCAAAGCCGGCCAGGCCATGGGTGTGCTCAACATGGTGGAACGCTACAAGGCGCACTTTGCCCAAGGTGACGGCCATGTTTTGCGTGGAGACTTTGTTGCGGCCCAGGAACAGTTTGCCGCCGCGCTTGACCTGGCGCCGGTCAATGAGTCCTGCAAGGTGCGCGTCAATCTTGTGCTGACCCTGGAAAAGTTGGGTGAGGCGAAGGAAAAAGCCGGGGACCCGGCGTCGGCCCAGGCCTTGTTTGCGCAGGGCAGTGACGTGGTTGCCCAGGCACCGCGCGACTGTTTCACGCCCAATAGCGAGAACAACAAGGACGGCGAAGGAGACGCCCTCAAGGACGCCCAAAAACGGTTGGCAGAGAAGCAAGCGGCCGTCCAGGGTGATGGGCAGGAACCGCCGAAAAGCGGCGGTGAGGCCCCGGCTCAGGAGCCGGCGCCAGCGGGAAAGCTGGAGCAGCTACAAAAGAATGGCCAGCAAGCCCAGAAGGAACGCAGCAAGAGCGACAAGCTCAGCGACGAGCTTTCCAACAATGAACCGGAGCAGTTCGCCAAGCCCTGGTAGTGGGAGCTGGACGTCCGAAACGACCCAACTGCGCCATTAATTCGACCAAAGGGCCAGTTTGTGGGTGCTGACCGAACAAATTTAACGAAATATTCCGTAAAGTTGCGTCGTAATTCGATGCCAGCTTGGTATCGCAAAAAAATAGTGCCTAATATTGGAGAAACGTTAGTTCCTCAACGTGTGTCAGCGACCCTTGGTTGAATCGAGGGTGTGGGTGCCCCCATGTGGGCCTGACATTTGCTGGCGGATCGAAGCGCCTTGGCAACTGCAGTGGCTGCAGTATGCAAGGTTGCGTCCGCCCCCCTTTAATGAAAACGCGACTATTCCGGCCAGCAGTGTTCTAGACACCAAGGCAGGGATGCTCGACCATCCTCAAGGACCAAGCAAATGTCTCCTCCGAGCCTTATACAGGCATCGGCGCCGTCGACACACAGTGCGCCGATTGCCCTTTCCTATGAACTCTTTCCGCCCCGCAACGAATCCGCCTCGGCGTCACTGTGGGACACCATTCGCGAGCTGGAATGCACCAACCCGGACTACGTCTCCGTCACGTACGGTGCCAATGGCAGCAACCGGGACACGGCCGTGGAACTGCTCAACCGCCTCCTAACGGAAACCTCGCTGCGCCCGTTGGCGCACCTGACCTGTGTGGGCAATACTGCCGACGAGCTGGCCGAGATCATCTCAGAACTCCTGGACCATGGGGTACGCGGAATTTTGGCACTGCGCGGTGACCTGCCCCAGGATGCCCCGTCGCAGCCACGGGCCGGATCGTTGTCCTATGCGCAGGACTTGATTGAACTGATCCGCCGTGTGGAGCAGCGCCGTTCAGCTCTGCTGTGTGCTGGCAAGGTGGCCATTGGGGTGGCAGCCTACCCGGCACAGCATCCCGAATCGCCCTCCATTGAGCATGACGTTGAGGTGCTCTTGGCTAAGCAGCGCTCGGGCGCCGACTTTTCCATCACCCAGGTGTTCTTCCACGCAGACCAGTACAAGGACCTTGTCAGCCGGGCCCGCCGGGCCGGTGTCAGCATCCCCATCATTCCCGGTGTGATGCCCTTGACCAGTTTGCGCCGCGTCCAGCGACTGGGCGATCTGACAGGTGTTGCGCCGTCGACCAAGCTCCTGGACGCGCTGGGCAGGGCTGATGACGCCGCCGAAAGCCGCCGCATTGGTGTTGGTGCAACCGTCGACCTGGCCCGTGCAGCCCTGGACGCCGGCGCCCCCGGCATCCACCTCTACACGTTCAACGAACACGCAGCCGCCTTGGAAGTTTTGGACAAGCTGCAACTGCTCCGCCCCGCCCGCCCGCAACCGGGACTCCGCGGCGCCTCCAGCACCATTGGCACCACAGCACGCCTGGTCAGGGCCTGAACCCGCCCCTGGCTTCACCGTTTTGAATAATCTTCGCTTCAACATATCTAAGGAAATCTCCATGTCAAACACACCTGTTTTCCCCGCCGCGTCCCTGTTGGGCTACCCGCGCATTGGCCGCCGTCGTGAATTGAAGAAGGCCATCGAAGCATTCTGGGCCGGCAAGATCGACGCCGTTGAACTGGACGCCGCCGCCAAGGAAATCCAGCTGGGCACGGCCCGCCGCCTGGTTGAATTGGGCCTGACTGAGGCAGCTGCCGTCCCCGGCACGTTCTCCTACTATGACCAGGTGCTCGACGCCGCAACCCACATCGGTGCCGTACCGGCCCGTTTCGGCGATCTGCGCAAGGCCGACGGCCAGCTCGACATCAACGCCTACTTCACCCTGGCCCGCGGCACGGTTGAGCAGCAGCCCCTGGAAATGACCAAGTGGTTCGACACCAACTACCACTACCTGGTGCCGGAAATTGGTCCGGAGACCACCTTCTCCCTGACCTCCAACCGCATTGTTGAGCAGTTCGAATACGCGTTGGCCAACGGTTTTGAAACCCGTCCGTACCTGGTGGGCCCGGTGACCTTCCTGCTCCTGAGCAAGGCCAGCGACGACGCACCGGCTGGCTTCTCACCCCTGTCACGCTTGGAAGATGTTCTGCCCATCTACGCTGAGCTGCTGACCCGCCTGGGCGCTGCAGGAGCCAGCTGGGTTCAGCTGGATGAGCCGGCACTGGTTGCCGACCAGGACGTATCGCTCGCCGAGATTCAGGCTGCCGTTGCCCGCAGCTACGAGGTTCTTGGTGCTGCTGCCGGGCGCCCCTCCATCCTGGTTTCCACCCCGTTCGGAGCCCTCGCCGAATTGCTGCCCACCCTGGCTGCTGCCCCGATCGAGGCACTGCACATTGACGCGTTCAAGGGTGCTGTTCCCTCCGCCGAGGAATTGGCACTGCTGGCCGGCAAGACCATAGTTGCCGGTGTGGTTGATGGCCACAACATCTGGCGCAACGACCTGGCCAAGTCCGCTGCCCGGCTCGATGTTCTCAAGGCTGCCGGCCTGAACATCACAGTCTCCACCTCCACCTCCACCCAGCACGTCCCGCACGACGTCACCGAAGAAACCCAGCTCTCCGCCGAACTGCGCAGCTGGTTGGCGTTTGCCGACCAGAAGGTCACCGAAGTGGTGACGCTGGCCGCCCACCTGGTGGACCCGGCGTCGTCCGCTGCCGCCATCGCAGAGGCTTCAGCAATCATCGCCTCCCGCGCAGCTGCCCCCGGTGTCAAGCGCCCGGAGGTTCGTGACCGCCTGGCCGCCTTGACCGCTGCCGACTTCAACCGCTCCGCATACTCGGTCCGCGAAGCCGCCCAGGAAGAATCATTGGCTCTGCCGCCGCTGCCCACCACCACCATTGGCTCCTTCCCGCAGACCAGCGAGATCCGCTCAGCGCGTGCCCGCGCCAACAAGGGCGCCATCACCGGGGACGAGTACACCACGCTGATGAAGGAAGAGATCAAGCGCGTTGTGGACCTGCAGGAGGAACTCGACTTTGACGTGCTGGTGCACGGCGAGCCCGAGCGCAACGACATGGTCCAGTACTTTGCCGAGAATCTGGAAGGCTTTGACGTCACCGTCCATGGCTGGGTCCAGTCCTACGGCAGCCGCTGCACCCGCCCGTCCATCCTCTGGGGCGATGTGACCCGCGAGAAAGCCATCACCGTTGAGTGGGCCGAATACGCACAGTCACTGACCGCCAAGCCCATGAAGGGCATGCTCACGGGCCCCGTCACCATCCTGGCGTGGAGCTTTGTGCGTGACGACCAGCCCCTGGGCGACACCGCCAACCAGGTGGGTCTGGCGCTGCGCGACGAGATCGCTGATCTCGAAGCTGCCGGCATCAAGATCATCCAGGTGGACGAGCCCGCCCTGCGCGAGCTGCTGCCGCTGCGCAAGGCTGACCAGGCCGCGTACCTGGACTGGTCCGTAAACTCCTTCCGCCTCTCCACCGCAGGTGCTGTTGACGGCACCCAGATCCACACCCACCTGTGCTACTCCGAATTTGGTGTCATCATCGACGCCATCGACGGCCTGGACGCCGATGTGACCTCCATCGAGGCTGCCCGCTCCCGCATGGATGTTGTCAACGACCTCGAAGCCCACGGCTTTGGCCGCGGCGTCGGCCCGGGCGTATATGACATCCACAGCCCCCGTGTCCCCGGCCAGGCCGAGGTTACCGAACTGTTGGGCACCGCCGTCAAGCACGTACCGGCCCGCCAGCTCTGGGTCAACCCGGACTGTGGACTGAAGACCCGCGGCTACGCCGAGACTGAGGAGTCCCTGCGCAACCTGGTCAACGCCACGAAGGAAGTACGCGCACAGCTGGTCTAGTCCCCGCGCCCTCCCCAGAGCCAGCCGCTGGCGCGTCTGGCTCTTGGGGCCCTCGGGCGCGTGGGCCCACCGCGCCCTCCCAAGGGCCAGCCGCTTTACGCCAGAAGGCGTTCCTTGTCTCCCTCATGGGGAGGCAAGGAACGCCTGCTGCGCTTAATGCGGGACTGCGGGCAACAAGGCAGCGTGTGCGAAGGTGAAGTGCTCGGCGCTAGGGTTCCGTGCGGAGGCGCTGGAACAGAGCTGTGATGCCCACTCCCAGCATCGCCAGTGCACCCAGAGCGAAGATCAGCAGTCCCACGTTGGTGCCCGCCACAATCCAGGTGGGAGCATAGCCCGGCTGAAGTCCCTGATCTTCGGCAATTCGGTACTGGACCCCCGAAATTACCTGAAAGGCAAGGGCGGTAAAGAAACCCACGGCTGCCGTGATCCCGGACCCTAGGGTCATGTACTTGATCACCGTCGCTTGTCTTCCTCTTCGCTTGGTCGCCCTGCACCCATGGTCGCAGATGCTGCATGTGCGTCGTAGAGCAGCAGCAGTATGTTGCGTTCCGACCATCGGCGTGAGTAGCCTTCTCGCGACGTATGGTTGGACACTAGTGCCGTGCTTGAGTGGGCCGCATTCCGCCACGTTCCACCAACTTCGAATATGTGTTCGAATTTGCTTGAATTGGAATATTGGCACAAAACGCAGTCTCGCCGCCAACGTGCGTGAGAGGGGACGGCCCACGGCTACCCCGGAAGGCATACCCTCTACGCGTGTGTGGCGGAGTGAGAGAACCGGTGATACTCGCCGTCGGACGGACTAAGATGCGAGGGAACGCCTGATCGCGGGTGACAAGCGAACCGCGCCGGGGGAGTAGATTGGGGCCATGAGCGCACAGAACCTAGACACCCTGGTACAAACCAACGGGACACCGAACACCATCGAAGCAACCGTTGAGGCGGCCCGCCAACTCTTCAACACAGGCGTGACCAAACCGCTCGACTGGCGGCTGGCACGCCTCACGGCCATGAACCAGATGCTGGTCGACCACAAGGATGACTTCACGGCAGCGCTCGCAGCCGATCTTGGCAAACATCCCACCGAAGCGTGGCTGTCGGAGATAGGGTTTCTCACCGCAGAGATAGCCCACACAGTCAAACACCTTCAAGACTGGTTGAAACCCCGCAAGGCGTCAGTGCCGCTCAAGTTTCAACCAGCCGCGGCAACCATCGTGCTGGAACCATTGGGCGTTGTCTTGGTTATTGCACCCTGGAACTATCCCATTCAACTTCTTCTGGCACCGATCATCGGTGCGCTCGCAGCCGGGAACACCGTGGTGGCGAAACCCAGCGAGATGGCACCGGCCAGTTCGGCAGTGCTTGCCCGCTGGGTTCCGGAGTACCTTGCTGGCGCCGTGACCATCGTGGAGGGCGGGGTGCCCGAAATCACCAGCCTGCTTGACCAACGCTTCGACCACATCTTCTTCACGGGCAACGGCCGGGTGGGGCGGATTGTCATGAGTGCAGCCGCCAAGCACCTCACGCCAGTGACGCTGGAGCTGGGCGGGAAGTCACCCGTCTACATTGACGACACCGTAGAGATGATTACAGCGGCGCGCAGGATCGTGTGGGGCAAATTCATGAACGCAGGCCAAACCTGTGTGGCCCCCGACTATGTTTTGGGCACGGACTCCGCCCTGGCCAAGCTTGCCAAGGAATTGCCCGAGGCCATCGAGGAACTCTACGGTGCTGAGCCTGCCCACAGCCTGGCCTTTGGCCGCATGATCAACGACGCAGCCTTCTCCCGCGTTGCGGGCCTGCTCGCCATGGACCTGCAGGAGGAGAGCGGTTCGGCGCTTGTGACTGGAGGGTCAACGGATGCTGCAACACGATACATTGCGCCCACGGTAGTTCATGTGGACGCCGAATCCGCACTGATGGACGATGAAATCTTTGGCCCGGTTCTGGCGCTGGTGACCGTGGAGTCGGCGCAAGCCGCCATTGAGTTCATCAACCACCGCGAAAAGCCACTAGCGCTCTATGTCTTCAGCGAAGACGCAGGGGTGCGGGAGGCATTCACTGTACAAACGTCGTCGGGGGCGTTGAACTTTGGTGTGCCTGCGGCGCATCTGGGCATACCCGGGCTGCCGTTCGGAGGAGTGGGCGAGAGTGGCATGGGCCGCTACCATGGACAGCATTCCATTGACACGTTCTCGCACCACAAGGCAGTTTTGGACAAGCCCCTGTCGCCTGACACGATGAGCTTGATCTACCCGCCGTTTGGGGCCATTAAGAAGCAGGTCATCAAGCGCTTCGTGGCACCGGCCAAGAAGTTCCGCAAGGGCTAACGGGGCCTATGCGCGTCGCTGGAAGCCAGTGAGGCGCATACACCTAATTCTGGGCTCGGCGACTTTGGTTATGCGAAACACCACGTAGTCAGCCAGGCGCAGCTCTTTCACTGGCGCCACGCTGAGTATTTGCAGAGCGCATGGCCAAAGTGGCCGCGCCAACCCAAGCTACTTTCGTGTTTGCGCTGTGGGTTCGCCCAGGTGGCTGGTGCGGTTCAGCTCTGTCATGATGCCCGCCAGCTTGTCCACGAACACTTCGATGCGGGCTGTCCGCTTGTCATTGATGAGCAGGGCAAAAATGTTCCGGGCCAGCCGAATTTCCGGCACGTCCAGGACCACCACGTTGTCCGGCTTGTTTTGCAGGGCAAGCTCCGGGACCAGGGCTGCGCCCAGGCCTACGCTGGCCAGTTGCAAGCTGGCGTTGAAGTCATCGCTGTAGGCCGCCACGCGCGGGTGCAGATTGCAGCTGGCAAAGAGCCTTTCAATCACGGCAGCGTCACTGGTTCCGGGGTGGTGCATGATCCATGGCATGTCGGAGAGGTGCGACGCCTCCATCACCGAGCCAGCCCGAATACCCCAGGCCTTGGGCAGGACCACCCTGAAGTTGTCATCGCCAATCCATTGCCGATTGATGGTGTGCGGCCACGCCAGGCCGGACTGGCCCACCTGATACACCAGCGCAACATCCAATTCGCCGCCACTGCGCAAGCCGCCAATGGTCTGTTGCGGCTCACCGACCGACACGTGAAGGTTGATGCCCAGCCCCGGCCATTCGGGACTACGCAACAGCCGGGGGAGCACGTACGTGGCCAGTGAGGGAAAGATGCCCAATCGCAGCTCCTGACTGGTGCCTTCCTCCGTGCGGGAGCTGGCCGCCAGCAAGGCATCAATGTCGGTGAGCACCTTCGCCGCATGCCGGGACATGACCAAGGCGGCGTCAGTGGGCAGCACGCTGCGTGCGGATCGCTTGAACAAGGCGACTCCGCTGTCCCGCTCCAGTGTGGACATTTGCTGCGAAACGGCCGACGCCGTGTACCCCAGTTGGGTGGCCGCGGCCGCAAAAGACCCGCGACGGACCACCTCCAACAGGGTTTGCAAATGCACGGGGTTGATCACGTGGGCCCTCTTTCTCATGGCTAGGCTCGTTCTTAGCAAGCATAGGTGTCAGCGTCATGTAACGCGGTGGTGACACAGCTGCGGGAGTCGTTATGTACATTTGTACATAACGACTTTTTGATTGAAGGATGGAACCCGCCATGACGCACCCATATTTTGCCAACGACCCCCGCAGCATGCGCCAGCGCATGGAGGCCGGGGACCTGTACCTGGCAGAGGATACCGAACTGGCTGTGGCATCACAGCGCGCCATCACCGCGTCCCACCGTTACGGACAGGTGTGGCCCGAAGACCGCGAGGCGGCCGAAGTGATCCTGGCGGAGCTGATCGGCTCACTCGGGGAGGATGTGGAAATTCGTCCGCCGCTGTTCGTGGACTACGGCAGGTACATCACCATTGGCCCCGGAACGTTCATCAACTACAACTTCACAGCCCTGGACGTTGCCCCCATCACCATCGGCGCCGACGTCATGATTGGCCCCAACGTCCAGCTCCTGACACCCACGCACCCGCTCGAGTCCTGGTTGCGCCGCGACAAACTCGAGGCAGCCAAGCCCATCACCATTGGTGACAATGTTTGGCTCGGCGGCGGCGTCATTGTGCTGCCCGGCGTGACGATTGGCGAGAACACTGTGGTGGGTGCGGGTTCCGTTGTCACCCGCGACCTGCCGCCCAATGTGGTGGCCGTGGGCAACCCGGCACGCATCAGCAAGCAGCTCGCGTGAGCAAGCAGCCAGTGAGGGCCCGGCCCGAGCCAGCAGAAGGCAAGCCGCGCCGCCGCTATGACCCGGACCGCCGCGCGAACATCAGCGCCGCCGCCCTGGACGTGGTGGCCAAGCATGGGGTGGCCGGGGCAACGTACCGCAAGATTGCCGAACGTGCAGGTGTTTCCTTGGGCTCCTTGACGTACCACTTCGAGTCACTGGATGAGCTGCTCGGCGAGGCGTTCACCACGCTGGCCAATCGCACGGCAAACGGATTTGACGCAGCCATGGCCGAAGTGGGCGATGAGGCAGCAGCCCGTGACGCCGTCGTCAGTCTGATCACAGGCGAACTCCTGAACGACTCCCGCACCATGGTGCTCTCCTACGAGCTATACGCCTTGGCCACCCGCCGTCCGGACATGCGCCGTGTGACGGATGCGTGGATGGCGCGTAGCCGTGTGGCGCTCGGCAAATTCTTTGACCCGGAGACCACGCTCATGCTGGACGCCCTGATTGAGGGCCTGTCCATGCACCGGGCCCTGTCCCTGGCCCCCATGCCCAGAACCACAGTCGAAGCAGCTGTTGAACGAATCGTGGGAAAACCTTGAGCTTGAAAACAGCAGAATCGCCGGCGCTTCCCCTTCACATTCGCCGCGCCAGGTGGGCCGTGGCGGCCCTGTTCTTCACCAACGGGGCACTCTTTGCCAACCTGCTTCCACGATTCCCCGCCATCAAGGAGGCGCTGGGCCTGAGCAATGCCGAGTTCGGCTTTGCTGTGGCTGCCTACCCGCTGGGTGCGCTCTCGGCCGGGCTTGCCGCCGGGCTGCTCATCAGGCGGTTCCATTCCGCCAAGGTTGCCGTGGCCGGAACGCTCGGAACGGCGTTGGGGCTGGTCATTGCCGGCGTCACACCCAGTGGGATCCTGTTTGCTGCGGCCTTGCTGCTGGCCGGGGCCTTCGACGCCATCACGGATGTGGCACAGAATTCCCATGGCCTGCGCGTGCAGCGCCTGTACGGCCGCTCCATCCTGAACTCCTTCCACGCCGTGTGGAGCATTGGTGCGGTAACCGGAGGCCTCATGGGTTCCGCAGCGGCTGGCCTGCAGTTCCCGCTCTGGCTCCACCTGCTGATCTCAGGTGTGCTCTTCGCCGCGGTTTCGCAGGCCAGCCTGAGATTCCTGCTGCCGGGGCCTGACGCTGCGGACGCTGTTGAGGAGAAGCACGACGTCGTTCCTCGCCGAAGCGCTGCCGGGCTGGGCAAGTACTTGGTCATCATGGCGCTGGTGCTCATTGCCGCCGGCGGCACGCTGGTGGAGGATGCGGGCAGCACCTGGGCTGCCGTGTACTTGAGTGGTGACTTTGGTGCCGCCGCTTCGGTGGCCGGGCTGGGCTTTGTGGCCTTGGTGGGTGCCCAGTTCATTGGCCGGCTGGTAGGGGATTCCCTGGTGGACCGCTTTGGCCAGCGGCTGGTGGCGCAGGCCGGGGGAGTCATTGTCACTCTGGGCATGGGGCAAGCCTTGCTGTTCCCCACGGTGCCCGGCACCATTGCCGGTTTTGCCCTGGCTGGCTTCGGGGTGTCCACGCTGGTCCCGGCGGCGATGCACGCGGCGGACAACCTGCCCGGGTTGCGGGAGGGCACCGGTCTGACGGTTGTCAGCTGGCTCATGCGGGTGAGTTTCCTGCTCTCACCGCCCATTGTGGGTGCTGTTGCCGATGCCACCTCACTGCGCACGGGGCTGCTGGTGGTGCCCGTGGCGGGCCTTTTAGTGGTGCTGCTCTCACCGGCGCTGACCACTAGGGTCGACACGCCCAAGGAACAGACACGCCGCCCAGATTTTTGTGACTAAGTACTCCACAGCCTGTGGATAGTTCGGTTTAAACCTTGAGTTTTAGCGCTTTTAAATCTCCCAGCCTGTGGACTACCGGTGCATAAAATGACATACTTGTAATACATCATGTAGGGGTCAACGACGGGACCCTGCACTACATGTAGTATCTAATACAGAATTCAAGCGGTCCTTCGGGAAACCGCTTTGAACAGCTCGAATAGCTGGCGAGACCGTGGCGCGAACCGTGGTTCCCACCGACAGCGAGTGTGCCGCTAGCGGCAGCCATTAGAAGTTATAGACAAGGGGAACTCGATCATGACCGTCACGGTTTACACCAAACCTGCTTGCGTTCAGTGCAACGCCACCTACCGCGCCTTGGACAAAAAGGGCATCACCTACAAGAGCGTTGATATCTCCACCGATCCGGAAGCGCTGGAGCACGTGCTCAGCCTCGGCTACCAGCAGGCTCCGGTTGTCATTACCGACGCTGACCACTGGTCAGGATTCCGCCCGGACAAGATCGCCGAGATCAACCAGAATGCCGCCGTCAGCGTAGCCTGACATTCGGCGGGATATCCCGCCACCGCATTGCTGTGCACAGGTGCACAACGATGGGGCCGGCCATTGCTGGCCGGCCCCACGCCCGCAAGTAAGTAGTTGGAAAGCGATTGTCATGTCAGCCGTAGCAGCACAACCCGCTGTTGGTCAGATAGCCTCTCGAACCACCAGCAGCCGGTTGATTTACTTCTCGTCAACGTCTGAGAACACCCACCGCTTCGTTGAAAAACTTCGGATGAACGCGGCGCGGCTGCCGGTCTACACCTATGAAGACACACTCTTAGCTCAAGAACCCTATGTTTTAGTCCTTCCCACCTATGGGGGCGACGAAGGGCACGGGGCAGTACCAAAACAGGTCATCAAGTTCCTCAACGTGGCGGAAAATCGCGATCTGATTCGCGGCGTCATTGGCGCCGGGAACACAAATTTTGGCGAAACATATTGCCTAGCCGGAGACATTGTTGCTGCGAAGTGCAATGTAAAGCATTTATACCGTTTTGAACTGATGGGCACGTCGGAAGACGTGGACCGCGTTCACGAAGGATTGGAAGAATTTTGGACACGATTGCCACAGAGCCAGGCACAGCAGTGAAGGCTTCTAAGAGCATGCCCGCAGCATGGGAAGGCATGGGCTATCACGAGCTCAATGCCATGCTGAACCTCTACAACGCCGACGGCGAGATCCAGTTCGACGCCGACCGCGCCGCTGCCCGCCAGTACTTCCTGCAACACGTGAACAACAACACCGTGTTCTTCCACGACCTGGAAGAAAAGCTGGACTACTTGGTGAAGAACGAGTACTACGAGCGCGAGACGCTTGACCAGTACACGATGAACTTCATCCGTGACCTGTACAACCACGCGTACAAGAAGAAGTTCCGCTTTGAAACCTTCCTGGGCGCGTTCAAGTTCTACACGTCCTACACGCTGAAGACCTTCGACGGCAACCGCTACCTGGAGCGCTACGAAGACCGCGTCTGCATGGTTGCCCTGCACCTGGCCCGCGGCGATGAGGCCCTGGCCATGAAGATGGTTGATGAAATCATCGGCGGCCGCTTCCAGCCCGCAACCCCCACATTCCTGAACGCCGGCAAGCGCCAGCGCGGCGAGCTGGTCTCGTGCTTCCTGCTCCGCATCGAAGACAACATGGAGTCCATTGGCCGCTCCATCAACTCCGCACTGCAGCTCTCCAAGCGCGGCGGCGGTGTGGCGTTCGCGCTGACCAACATCCGCGAAGTCGGTGCCCCCATCAAGCAGATCGAGAACCAGTCCTCCGGCGTCATCCCCGTGATGAAGCTTCTCGAGGACAGCTTCTCCTACGCCAACCAGCTTGGTGCCCGCCAGGGCGCGGGTGCTGTTTACCTGCACGCCCACCACCCGGACATCAACCGTTTCCTGGACACCAAGCGTGAAAACGCTGATGAGAAGGTTCGCATCAAGACCCTTTCCCTGGGTGTTGTGGTTCCGGACATCACCTTTGAGTTGGCCAAGCGCGACGAGGACATGTACTTGTTCTCCCCGTACGACGTCGAAAAGGTTTACGGCATGCCGTTCTCCGACATCTCAGTCACTGAGAAGTACTACGAGATGGTTGATGACGCCCGCATCAAGAAGACCAAGATCAAGGCGCGCGAGTTCTTCCAGACGCTTGCCGAGATCCAGTTCGAGTCCGGCTACCCGTACATCATGTTTGAAGACACGGTGAACCGCGCCAACCCGATCGACGGCAAGATCATCATGTCCAACCTGTGCTCCGAGATCCTTCAGGTTTCTGCGCCCACCACGTACAACGATGACCTGTCCTACGCCGACACCGGCAAGGACATCTCCTGCAACCTTGGCTCGCTGAACATTGCCAAGGCCATGGACTCACCGGACTTCGCCAGCACCATTGAGACTTCCATCCGCACGCTGACGGCTGTCTCTGACATGTCCAACATCACCAGCGTGCCGTCCATTGCCAAGGGCAACGACCAGTCGCACGCCATTGGCCTGGGCCAGATGAACCTGCACGGTTACCTGGCCCGCGAGCGGGTCCACTACGGCTCCGCAGAGGGCCTGGATTTCACCAACATCTACTTCTACTCGGTGGTGTACCACTGCATCCGGGCCTCCAACCTGATCGCCATGGAGACCGGCACAACGTTTGCCGGCTTCGAAAAGTCCAAGTACGCCAGCGGCGAGTTCTTTGACAAGTACACGGATCAGGAATGGGTTCCGCAGACAGCCAAGGTTGCCGAAATGTTTGACGGCATCCACATCCCCACCCAGGAAGACTGGCGTGCGCTGAAGGCCTCCGTCATGGAGCACGGCATCTACAACCAGAACCTGCAGGCTGTCCCGCCCACGGGCTCCATCAGCTACATCAACAACTCCACGTCCTCGATCCACCCGGTGGCTTCGCGCATTGAGATCCGCAAGGAAGGCAAGCTGGGCCGCGTGTACTACCCGGCCCCGTACCTGACCAATGACAACCTTGAGTACTACAAGGATGCCTATGAGCTCGGTTTCGAAGCGACCATCGACACCTACGCTGCCGCCACGCAGCACGTGGACCAGGGCCTGTCCCTGACGTTGTTCTTCAAGGACACCGCCACCACGCGTGACATCAACAAAGCGCAGATTTATGCCTGGAAGAAGGGCATCAAGACCATTTACTACATCCGTCTCCGCCAGCTCGCGCTGGAAGGGACCGAGGTTGAAAATTGTGTCTCGTGCATGCTGTAGCACCACATAACTGAAGAGTACGACGGCGGGTGCGTCCCGCCGTCGTCCCTTTGGCTTAAGATTGATCTGGCCCATGCGGCCACCAGGATTTTTACAAGGAGAGAAGCAGCCATGACACCGGACAAGCTGAAGTTGGCGAGCCATGTAACGGCCATCAACTGGAATCGGATTGAGGACGAGAAGGACGTAGACGTCTGGAACCGCCTGGTCAACAACTTCTGGCTGCCGGAAAAAGTGCCGCTGTCCAACGACATCCAGTCGTGGGCCACGCTGACACCGGACGAGCAGCTGCTCACCATGCGCGTGTTCACCGGCCTGACCTTGCTGGACACCCTGCAGGGCACGGTTGGCGCCGTTTCGCTGATCCCGGACGCCATCACCCCGCACGAGGAAGCCGTCTACACGAACATTGCGTTCATGGAATCGGTGCACGCCAAGAGCTACTCCTCGATCTTCTCCACCCTGTGCTCCACGAAGGAAATCGACGAAGCCTTCCGCTGGTCGGTGGAGAACGTGAACCTGCAGAAGAAGGCTCAGATCATTGAGTCCTACTACTACGGTGATGACCCCCTCAAGCGCAAGATCGCCTCCACCTTGTTGGAATCGTTCTTGTTCTACTCGGGCTTCTACCTGCCGATGTACTGGTCTTCACGGGCCAAGCTGACGAACACCGCTGACCTGATCCGCCTGATCATTCGCGATGAGGCCGTACACGGCTACTACATCGGGTACAAGTACCAGAAGGGCCTGGAAGGTGTCTCCGCAGAGCGCAAGGAAGAACTGAAGGCGTGGACCTTCGAGCTCATGTTTGAGCTGTACGAGAACGAGGTTCAGTACACGCACGATCTTTACGACTCCGTTGGCCTGGCCGAGGACGTCAAGAAGTTCCTGCACTACAACGCCAACAAGGCGCTCATGAACCTGGGCTACGAGGCCATGTTCCCGGCCGCCGTCACCGACGTGAACCCGGCCATCCTGTCCGCGCTCTCACCGAATGCTGACGAGAACCACGACTTCTTCTCCGGCTCAGGTTCCTCCTACGTCATCGGCAAGGCAGTCAACACCGAAGACGACGACTGGGACTTCTAACTCCAGCAACTTGATGCGCGCAGCCTGACCGATTCGGTTGGGCTGTGCGCATTGTGCGTTATGGCCAATGCGGTTCCGAAACCGGCAATATTTTACCGGTTTGGCTTGATCCCGGCCCTTGGGCGCTGTGGCCAGCTATTTTCGGCAAAATATTGCCGAAATGACAATTGTGGTGCACGATGGCAAGTACAGATGCCGAAATCGGCATTTTGTTGCCGTTCGGAGGAGTGTCGTGGAGAGTATTACCGCCGTAGCTAACAGCATTCGCCGTGCACGCAAGGATGCAGGGCTGACCCAGGAAGACCTGGCCAACCTCGCCGAGACCTCGGAGCGCACCATCCGGGCCATCGAAACGGGGACCGGCAATCCCTCGCTGCGGGCTGTGGCGGCGGCGGCCAACGTCCTGGGGCTGCGCCTGACGGTCACCGGATGACTCAGGATCTACAGCACCTCAAGCTCATTCGGGACGCTGACGTCTACAAAGGTGGAGCCTTGGCTGGCAGTCTCTCGCGCACAGAAAAAGGGGGC
Source organism: Arthrobacter glacialis (assembly GCF_002909415.1). Taxonomy (NCBI): domain Bacteria; kingdom Bacillati; phylum Actinomycetota; class Actinomycetes; order Micrococcales; family Micrococcaceae; genus Arthrobacter; species Arthrobacter glacialis. The sequence continues at coordinate 81,116 of NZ_PPXB01000006.1, read as the reverse complement.
GTTCGATTCGCCTACCGGGATGGCTACTTGGCTGGCGGAGAAACGCCCGTGGCATTCTCCCTGCCCCTGTCAGCAGTGGCGGTCGACACCCAGAACGGGGCGCTGCCGCCGTTCTTCACGGGACTTTTGCCCGAGGGCCACCGCCTGACCGTCTTGAAGAACGCTGCCAAGACAAGTTTTGACGACGAGCTCTCCCTTCTGCTGGCCGTCGGAGCTGACATGCCCGGCGATGTCCAGGTGGTTCCGGCCGGAGTTACTCCCACCGAACCCGAATCGTTGGCCAACACCTCGCATCCGGAGGAAATAGACTTCGCGGCTCTGGCGAATTCCGTCGACCTTCACGGACTGCCTGGTGTCCAGGACAAGGCCAGTGCGTCCATGCTGACCACCCCGCTGGCACTGCGTGGAATGCGCTACCTGCTGAAGTTGGATCCGGCAGAGAATCCGCACCTTGTGGTCAATGAGGCGGCACACCTCGCCGCAGCCAAGGGGCTGAAGGTTCCCGTGGCGAAGAGCAGGGTCATCAGTGACAGGAACGGTCTGGCCGGCCTGCTCGTGGAACGTTTCGACCGCGTCAAGGGTGACGGCGGGAGCTGGCTGAGATTGCCCCTGGAAGATGGGACCCAGGTGCTCGGGCTGCCGCCGGCCTCCAAGTACAGTGTTGCCTCCGAGGACGTAGTCGTGGCATTGGCCCGGCATTGCCACGCCCCAATTCTGGCCAAACGCAATATGTATCTGCAGTTTGTCTTCGCGTGGCTGACCGGCAACGGAGACCTCCATGCCAAGAACCTATCGATTCTGGGCAATTCCGAGTGCGCTTTCGCCATGGCCCCCATCTACGACGTGCCCTGCACACTCGTCTATGGTGACAACACCATGGCATTGTCCATTGCGGGCAAGTACAAGAACCTCAAGGCAAGGCATTGGGCTGAATTTGCCGCTTCCCTGGGGCTGCCTCCGAAGGCTGCGGCAGCCGCCAACATGCTCGCCTTGGACGCCGCCAATTCCATCCCGCTGGAGAGTCTGCCGTTTAGCGGTTCTCCGCTGCGTGGTGCAGAACGGGAACTCCGGTTCAGGCGGATGGAATTCATGGACTAGGCGGCACGGTTCGGCGGCGTCCGCCACTGCGTTGTTGATACCGTGGAAGCCATGGATGAGGAAGATTCCCACACGCACTCGAGTTCTGCGTCCGCGGCCGCCCGATTCGTTCGGGATGCCGCGGCTGCTGTGCGTCCGGGCAGGCTTGGCAGCAACCGTGACCCCGGCGACGCCTGGGTCGAGGGGGAGCAGGGCAAGTTCTGGGGGAAGTTTGGCTCCGCCGGGTTGCTGGTGTTCGACGCCGGCCGCGGAGTCCTGCTGCAGCACCGGGCCATCTGGTCCCACCATGGCGGCACGTGGGGCCTGCCCGGCGGTGCACTGCACCATGGTGAAAGCGCCGTTGACGGCGCGTCGCGTGAGGCTTGGGAAGAAGCCGGGGTTCCGCGGGCGAACGTGGAACTGCTATTCACCTCCGTCTACGACGTGGGCTACTGGAGCTACACCACAGTGGCCGTCGAGGCCGTGGTGCCGTTTGAGCCCGTCATCAGCGACCCCGAGAGCCTGGCCCTGGAATGGGTGCCGCTTGGTGCAGTCTCCGCATTGCCGCTGCACCCGGGGTTCGGAACAGCATGGCCGGGGCTGCGAAATCGTCTTGAGGGTGGCGGTTAAAGGCAACCATGCGTGACGGCGTGCCAAACGGGCCGCGGCGCATGAAATTTCATGGGCCCTCGCCAGTTTGGCAGACTGTCGGCGCGGAACGGCCAAGTTGGCACGCCGTCGTGCTTCCTAGAGCCCCAGCAGCTCCATCGTGGCGGCGCGCATGTCCATTTTGCGCACCTTGCCCGTCACGGTCATGGGGAACTCGTTGACCACCAGAACGTAGCGCGGCACCTTGTGGCGGGACAGCTGGCCCTCGCAATAGGCGGCCACGGCGGCCTGATCCAGCGGCACTGCATCCGGCTTCATCATGATCCAGGCGCACAGCTCCTCACCGTACTTTTCATCCGGCACCCCAATGACCTGCACATCGGCAACATCCGGGTGCTGGTAGAGGAACTCCTCAATTTCACGCGGGTACAGGTTTTCCCCGCCCCGAATCACCATGTCCTTGATCCGGCCCACAATGTTGACATAGCCGTCGCTGAACATGACCGCAAGATCACCCGTGTGCATCCACCGGTCAGCATCAATGGCGCCGGCCGTCTTCTCCGGATCATTCCAGTACCCCAGCATGACCGAGTACCCGCGCGTGCAAAATTCGCCGGTGGTGCCCCGCGTAACCGTAAGCCCGGTGGCCGGATCCACAATCTTGACCTCCAGATGCGGGTGCACCCGGCCCACGGTTTCGGTCCGATGCGCCACATCGTCGTCAGTCTGCGTCTGCATGGATACCGGTGACGTCTCAGTCATGCCGTACGCTATGGACACCTGCGCCATATGCATCTCGGCCATGCACCGCTTCATGACCTCCACGGGGCAGGGGGAGCCGGCCATGATGCCAGTGCGCAGGCTGGAGAGATCGTAGCTGGCAAAGTCGGGCAGGTTCATTTCCGCAATGAACATGGTGGGCACGCCGTACAGGGCTGTGCAGTGCTCCTTCTGCACGGCCGCCAGCGTGGCTGCAGGATCGAAGGCCGCCGCCGGAATGATGATGGCGGCCCCGTGCGTGGTGGCACCCAAGTTGCCCATGACCATGCCGAAGCAGTGGTAAAACGGCACTGGCAGGCAGAGCCTGTCCTGCTCGGTGAACTTGATGGTCTCCGTCACGAAGTAGCCGTTGTTCAGGATGTTGTGGTGGCTCAGTGTGGCACCCTTGGGGTAGCCGGTGGTGCCCGAGGTGTACTGGATGTTGATGGGATCGTTCGGGTTCAATCCCTCCATGGCATGTTCGACGGCGTCAGCGGCCACCGCCGACCCGCCCGCCACGAGTGCGTCCCAGGACTCCGTGCCGATGTAAACAACGTCCACCAGGTCTGCACATTCGGGCAGGACGGTCTCAATCATGGCGGCGTAGTCTGAGCTGCGGAACGCCGGCATTGCCACCAGCAGGCGCATGCCCGATTGCTGGGCGGCGTACTTGAGCTCGTGGGTCCGGTAGGCCGGGTTGACGTTGACCAGGATGGCTCCGATCTTGGCCGTGGCGTACTGGATGAGCACCCATTCGGGCACATTGGGCGCCCAGATGCCCACCCGATCACCCTTGCCCACCCCGGCGGCGAGCAAACCGCGGGCCAGGGCATCGACGTCGTGATTCAACTGCGCATAGCTCCAGCGGCGCCCCGACGGCACGTCCACCAGCGCCTCCCTGTCCGGGAAGCGGCCGGCTGTGCGAACAAAGTTGGCGCCAATCGTCTCATCCAAGAGGGAGGTGGAGGAGGGGCCGGACGTCTGGGACGGCTGAGCATCGTTGGTCATGCACTGATGCTAGCCCCGAACCGCTCAACTGTGCGCCATCTCACGCATCTGGCTAGGGTGGTGACATGAGCGAAAGTTACCAGCGGCCCAGCATTGCCGCTACCGAGTTCACGGCAGACGACGGCGCTGTCATTGAGTATGGGAATCGGTGGGGCATGGACACCACGCCGGATGAGGCGTACAGCCGCGGGAGTCGTCCGGAGAGGTTCGCGGGCCTGCATGCGGTGGCTGATGCGCTCCTTGGGCATCTTCGTGCCAACTACGGCTGCGTGATTGAGGAAGGGCTGGCGCTCGTACCGCAACAAGGTGGCATGGGGAACCAAGAGGTCACCTCAGTTCGCGCCGTCAGGATCACCCCGTCAACCCCGGACGCGGCCCCGCTCATCTTTGAATACCTGGATTTTCCGTCCGTGCAGGTCCACGCCGGATTGTTGCATGCTGCCCCGGCGCCAACCTGTGGCTGTGATGCCTGTGATGAAACGCTGGACACCGCAGCCGATGAACTGGAACGGGTGGTCCTTGCCGTTGCCGCCGGAGAGTACAAGGAGTGGTTTACGGGCGGGTTCAGCCCGGCCCTGCACATGAGCATCACATTTCCCGGGGGTAGCAGCAGCTCGGCCGGGCCGCTACGGTTCAGCAGCCTGCCCAGAGAGCGCATCAAGGCAGCGCGGGCTGTGTTCAAAACGCTTCCCGGCGGCTGGCAGCCGTGGCCCGCGCGAGCAGTGTCACCCCACTGAAATTAACCCAACCGCACTGCCCTTCGATAAGCTAAGGTAAGACTAATAGCTCAGGATTCTGTAGCTATATTATTTTGATGGCCCAGGAGGTAGCACGCGCTCATGATGGACAGCATCGTCTCCCTGCCTTTCATCTGGGCCTTTCTGATCCTCTTTGCCATTGTCATGCTGCGCTCCAACGCCACGTACTGGGCAGGCCGCGGCCTGGCCGCCGGCGGACGCAAGACAAAGCTGCAAAAGCACCTGGACTCCCCGGCAGTCTTGCGGGCAGAAAAAATCATTGCCCGCTGGGGCGCTCCGGCCGTGAGCGTGAGTTTTTTGACCATCGGCGTGCAAACGGCCATCAACACTGCTGCCGGTCTGGGCCGCATGCCCCTGCGCCGCTACATCCCGGCCACAGTGATTGGTTCCATAGCCTGGGCCACCATCTACGCGACCATTGGCCTTGCCGCCTTTGACGCGGCCCTGGCCGCAGCCGCCGGATCACCCCTTGCCCTCATTGGCCTGGTGCTGCTGGCCGGCGTGGCTGCCTTGAGCATTCACCTGTTCCGCGTATCCCGAACCCGCAAGTTGGACAAGAGCGCCCTGGAAGATTGCCCCGCAATCACACCAGAAGCTGTCAACCCCGCAACACAGCAGGCCTAACCACCCATTTGGGCTACCCGGCAAGGCTGCCGGTAGAGTCATAGCCATGCCGGAGAACACAACGCAGTGCGCCGCTGAGGTGACATCGTACTACCGCCATCTGGGTGAAAACCGCTACGAGTCAACCATTCACGCCCAAGGTGCCTGGAACACGCACGAACAGCACATGGCCCCCGTGACGGGCATCATGGTTCATGCCCTGGAACAGTTTGAGCCCCGCGCGGACATGCGCCTGGCCCGCTTGAGCTTCGACATCCTGGGGCTGATTCCGGCCGGTGCATTCACCATTGACACAACACTTTTGCGTCCCGGAAAAACCATTGAACTCCTGCAGGCGGAACTGGTTGCCGAGGGGCGCGTGGCGGTCCGTGTCACGGCCTGGCGGTTGCAAACCAATGACACCTCAGCCGTTGAAGCCTACGAAGATGAGCCCATGGCCAGCTTGGAAAGCTCAGTGCCCTGGGACGGGTTGAGCAGCTGGCCCGGCGGCTTCATCAAGTCCGTGCAGGGCCGCTCCCATCCCGACCACCGGCCCGGTCGCGGACGTGCCTGGCTGCACAGCCCCTACACCATGCTCGACGGCGGTGAACACTCCTCGGCGCTGGTGCGCCTCCTGGGACTGGCCGACAGCGCCAATGGCGTGTCGGCGCGCATGGCTCCGGTTCCCGGGGGCTTCATGTTTCCCAACGTTGACCTCTCCATCCACATTTACCGTGAACCTGTGGGTGAGTGGCTGGGACTGGACACCCATGTGACCATTGCCGGCGACGGCATCGGGCTAACGTCCTCAGTGCTCAATGACATCAATGGCCCCTTTGCGCGAACGGAACAGATCTTGACTATCCGACCCATCCCGCACCGCCCATGAGCGCCATGATGGCCCCGTTGCTGGAAGTCCACCGCCAGCTGCATAATCTGGGCGCCGAAGCCGATCTCAATTACGCCCTGGAGCTGTTGGCCAGAGTGAAAACCGGCGACCAAGCTGACATGCTCCGGCTCTACCGCCCGGAGCCCACAGTGGCCTTTGGGCAGCGCGACACCAGGCTTGAGGGGTTCAGTCACGCCGAACAGGTCTCCCGGGAACACGGCTTCGTGCCTGCAGTGCGCAAGGCAGGCGGCCGGGCAGCCGCCTACCACCAGGGCACACTGGTGGTGGATCACCTGCAACGCGAGGATGACGCCATTGCCGGGGCCAAGGCGAGGTTTGGCTTCTTTGGGGACCTGTTTGCCCAAGCCCTGCAAAGTCTGGGCGTGGATGCCGCCGTGGGCGAAATTCCAGGGGAGTACTGCCCGGGCGAATTCAGTGTGTACGGCAGCGGCCCGGCCGGGCGGATCAAGCTCGTGGGCACGGCCCAACGCGTGGTCTCGGGTGCGTGGCTGTTCAGCTCGGTGATTGTTGTGGAGAATTCGGCACCCATCCGCAGCGTCCTCACCGGCACCTATGCAGCCCTGGGCCTGGAATGGGATCCTGCCACTGCCGGCGCTGCGCAGGATCTGGTTTCGGAGATCACTGTGGACGATGTGGAAGACGCCGTGTTGGCCGCCTACGCAGCCCACACGGCGCTTTCGTGATTCCCGCCAATAAGTTACTGCCCGGCGGCCAGCACTCCCGGCGCCTCAGCACCAATGGTGGTTGAATCGCCGTGACCGGTGTTCACCACCGTCTCCGGTGGCAGGGTCAGCAACCGCTCCTTGATGGAGGCAACGATGGTGGGGAAGTCGCTGTAGGAGCGCCCTGTTGCCCCGGGCCCGCCGTTGAACAAGGTGTCGCCGGTGAAAACAGTGCCCAGCGACTCGGCATAGAAGCATGTCGATCCGGGGGAGTGCCCGGGAGTGTGCAGGGCCGTCAGCACGGTGCCCGCCAGCTCAAAGGCGTCGCCGTCGGCGATGGTGGCATCCGGGGCGGTGCCTGGGAAAATGTGCTCCCACAGCATTTGGTCCGCCGGGTTCATGAACACGGGAGCCCCCACCAGGTCGGCAAAGTCACGGGCGAAGCGGATGTGGTCGTCATGGCCGTGCGTCAGCAAAACCGCCTTGACGGTGCGTTCCCCCACAGCCTCCTTGATGGCGCCGGGGTTGTGGGCGGGGTCGATCACATAGACCTGCGCGTCGTCACCCACCAACCACACGTTGTTGTCCACGTCCCAGGTGCCGCCGTCGAGCGAGAAAGTTCCTGAGGTCACCAGGCGCTCAATGCGGGCGCTCATGCGAACTCCACCACGGATCGCAGCACTGAGCCCTGGCCCATTTTGCTGAACGCTGCCTCAATGTCGTTGATGGTGATGCGTTCGCTCACAAAGGCGTCCAAATCCAGTTTGCCCTGCTTGTACAACTCAACCAGCATGGGGAAATCACGCGAAGGAAGGGCGTCGCCGTACCAGGACGACTTCAGGGACCCGCCGCGGCCAAACACATCCAGCAGTGGCAGTTCCAGCGTCATCTCCGGGGTGGGCACACCCACCAGCACCACGGTGCCGGCAAGGTCGCGGGCGTAGAACGCCTGCTTGTACGTTTCGGGACGTCCGACGGCGTCAATCACCACATCTGCCCCGAACCCGCCGGTGTGGTTCTGAATGGCGAGCACGGCATCCTCCTGGGAGGAATCCACCGTGTGCGTGGCCCCGAGTGCAAGGGCGGCTTCCAGCTTCTTGGGATCGCGGTCAACGGCAACGATGGTGGTGGCGCCGGCAAGTGCTGCCCCGGCAATGGCCGCCGAGCCCACGCCGCCGCAGCCGATCACGGCCACGGAGTCGCCGCGCTTCACGCCGCCGGTGTTGATGGCCGCGCCGATGCCTGCCATGACGCCGCAGCCCAGCAGACCCACAGCTCCCGGGTCAACATCCGGATCAACCTTGGTGCATTGCCCGGCCGCCACGAGGGTCTTCTCAATGAAGGCGCCAATGCCCAGTGCGGGGGAGAGGACGGTGCCGTCCTCGAGCGTCATCTTCTGCGTGGCGTTGGCCGTATTGAAGCAGTACTGGGCCTGGCCCTTGGCGCACGCCCGGCAGGTGCCGCAAACAGCGCGCCAGTTCAGGATGACCCTGTCGCCTGGAACCACGTTGGTGACCCCGGCACCCACGGCGCTGACTACACCTGTAGCCTCATGGCCCAGCAGGAACGGGAAGTCATCGCTGATCCCGCCCTGCTTGTAGTGCAAGTCAGTATGGCAAACACCGCTGGTCAAGATGTCCACGAGCGCTTCACCCGGTCCCGGATCCGGGACCAGGATGGTTTCGATTGTGACGGCCGCGTCCTTGCTCAGGACTACTGCGCCTTTGACCTTGTGCACCATGGAAGAGCTCCTAGAATCCGTTGTGTTCCGCCTTGCGGAACATCAAAATGAGGTTCCTGACAGGCTACACGGCTTCATGAGCCGGCTGTGACTAGGCGGCAAGCCTGGCTACAACATCCTTCAAGGAGGGGTTGGTTGCTGCTGAGCCGTCCGGAAACAACACGGTGGGGACCGTCTGGTTGCCGTCATTGAGGCTTTCAACGAGCTCGGCCGTACCCGGAACATCTTCGATGTTGATCTCGGTGTAGCCGATTCCTTCGGCGTCCAGCTGCTTCTTCAGGCGCTTGCAATAGCCGCACCACGTGGTGGAAAACATGGTGATGCTGCCAGCGTCGGGGGTGAAATCCACGTCAAATACTCCTTGAAAGAAAAGTCTTGTTGAATGCTACTGGTGACAACGCTACCGGGTGGAGGGGATATTCCTCATCTTGTGTCACATGCATGGCCTGCGCCGCCGGAACAGTCTGTGCCACTGGTCTTGCCGCGCTGCTTGTGGGCAGGTTCTGCGCCGAAGCGGCAGTTTGTGCCACCATGGATTCCATGTGTGGACGATACGTAATGGCCAGGGCAGTGGGCGATTTGGTGGCGGAGCTGGAAGCGGAGGCAGAGGCGTCCCTTGAGCTGAGGGCCTCCTACAACGTTGCCCCCACCACGGATGTGCCCATTGTGCTGGAGCGGCTCATTGACGGCGAGGTCCACCGGCAGATCCATGTTGCCAAATGGGGGTTGGTGCCGGGCTGGGCCAAGGACCCAAGCGTGGGTGTGCGGGCCTTCAACGCGCGCAGTGAAACCGTGGCGGAGAAGCCAACGTTCCGCTCAGCCTTGAAATCGAAGCGGTGCGGCGTGCCCGTGCAGGGCTACTACGAATGGAAAAAGTCGGCCGATGGGAAGAGCAAGCAGCCGTATTTTGTGCACAGTGCGGACGGCTCACTCATTACCTTTGCCGGGCTTTATGAATGGTGGAAGGACCCCAGCAAGGAAAACGGGGCGCCCGATCAGTGGCTGCTGTCCGCCAGCATCATCACCATGGCATCGCCACCTGAGGGTGAACTGGCCACATTGCACGACAGGCTGCCGGTGCCTCTGACGGCAAAAGGTCTGGCCGAATGGCTCAACCCGCAGGCAGAAACGCCGGCACAACTGCTGGAGATGGTCTTGGCGGATGCCTACAGGCAGGCTGCCAGCTGGGTGCTGGATCCGGTCGGCGCCGCTGTGGGCAATGTGCGCAATGACAACCCCGGACTCATCGAGCCCATCGAGCTCATCGAGCCCATCGCGCTCCAGGGGCCGGGTCCCGGCTAGACGGTGACGTTTCCGGCGTCGTCCACGGCCCAGGTGGGATTGAAGGCAACTTCCCAGCGGAAGCCGTCAGGATCGGCAAAATAACCGCTGTAGCCGCCCCAAGGCTGCTGCGCGGCAGGATGGTCCACGACGGCGCCCGCCGCAACCGCCTGCGCCAAGACGGCGTCGACCTCGGCAACACTGCCAACGTTGTGGCTCAGTGTGATGGGAGGGACGCCGTCGGAAGGCTCAACACCCAACTCGGCGGCCATGGCTTCACGGCTCCACAGCGACAAAATGAGCCCATGGTTCAGCTGCAGGAAGATGACCTGGCCTGGCACCTCCTGATGCGCCGTCCAGCCCAAGCCTGTGAGATAGAACTCACGGGAGCGTTCCACTGTGTGGACTCCCAAGGAAATAAACGTCAGCCGCTGCTCCATGGTGAAGCTTTAGTCCTCGGTGTCTTCGGGAGACCAGCGGTGGAAGTCCAGAGACAGGTACAGGGCAAGGGCTGCGGAATTGGTGGCTTCCACCCGTAGGGCCACATCTGCCTTGCCCTCGTTGAACAAGGTGTCCATGGTGGTAAGTACCAAGTCCTCGGCCAAGCCCCGGCGGCGGTGCTCACGGTCAGTGATCAGTTCAATGATGAAAGGTGCATCGGGAGTGTCGTCACCGATGGCGTGTTCCACCACCAGCACCGCTGCAACGATTTTGCCGTTTTTATCCAGTGCCACGTGGGAGGCATTGGGGAGGAAATGGCCGTATTTGCCGGCCCAGGATGCCTGGATGTCCGCCAAGGCAACTTCGATCGAATCGCCGGCGGCACCGGCGTCGTAGGCGGTGAAGTACAGCTCACCGAGGCGTTGGAGATCTGATTCCTGCACAGTACGGGAAGCCATCTTGAGCTCCCGTTCCAACGGATTGGTCTTAGCGATGAGGGTGACCATGTCAGTCATGGAACGCTCCTTCAAAAATCGTGGTGACGCCGTCAGGGAGACTAGGCCAATGGCCATAAGGCCATGCTAGACGCCAGTTGCGTTGTCAGCTATCTACATAACGCTTTAAGCGCAGAACAAATGTCCGCGCAGGCGTTTCTTCCCAATGGGCGGGTTACGTTCCGCGTGAAACTGAGCGTACACTTAAATCTATTCGGATATATGTACTAATAAGCCATTCGGATCAAGAATATGATGCTGAGTTGGTATTGCCGGGTGGAGGTGGAGTGCACGCATGGGCACGTTTAGCGAGTCAGTCAATGTGGTGCGCTCAGCCGAGGGGGCGCTGGTGCAGCTGTGGTGGCGCGGACGGCTCTATGACCTGGCCGCCGAACCATTGTGTTGGTATGAACGGCGGCCCTGGTGGGAAAGTGAGACCCGCATGCGGCCTGGCGAGGGAGTGGGGTACGTGGACACCCAAATGTGGCGGGTGCAAGTGCGCCAGGATGGCGCAACGGAGTTGTTGACCTTGGATCTGGTGAGGTACCGGCCCAGTGACCGTTGGCGCGTCATAAAAATCCATGACGCGCTGGATGAGAAATTTAAGGAGCTGCAGGAGGGTGCGTAACTTTGTCCATTTGCACTGCGCCTCAGCCTTCAGCGCCCACTATGGGGTTTCCTGGCCTGATGACTTGGCCCAGGCTGCGGCGGCAGACGGCGCCAACGCGCTTGCTATCACCGACAGGGATGGGCTCTATGGCGCCGTTAAACATGTCAAGGCCTGCAGGGCTGCCGGGATTGACCCCCTTGTAGGGGTTGACCTTGCCGTGTTGGAAGAGGGGCAAAACGGTCTGGAAGTGGCGGGGCGTGTGGTGATCCTGGCCCACGGCGGGGGATTCGTGGCTCCGGGCGCAGGTTACGGCGCCCTGTGCCGCCTCATTTCGGCCGCGCATGACCAGCCCCGGGGGCTGGTGGGCATCACCCTGGCCCAACTGGCTGCAGCCGTGCTGGATCCGGCTTCCGGCAGGGCAGTCTTAACAGTCTTGCTGGGTCCTGGTTCTCCCGTGGGCAGGGCGCTGAACGGGCGCAAGTATCTGCTGCCGCGCACCAAATTCCTTTCGTGGCGCAATGCCATGCCAGTGGGATCCCTTGTGGTGGAAATCCTGAGCCACCTGAGCGCTCCCGGTGCGCCCATGAGCACATCCCATGCTGTGCGGATGCTGAAATTGGCGCAGGAGTTTGATGTGCCGGCCGTTTTGAGCAACGCCGTGCGCTACAGCTGTGAAGACGATGCGCCAACGGCGGATGTCTTGGATGCTGCCAGGAACATCTCGCCCCTGGAGAAGCTCAATGACTTGCAACCCACGGGGCAGGCCTGGCTTAAAAATGCTGCCCAGATGCAGTCCGTGGCGCAGGAGATTGTTCACCAGGGCGGCTATGGCAGTGCCGAGCTGAGGCAGTTGTGGTCCAACACGGAACAATTGGCGGACAAGTGCAGGCTTGACCCTGCAGCGGATCTTGGCTGGAAGCAGCCCAAAACCCCCGAGTCTCAAGTGTTGGGTTTGACGCAGCCAGCCGGCATGGAGCTGCGCCAACGCACGGAAGCGGGGCTGAACCAGCGCTTTGGGGGACTCCCCGGCAAAAAGCTGCTGGAGGTGCGAGGCAGGCTCGAGACGGAGCTGGCCACCATTAGTGGTCTGGGTTTCGATTCCTACTTTCTTACTGTGGCCGAGGTCTCGGAGATGATCAAGGACATGGGGGTGCGCCGGGCGGCGCGAGGGTCCGGGGCGTCGTCCCTGGTCAACTATCTGCTGGGCATCAGCGCGGTGGACCCCATAGCCAATGACCTGCTCTTTGAACGGTTCCTCTCCCTGGACAGGTCAACGCTGCCGGACATTGACCTTGATGTGGAAAGCGCGGAACGCCACAACGTATACAGACGCATCTTTGAGCGTTTCGGCTCAAAACGGGTCACCCTGATGAGCATGCAAAACAGCTACCGTGCCCGCGGCGCTGTCAGGGATGCCGGGCTGGCGCTGGGCATGGACAAGGCTGATATTGACCAAATCGCCAAACAGCTGTGGCGGTTTTCGGCAGGATCCTTCAGGGAGGCGCTGGAGGAGAAGCCTGAGCTGCGCGATTTTGCCGCACAGGTGGAAAACTCCCGCCATGCGCAAGGAGGCGCCCAGCTGGATCTGCTGGTTGACCTCACCGAACGCCTGGACAGTTTGCCCAGGCACATTTCCATGCACCCCTGCGGGGTGATCCTGGGGGATTCGTCCTTATTGAACAGGACACCTGTGCAGCCGAGCGGGCTGGGCCTGCCCATGAGTCAATTTGATAAGCACGACATGGATGCCATGGGCATGCTCAAACTCGATGTGCTGGGTGTGCGCATGCAAAGCGCCATGGCCTATGCCGTGCGGGAAATCATCCGGCTGCACCCTTCCAAGGAGGCCGTTGCCGCTGAGGGCGGGCACCACCCGGCGGCGCCGTTCATCAACGAGGGGGGTGGCATTGATCTTGATGCCGTCCCGTTCGACGACGAACCCACCTTTGAGTTGATCCGCAGCACCCACACGCTGGGGTGTTTCCAGATTGAGTCCCCGGGCCAGCGTGAACTGGTGGGCAAGATGGCGCCCACCGAGTTCAGCGATCTGGTCATTGACATTTCCTTGTTCAGGCCCGGCCCCATGAAATCAAATATGGTGAAACCGTTCTTGGAAAACAGGGCGGGCTTCACCCCCGCCCACTACGCGCACCCGGATCTGATACCGGCCCTTGCGGAGACACACGGGGTGACGGTTTTTCATGAACAGGTGCTGCGAACCTTCAGTGTCATGACCAAATGCACCCTGTCCCGCGCGGACGAGTTTCGGCGTGGGCTGGGAAAGCCCGGCGTGGAACCAGCCATCGAAAAGTACTTCAGGGAACACTCCACTGCGCACGGTTACAGCACGGCTGTCATTGATGAGGTGTGGGAGACGCTGAAGGCTTTTGGCAGTTTTGGCTTCTGCAAGGCCCATGGGGCTGCCTTTGCTGTTCCCACCTACCAGTCGGCCTGGCTGAAGGCGCACCATCCAGCCGAGTTTCTGACGGGGTTGTGGGAGCACGATCCCGGCATGTATCCGCGGCGCCTGCTGGTGGCTGAGGCCAGGCGCCTGGGCATCCCCATCCTGCCGCTGGACATCAACGCCAGTGGCGGCCAGTACAGTGCCGAGCGGACAGCCAGCAACGTGACGGGTATTCGCATGAGCCTGGCCGGGGTGTATGGGCTCTCCGGGACGGAACTGAAAAGGATCCTCCACGGCCAGCCTTATGACTCGCTGGCTGATCTGCGTGATCGGGCCAAGCTGAGCCGGCCCGCGTTGAAGCGGCTTGCCCAGCTCGGCGCCCTGGATTCCCTGCACCACCAGGCACAACGCCTTACCGGCAATACGGCAAACCGTGCCGACCTCATAGCCCACGTCAACAGCCTCCCTGCCGGCAAGGGCAGCAAGCGCAACCATCCCATTGCGGGCCAGTTGCACCTGCCCCTGGAGGATGTGGAGTTAGGGGCGCTGCCGGCTGTGCATCCGGCGGCCAGCATGGCGGAGACGGTACGCACCGAACTTGACCTGTTGTCCATGGACGTGAGCGATCACCTGATGGGAAGTTACGCACCTCTTCTGGAACAGTTGGGGGTCAGCCGGGCTGACCAGCTGCTGGGCATGCGCAACAACAGTGAGGTTTTGGTGGCAGGGGTGCGGGTGGCCACGCAAACGCCACCCATGCGGGGCGGGAAACGGGTGGTGTTTATCAGCATTGACGACGGCACCGGGTGTGTGGACGCCACCTTCTTTTCCGAGGCGCAGGAAAAGTCGGGGCCCCTGCTTTTTGGCACCAGGATGCTCCTGATCCGGGGGTTGACGCGGCGAACAGGACCACGGGGAATCACTGTTCAGGCGTTGGAGGCCTGGGATTTGCAAAACACACCCCTGCTCCCGGCGCCGCCCGTGTTGGAAGGGGTCCCACCAACCCGATACCATCAAAGAGGCTCACAGCAACCCCCGTATGTTGCTTAGACATGGAGCCACACAGGACAAAACAAGGAGTTAAACGTGCCAGTGGATACACAAATCACCATCAAGGTCGAGGGCGTCGCGACTTCGGTGGCCACCGGCACCACCGGCGCGGAGCTGTTCTTTGAACGCCGCGAAGTAGTTGTCATGCGCGTGGACGGGGTCTTGAAGGACCTCTCGGCAGTGCTGGAAGCAGACGCTTCCGTGGAGCCCGTTGCCATTGATTCCCCCGACGGCCTGGACGTTTTGCGTCACTCAACAGCCCACGTCATGGCCCAGGCCGTGCAGGCGTTGCGCCCCGACGCCAAATTGGGCATCGGGCCGTACATCACCGACGGTTTCTACTTTGATTTTGACGTAGCCGAGCCCTTCACACCCGAGGATCTGAAGACCCTTGAGAAGATGATGCTCAAGATCGTCAACCAAAACCAAAAGTTTGCCCGCCGCGTGGTCACCGAGGACGAAGCCCGCGTTGCCATGGCCAACGAGCCGTACAAGCTGGAGCTTTTGGGCAAGAAAAACGATGACGCTGCCGACTCCGCCGAAGGTGTGAACATTGAAGTGGGTGCTGGCGAGATCACCATCTACGAAAACGTTGACCGCAAGAGCGGCGAGGCAGTGTGGTGCGATCTGTGCCGCGGCCCGCACCTGCAAAACACGAAACTCATCTCCAACGCCTTTGCGTTGACCCGCACCTCCGCGGCCTACTGGCTGGGCAACCAGAACAACCAGCAGCTGCAGCGCATCTACGGCACGGCCTGGCCCACCAAGGAAGCCCTGAAGGCTTACCAGGAGCGCATCGCCGAGGCCGAGCGCCGCGACCACCGCAAGCTGGGCGTCGAGCTGGACCTGTTCTCCTTCCCCGACGAGCTGGGCTCCGGCCTGCCGGTGTTCCACCCCAAGGGCGGAATCATCCGCAAGGAGATGGAAGACTACTCGCGCAAGCGCCACGTCGAGGCCGGCTACGACTTCGTCTACACACCGCACATCACCAAGGGCCACCTCTACGAGGTCTCCGGCCACCTTGACTGGTACCGCGACGGCATGTTCCCGCCCATGCACGTTGATGCTGAGCTGAATGAGGACGGCACGGTGCGCAAGCCCGGCCAGGACTACTTCCTCAAGCCCATGAACTGCCCCATGCACAACCTGATCTTCCGCTCACGCGGCCGCTCCTACCGCGAACTGCCGCTACGCCTGTTCGAATTCGGCTCGGTGTACCGCTACGAGAAGTCAGGCGTGGTGCACGGCCTGACGCGCGTGCGCGGCATGACACAGGATGACGCCCACATCTACTGCACCAAGGAGCAGATGAAGGATGAGCTCACCGAGACGCTGAATTTTGTCCTCTCACTGCTCAAGGATTACGGCCTGGAGGACTTCTACCTGGAGCTCTCCACGAAGAACCCGGAGAAGTTCGTCGGCGACGACGACGTCTGGGACGAGGCCACGCGCACGCTGGCAGAGGTTGCCGAGGCCTCCGGCCTGGAACTCGTCGCCGATCCCGGTGGAGCCGCGTTCTACGGCCCCAAGATCTCCGTGCAGGCCAAGGACGCCCTGGGCCGCACCTGGCAGATGTCCACCATCCAGCTGGACTTCAACCTGCCCGAGCGTTTTGAACTGGAATACCAGGCAGCCGACGGCACCCGCCAGCGCCCCGTCATGATCCACCGTGCGCTGTTCGGCTCGGTGGAGCGTTTCATGGGTGTTCTGACCGAGCACTACGCCGGCGCCTTCCCGGCCTGGCTCTCACCCGTCCAGGTGGTGGCCATCCCGGTTGCCGAGGCGTTCAACGACTACATGTACGACGTCGTCGCTCAACTGAAGAAGGCCGGCATCCGTGCCGAGGTGGACATCTCCAGCGACCGTTTCCCGAAGAAGATCCGCACCGCCAGCAAGGACAAAGTTCCCTTTGTACTGATTGCCGGTGGCGACGACGCCGATGCCAACGCTGTGTCCTTCCGTTTCCGTGACGGCAGCCAGGACAACGGGGTGCCCGTGTCCGAGGCCGTGTCCCGCATTGTTGAAGCCGTTAGGAACCGCACGGCGTGAGTGAAATCGGTGGGGCGCCCGAGCCCGTTGTGGACAATTTTGAACTCCCCGGGGTTCCGGATGCCTTTCAACGTCTGTGGACGCCCCACCGCCTTGCCTACGTCAAAGGCGGGCAGGACCATGTCACGGGCAGCCACAACTGCCCGTTCTGTGAGGCCCCATCGCGCAGCGATGAGGATTCCCTCATCGTCCACCGCGGCGAACTAGCCTTTGTGGTGCTCAATCTCTACCCGTACAACCCGGGCCACCTGCTGGTGTGCCCCTACCGCCATGTGCCTGACTACACGGACCTGACCTTGGCGGAGACGGCCGATTTTGCCGCACTGACGCAGCAGGGCATGCAGGTAATGCGTGCCGTGTCCAACCCCTCCGGCTTCAACCTGGGCATGAACCAGGGTGTCACCGGCGGCGCCGGCATAGCCGCCCACCTGCACCAGCACATTGTGCCGCGGTGGGGCGGGGATGGGAATTTCATGCCCATCATCGCCGGCACCAAGGCCATCACACAAACTCTTGATGACGTGCGCCAGCAAGTGTCTGCGGCGTGGGCAGCGGCTGGAAAATACACGCACACGCCCGAAAAGGACAGCGATGCTAAATAAGTACGCTCGCGCGCTTTTTGCCGCGATCTTTACCCCCGTCGCCGCCTTTTTGGTGCGCTTGAAAGTTTCCCCTGACGCGGTCACCATCATCGGCACCCTGGGTGTGGCGGCCGGCGCCTTGATCGGCTACCCACTGGGCGAATTGTTCTGGGGCACGGTGGTCATCACTGTGTTTGTCTTCTCGGACATCGTTGACGGGCTCATGGCTCGCATGTTGGGCCGCTCCGGCCCGTGGGGGGCCTTCCTGGACTCCACCCTGGACAGGGTGGGGGATGGGGCCGTCTTTGCCGGCATCGTCATCTGGTTCTACACCGGTGGCAACAACCATTTCATCGCTGCCATGGCGCTGACGTGCCTGGTGCTTGGCTCCATCGTCTCCTACGCCAAGGCGCGGGCCGAAGGTCTGGGCATGACCGCCAACGTTGGCATCGCGGAGCGCTCGGACAGGCTGGTGGTGGTGCTGGTGGCGACCGGGTTGGTAGGCCTGGGCATCCCCGAAACCGTGCTCGCCGTCGTACTTGTTTTGCTGGCTGCGGCCAGCCTGGTCACGGTGGTCCAAAGGGTGGGAACGGTGCGCAGGCAGGCCCTGGCGCAGGACCTGCACAGCGGACAGTAACACTCGTTTAAAAGGCGGGAAACCCCCGGAATAGAATGATCCTGGCTGTGCGACGCATCACGTGCACAGTGACTCTTTTTTCATTCCTTTCCAGAGGGGTTTTTTGTGTCTACACCCGAAGCAACACCCGTGACCGGCAGCAGCCGTGTCAAGCGCGGCATGGCCGAAATGCTCAAGGGCGGCGTCATCATGGACGTGGTCAACGTTGAACAAGCCAAGATCGCTGAAGATGCCGGCGCCGTGGCCGTCATGGCTTTGGAGCGCGTCCCTGCGGACATCCGCGCCCAGGGCGGCGTTTCCCGCGCCAGCGACCCGGACATGATTGACGCCATCATTGCCGCCGTGTCCATCCCCGTCATGGCCAAGGCCCGCATTGGCCACTTCGTTGAGGCCCAGGTCTTGGAGTCCTTGGGCGTTGACTACATTGATGAGTCCGAGGTTCTGACCCCGGCCGACTACGAGCACCACATCGACAAGTGGAACTTCAAGGTTCCCTTTGTTTGCGGTGCAACGAACCTGGGCGAGGCCCTGCGCCGCATCAATGAAGGTGCTGCCATGATCCGCTCGAAGGGCGAGGCCGGCACCGGCGATGTTTCCAACGCCACGGGCCACATGCGCAAGATCCGCACCCAGATTGCCCAGTTGGCTGCCCTGCCCGAGGACGAGCTGTACGTTGCCGCCAAGGAACTGCAGGCCCCGTACGAGCTCGTCAAGGAAGTTGCCGCCACCGGCAAGCTCCCCGTGGTCATGTTCACCGCCGGCGGCATCGCCACCCCGGCCGACGCTGCCATGATGATGCAGCTCGGCGCCGACGGCGTCTTCGTGGGCTCCGGCATCTTCAAGTCAGGCAACCCGGCGCAGCGTGCTGCAGCGGTAGTCAAGGCAACCACGTTCTTCGACGACGCCAAGATCATCGCCGACGTCTCCCGCGGCCTCGGTGAGGCAATGGTGGGCATCAACGTTGCCGACATCCCCGAGCCGCACCGTTTGGCTGAGCGAGGCTGGTAACACCCGCTGTTTGATTCACCGCACCGGTGATCGAGCCTGTCGAGATCTTGTGATCTTGGCAGGCTCGACGCCGTTAAGGGCTCAACTTACGCGGCAGGGGAAGATGCCGTGGCTACTGCGTTGTCCCGCTTTGGACACCCAGTTGCGGGACCTGGAACCACCACGTCTGGCCCTTGCCGATGAGCTCAAAGCCATATTTTCTGTAGAGTCGCTGGCCGTCAGGGGTGGCGTTGAGCAGAAGATGCTCGGCGCCGGCGTTGAAGGCCGCCTCGGAGAGCTTGTTGAGCAGGGACGTGCCAAGCCCCGTGCGGCGGAATTCTGCCTCCACCGACATGTCGAAAATCCCGGCCAGATGTTTGGCGCCCTGCTCCGGCGGGAAGTACGCATAGGACTGCCCCGCCACATCCAACCCGACGTGGGCAGTGGCGAGCCACACCTGGTTCTCCACGGCGGTGTTGAGGCTGACTCGGTCATCAACTGACTCGCTGGCCGCAGCTACGGCCTCCACATCAAGGCTCCGCGTCATCCACCACGGCTGCCAGCCAGGTTCAAAACGGTAGTTGGCCAAGTGCCCCGCCCGGACGGCAGCGTTGAGCCAGATGCCCACAGTTGCCGCACCTCGGCGCTCAGCCTCGGCCAAGGCAGGAAACAAGCCGGCCTCGGTGACGTTGGTGGGGAACATGCACAGCATTTCCCGTGTCTGCGGCAGCCACACCCAGTCCATCTGATGCGTGGTAAACGACCGTCCGCCCGTGGCCTCGGCAAGTGCCCTAAACCAGGCGTGTTGGGTGCGCTGACAATCTGCGATCGTCACCATGAGGTATCTTCCGTTTGTGAATGAGCTTTGATTAAACAAGACGAGACGCGATACAGGCGAAGGGGCCTGTATCGCGCCTCGGCGCCAGGTACTATTTCTGCGTGAACACCAGAGACATGGGTGTTGTCTCGGTGGTCTGACCCTGCGGGTTGTCGCGGAAGATGTTCTCCAGGACAGCCTTGGGCAGTGCGGTGTCGTGGCCCAGGGCAACCACACCAAGATCGTTGGCGTCCATGATGGCTGTGCCGGCAAACGTCGCCGCAAACTCGGCCGGAACAGTGGCCCGGACCAGGGCGCTGAGGCGCGCCGCCACGCCGTCGGGGTCGATGGGCGCGTACTTCACCGAGTGTGTTGAGGTACCCACCTGGTAGCCGGCTGCGCCGTCGATCGCGTTGATGTTGTGGCCAACAACCTCATAAAACACACCGGACTTGCCCTGCAGCTTGCCAATGACGCTGCGCGCGGAGGCGTACATGATCTTGGGCAGGCCCACCTCATCGATGGCCAGCTGCATGGACCAGGGACTGGCCAGGCCAATGCCGCCGGGGTTGCGGGTGACGAACTTGCTGAAGATGCGTGCCGCGTTGGAGACCTTGATGTCCCAGACCGGGATGGAGCGGCCCTGGGTCATGGCAACGATCTTCTCCGAGACGAACAGGTACCACGGGGTGTCGGCAGTGGCCGCAGCGTGGTCCCCGCCTGCTGTGGGCAGGCCGTCGAAGTAGCGCTTGACGTAGGTCATGACTGCCGGGTCAAAGTCGGTTTCCTTGTAGAAAACCTCGGTGCGCAGCGGGTAGCGGCGGAAGGTGCCGGCGTTGTCCGGAACCGTGATGTCCAGGTTCTTGTCGGCGTTGGGGATGTAGTCGCTCTTGCCCTCGATGCCAGCCTTGACCTCGGGCTGGTCAAAGAACTCGCGCAGCCACAGCTCGGTGTTGATCAGGCGCCAGAAGACCATGGTGGAGCCGGCGGACTTGCCGCTCAGGTATTCCTCGAACGCGTAGATGACGGTGTCCTGGTTCCAATAGGGCCGTGAACCGAAGGAGGAGGAAAGGAAGATCTCGTAGATCTTTTCCTGCATCAGGCCAAACCACTCGGCTTCAGGGGTGGTGAAGCCGATCTTGTTGCGGCGGTTGCTGATCATCTCCGGCAGCAGCTCGCGGGTGGCGTCGCGCAGGATTCGCTTGTTCCAGCCGCCCTTGATGATGGACTCATCGTCCAGGCTGAACAGGAACTTCACCACTTCCTTGTCCAGGAACGGTACTCGGCCCTCCAAGGAGAAGCGCATGGTGTTCTTGTCCTCGTAGCGCAGCACAGCCGGCAGGGACTTGTGGAAGAGGTCGTCAATGAGACGCAGCTTCAAGTTGTCCGGGATGTTGGAGAACGTCTCGCCCTTGTGCGCGGCGGTGAACTTCTTGTTCAGCAGCGGGGTGATCCCGGCGGCCTTCTTGAAGGTCAGCGCGCCCTGGATGCGGAACCGGGCGAGCCGGAACAAGATATCGGAGCTGGAGACCAATTCCTTGGCCAGCTTGGCGTTCTGCCCGTTCTTCTTCAACTGGCGCAGGTACGCGAAGTAGTAGGGGATGTAGCCGGCCATCATCTCATCGGCACCCTGGCCGTCCAGGAGCACTGTGACGTGCTTGGACGCCTCACGCATGACCTGGTACTGGGCGTACGGGCCGGAGGAGATGATGGGCTCCTCCATGGTGCGCACAAAGTCCTCCAGGTCGTCCACGAATTCGGCGGCCTGCGGGCGGATCTTGTGGCTGATGACGTTGCCTTCGCAGCGGGCCAGCACGGCGTCGGCGTACTTTTCCTCGTCATTGAGCGAATTGGGGAACACTGCGGAGAAGGTCTGCTGCTGGGCACCGAGGGAATCGGTGGCTGCTGCCTTCTCCTGCATGAGCTTGTTGATGGTGACCACGACGGCGGAGGAGTCCAGTCCGCCGGAAAGGGCCGTGCCCACGGGGACCTCGGACTGCAGACGCAGGCGGACACCCTCGGTGAAACGCTCCCGGTATTCGTCAATGACGGCCTTGGAGTACGGGGTTTCAATCTTGGCCAGCTCGGCCAGCTCTTCCTTGAAACGCGTGTAGGAGCTAATGGTGACGGTGCCGGCCGGGCCAGCCTCGCTGTCAACCGTGTTCACCACCAGTTTCTCGCCGGGCATCAACTTCTGCACGCCGTCGAAGAAGGTGGCGGATTCGTCGTCGTGAATCCGGAACTGCAGGTAGCGGTACAGGATCCGCTCGTTGACGCCGGTCTCAATCTTGTTGGCAGCCAGCAACGGCTTGATTTCCGAGCCGAACAGCAGCGTGGGGGCCTGCGCGGTGCCGGCGGTGGCGTAGTACAGCGGCTTGATGCCGAAGTGGTCGCGGGCCAGAACCAGGCGGTTGTTCTTCCTGTCATGGATGGCAAAGCCAAACATGCCGTTGAACTTGTCAAAGGCGGCGTCGCCCCACTCCTCGTAGGACTGCAGCACAACTTCGGTGTCCGACTTGGTGGAGAACGTCCGGCCCAGGGCTTCCAGCTCAGCACGCAGGTCCAAGTAGTTGTAGACCTCACCGTTGTAGATGAGGACGGTTTCACCGTCGGCGCTGTACATCGGCTCCTGGCCGTGGGCCACATCGATGATGGAGAGACGGCGGTGGGCCAGGCCCACGTTGCCGTGGGTATAGATACCCTCACCGTCGGGGCCGCGGTGCACAATGCACGCGTTCATCTCTTGCAGGAGCGTTTCGTCTGCTCCATAACCGTAATAACCAGCGATTCCGCACATACTACTTACCTCATCTTTAGCACGTCAGTCCTCGCACAATGCTACTTGGTGTAGCTCTTCAGTGCTGCCAACCGTCACGGCGCGTAGGTGAAGTAATCGATGTGACTTTGCGCCCAACTAAGATGTAAATGTGACTAAGACTTTCCATGAAACCCTTGATTCCGCAGCGCCCAAACAGCCCCTGGTGGGTGTATTGGCACTGCAGGGCGATGTGCGCGAACACGCCCGTGCCGCCGAGGCCGCCGGCGCGCGTGTCATCAGTGTTCGACGCCGGTCCGAGCTGGACGCCGTCGACGGACTGATCCTGCCGGGAGGGGAATCGACAACCATTGACAAACTGACCCGCATCTTTGAGCTGCGCGAGCCCCTGCGTGAGCGCATAGCCGCCGGAATGCCCGTGTACGGCAGCTGCGCCGGCATGATCCTGCTGGCCAACGACATCGCAGACCCCGCCAAGGATATGAAAGGCGAGGCACAACAGACCCTGGGCGGGCTGGACATCACAGTGCGGCGCAACGCCTTCGGGCGCCAGGTTGACTCCTTCGAGACTGAATTGAACTTTGCGCAGCTGGCCCTGCCCGGCGAGCCGGAAACCCCCGTGCATGCGGTGTTTATCCGGGCGCCGTGGGTGGAGCGCGTGGGGGAGTCCGTGCAGGTCCTTGCTAGTGTTGAACTCCCTGCGGATGAGCAAACCGGTAGAATCGTCCCAGAAGTCCGTGCAGTAGCCGTTCGGTCGCAGCATTTGCTGGCCACCTCCTTCCATCCGGAAGTGACGGGTGAGCGCCGCATCCACGAACTGTTTATACGAATGATTAGAGGGGAAGCGTAACCATGTCAGGCCACTCCAAATGGGCAACAACCAAGCACAAAAAGGCGATTCTTGACAGCCGCCGCGCAAAGTCGTTTGCCAAGCTCATCAAAACCATTGAAGTTGCCGCCCGCGGCGGCGGAGCTGACCTCCAGGGCAACCCGGCGCTGGAATTGGCCGTCTCCAAGGCCAAAAAGACCTCGGTTCCGGCAGACAATATTGACCGCGCCATCAAGCGTGGTGCCGGCCTGCTGGGCGATGCCGTTGACTACCAGACCATCATGTATGAGGGCTACGGCCCCCAGGGCACCGCGATCCTGATCGAGTGCCTGACTGATAACAAGAACCGCGCCGCCTCTGAGGTCCGTCTGGCCGTGGGCCGCAATGGCGGCAACATGGGGGATCCCGGCTCGGTGGCCTACATGTTCACCCGCAAGGGCATTGTGGGCCTGCCCAAGAACGGTCTCAGCGAAGACGACCTGCTCATGGCGGTACTGGACGCCGGTGCTGAGGAAGTCAAGGACGACGGCGAAAACTTCGAGATCATTTGCGACACCGCAGATTTGCCTGCCGTTCGTGCGGCTCTAGCGGAAGCCGGTATCGAGTACGAAACCGACGATGCAGGCTTCGTCCCGTCCATGCAGGTTGAACTCGACGTCGAGAATGCTCGCAAGTTCATGAAGCTCTACGATGCTTTGGAAGACCTGGATGACGTCCAGAACATCTACTCCAACGCTGACATGAGTGCCGAGGTTCTCGCGGCGCTCGAAGAGGACTAACACCTGCGTGTAATAGGAGTTGACCCGGGCTTGACCCGGTGCGGGCTCGGCGTCGTTGACGTTGCCCCCAACCGCACGGCCACCTTGGTGGGTGTTGGTGTGGTGGGAAGCTCACATGTTTTAACGTTGGACGCCCGGCTGCTGGTCATCGCGGAAGCGATCGATCAGTGGCTGGACGCGTTTAAGCCCGATGTTTTGGCCATTGAACGCGTGTTCGCCCAAACCAACCTCAGCACCGTCATGGGCGTGGCACAGGTGTCAGGTGTTGTCATGGTAGCTGCCGCCCGGCGCGGCATACCCGTTGCCATGCACACGCCGTCGGAAGTCAAGGCTGCCGTGACAGGCAACGGCCGCGCGGACAAGGCCTCGGTCACCGCCATGGTGACCCGGTTGTTGCGTTTGTCCGAGCCGCCAAAACCCGCCGACGCCGCCGACGCCCTAGCCCTGGCCATAGCCCACGCTTGGCGCAGCGGAAGTGCTTTTTCGCCGGCTTCCGCCGGTACGACGGCGGCCCAACAGTTGTGGCGCGACGCGGAGACCAAGTCAAAGGTCCAAAAGAACAAGGAAAAGCCCGGAGCCACCTGGCACTAGTTGTTAGTACGTATGTTCTATATACTGGCTGTAATTCTATTGCCAGTCAGTTACGGTTTAGTACCAGTGTGTTGTCAGGAGCAGTTGCAATGATCAGTTTTGTTCGGGGACCAGTGGCCCATCTCTCGCTGGCCCAGGCGGTTATCGACGTCAACGGGGTGGGCATGCTGGTTCATGCCACACCCAAGACGCTCGGCAATCTCCGTCTGGGTGAGGAGTCCACGCTGACCACCACCATGATTGTGCGCGAAGACTCCATGACCCTGTACGGCTTCGCCGATGCGGACGAGCGCGAAGTCTTTGACGTGCTGCTCAGCGTCAGCGGCATCGGCCCCCGCCTTGCCCTGGCCGTTTTGGCGGTGCTGGAACCGGAAGCCATCCGGCGCGCGGTGGCTGACGGCGACGGGAAGGCTTTCACGAAGGTTCCCGGCGTTGGGCCCAAGGTGGCCGGGCGCATAGTTCTTGAACTCAAGGGCAAGCTGATCCCCACCGGTGCCCCTGTCACTGCGTCAAAGCCGGCAGCGGCCATGGCCTGGAAGGATCAGGTTGTTGCCGCCATGACCAGCCTTGGGTGGAATGAACGCGACGCCCTCAAGAGCATCGATGCAGCCATTGCTGACGATCCGGAACTTGGTGAGAGTGCCAATGTGCCCGCCATTTTGCGGGCCACGCTGCGCTGGCTGGGCCAGGACAACTCCCGGCAAAGCAACAGGGTGCGCTAGGCCATGGCAACTACCGACGGCGCCGGCGGGCTGCCCGGACAAATCAGCATCGGTGGCGGCCCGGCCGGCCCGGGCCGGGTGAAGGCAGCCGATTTGGCTGTGCCCGCACCGGAGCCTGAGGATCGCGAACTGGACGCTGCCCTGCGCCCCAAGAACCTTGATGACTTTGTGGGGCAGGAGCGGGTTCGCAAGCAGCTCTCCCTGGTGCTGGCGGCGTCCAAGATTCGCGGGCGCAGTGCCGACCACGTCTTGATGTCCGGTCCGCCCGGCTTGGGCAAGACCACCCTGGCCATGATCGTTGCCGCTGAGATGAACGCGCCGCTGCGCATCAGCTCCGGCCCCGCCATTCAACACGCGGGGGACTTGGCCGCCATTCTCTCCTCACTGTCTGAAGGTGAGGTTTTGTTCCTCGATGAGATCCACCGCATGTCCAGGCCGGCAGAAGAAATGCTGTACATGGCCATGGAGGATTTCCGTGTGGACATCATTGTGGGCAAGGGTGCTGGTGCCACCGCCATTCCACTGGAACTGCCGCCGTTTACCTTGGTGGGCGCCACCACACGCGCAGGCTTGCTCCCCGGTCCCTTGCGTGACAGGTTCGGCTTTACCGGCCACCTGGAATTCTATTCCGTGGGGGAACTGGAGCTCGTGTTGCGCCGTTCAGCCGGCATGCTGGACTTGAAATTGACCAGTGCAGGATTCGCCGAGATTGCCGGGCGGTCCCGCGGCACACCCCGTATTGCCAACCGCCTGTTGCGGCGGGTGCGGGACTGGGCGCTGGTTCACGGCATCGAAACCATTGATGCGCGCACCGCATCGGCGGCTTTGGACATGTATGAGGTGGATGTCAGGGGCCTTGACCGCCTGGACCGGTCGGTGCTGGAAGCCCTCGTCAACAAGTTCAACGGCGGGCCCGTCGGGTTGTCCACCCTCGCCATTGCTGTTGGGGAGGAGTCTGAGACGGTGGAAACCGTTGCAGAACCTTTCCTGGTCCGCGAGGGCCTGTTGGGGAGAACACCCCGTGGGCGCATAGCCCTGCCCGCGGCCTGGGAACATCTTGGTTTGAAGATGCCTCGTAATGCTGTGGCGGCGGCCATGCTGCCCTTTGATGAGGACGATGACGAGCAATAGCAGCCGAACAAGCAGTGATCTTGGACAAGCGGATCCGGCACTGCTTGTACTACGGCAACCCTGACTTCTAGCGGCTGGGCGCCAATACCGCCCGGCGTGCCAGGCAAACAAAGACACAATGCGCTTCGTTGTGTGTATTTGTGAGCAATTGTGGGCGGTTTATCATCCAACGTTCAGTTTTACCCTCTAGACTGGTATGACGTCCGGCACGTTTGCTCCGTGTCTGGATCCACATGTACTTAAAAGAATGGAACCCTAGCTGTGTCCTTCAGCAGTATTTTAGCCGCCGATGCGCCCGCCGCACCAAGCCTGTTCAGCGGCACCAACCTCCTTTTGTTCGCCATGTTCGGCTTGCTCATCTTCATGATGATGCGCAAACAAAAGAAGACCAAGGCAGCTGCAGCCGAACAGCGCTCCAAACTTGCCCCGGGTGTTGAAATGATGACCAACTTTGGTCTGTTCGGCAAAGTCCTCTCCATTGATGAGGACGAGAACAAGATCCTTTTGGAAATCTCCCCCGGCGTCACCGCCACTGTTCACCGTCAGACAGTTGCCAAAATCATTGAGCCTGAGACGGTTGAGGCGATTGTTCCCGATGACGCTTCGGCCTTGACTCTGGATCTGGAAAAGAAAGCGCCCGCCGGGGAAACCGTTGAGGAATCCCTTGAGCGCCTAAAGAACGAAAACAAAGACAACTAGCCTTATGCGGGTTGGCAGCTGCTGTGCCGGTGAAATCCTGCACAGCAGCATTGCCATGTTCACTACACCCGTGACCAATAGAAGGATCCCTTGATGGCACGAACAGGTCCGACGTCCACAGCTCGCAGAACTCTTCTGTGGCTTGCGGCGATCATCATTGCATGCACCCTGGCAGTAGGTGGCGGCGTCCTCGCCGGAGCCGCCTCATGGTCGCCAAAACTGGGACTTGACCTTGAGGGCGGTACCCAGATGATTCTGGCGCCCAAGGTTGAAGGCGCTGGCAGTATCACCAGCGAGCAGTTGGACCAGGCCGTGTCCATCATCCGTCAGCGCGTTGACGGTTCGGGTGTTTCGGAAGCACAGATTTCCACCGAAGGCGGTAACAACGTTGTTGTGAACATGCCTGGCAAGCCCACGGACGCAGAGCGCGAGCTCATCAAGGCCTCGGCCAACATGAACTTCCGCCCCGTGATTGTTGCCACGCAGGTTCCCAGCGGCGCAGTGCCGGAAGCCGAGCAGACGCCCGCGGACAAGTTGCCGGTCCCCACAGCCGCCCCCGTGAACGCGAGCGATCCCAACTGGGTTGACGCGGCGTTGATGAAGCAGTTCGAGGCAACCAGTTGCATTGCCCCGCTCACCGACCGTCCCACAAGCTCTGATCCGGCGAAGCCCCTGGTGAGCTGCGAACCTGACTCGGGCATCAAGTACATCCTTGGCCCGGTGGAGATTCCCGGCAAGTGGATCAAGACTGCCAGCTACGGCCTGCAGGCCGGTGCCCAGGGTGCAACGACCAACGAATGGTCGGTTCAGCTCACGCTGACCAAGCCCGAAGGCGCCCAAGCGTTCAAGGAAGTCACCCAGCGTCTGAACTCAAAGTACCTGGCCAACCCGGAGGACCCGCAGTCGAGATTCGCCATTGTCCTCGATGACAGTGTCATCTCGGCTCCGGCGTCCATGGCTGTCATTACAGACGGTCAGTCCTCCATCACGGGCCAGTTCACCGAGGAAAGCGCCAAGTCACTCTCTGACAAGCTCAAGTTCGGTTCACTGCCCATCAGCTTCGAGATCCAGAGCGAACTCCAGATCTCGGCAACGCTTGGTTTGCAGCAGCTGGAAATGGGTATGCTGGCCGGTTTGATCGGTCTTGGTTTGGTGGTTATCTACTCCCTCTTCCAGTACCGGGCTCTTGGCCTTGTCACCATCTCTTCCTTGGTGATCGCTGGTGTCATCACCTACCTGGCTATCATCTTGCTGGGTTGGGCCGAAAACTACCGGCTCTCCTTGGCGGGTGTGGCGGGTATCATCGTGGCCATCGGTCAAACCGCTGACTCGTTCATTGTTTACTTTGAGCGTGTCAGGGATGAACTCCGTGATGGCCGCGGTCTGGTCGCCGCCGTTGAAAATGGTTGGGCCCGGGCCAAGCGCACCATCTTGGCTTCCAAGGCCGTGAACCTCTTGGCCGCCTTGGTGCTGTACTTTGTCTCGGTTGGAAACGTCAAGGGCTTCGCGTTCACCCTTGGTCTGACAGCCGTGGCTGACCTTATTGTTGTCTTCATGTTCACTCACCCCACCTTGCAGTTGCTGGCCCGCACCAAGTTCTTCGGTGAAGGCCACCGCTTCTCCGGCCTTGATCCGGTTCAGCTTGGCGCCATTCCCTTGTACCGCGGTGCAGGCCGTTTGCGGACGCCTGAAGAGACCATGGAAGTAGTCAAGGGCAAGAACGCCCGCGCGGCCGGTGAAGCCGAACGTCGCCAGACCATTGCCGAACGCCGCCTGGCAGCCAAGGAAGCTGAATTGGTTGGCAGCAGGGGTGCCGGGGCTGCAAAGTCCGAGTCCAACGAAGACTCGAAGGAGAACAAGTAATGAAGAGTTTCGCCACTTTTGGTAATGAGCTTTACACCGGTGAACGGTC
Organism: Arthrobacter glacialis; assembly: GCF_002909415.1. Taxonomy (NCBI): domain Bacteria; kingdom Bacillati; phylum Actinomycetota; class Actinomycetes; order Micrococcales; family Micrococcaceae; genus Arthrobacter; species Arthrobacter glacialis. The sequence goes on along the minus strand of NZ_PPXB01000006.1, from coordinate 52,199 downwards.
CTACGAGTTTGTTGGAAAACGCAAGATCTGGTTTGGCATCACGGGCCTTGCGGTTCTGGTGTCGCTACTGATTCCCATGCTGGGCGGTGGCTTCAACTTCGGTATTGAGTTCCGCGGCGGATCGCAGTTCACCATCTCCGAAGTAGCCCACACCGACGCCGTCATTGGTGAAGAGGCGGTTGACCAGGCTGTTCCCGGCACGGCAGCCGTGGTTACCAACATCGCCGGCAAGACGATGCAGGTCCAGACAGACAGGCTCACCGATGACGAGACCTTGAAGGTCAGTGACGCGTTGAAGAGTGCCTATGGTGTAACGGATGACCACATCACCTCAACGTTTGTTGGTCCCACCTGGGGACAGGACGTTTCTCGTCAGGCGATCATCGGTTTCATTGTCTTTGTGCTTCTGGCAACAGTTTTGATGGCCGTGTACTTTAGAACTTGGCGCATGTCCATTGCCGCAGTGGTGGGCATGCTGGTGGTCATGGTGGTTACGGCCGGCGTCTATGCGGCATCCAGATTTGAAGTCACTCCGTCAGCCATCATTGGGTTCTTGACCATTTTGAGCTACTCGCTCTATGACACGGTTGTGGTCTTTGACAAGATTCGTGAAAACACGGCCGACATCACCAAATCGGTGCGCAGGACCTTCGGTGAGGAAGTCAACCTGGCCGTCAACCAGACCCTGGTGCGCTCCATCAACACCATGATGGTTGCAGTACTGCCGGTTGCTTCCATTTTGTTCATCGGCGCCTTCCTGCTCGGCGCCGGTACCTTGCGTGACCTTTCCTTGGCGTTGTTCATCGGCATTATTGTGAGTACTTTCTCCACCATTTTTGTCGCCGCACCGTTGTACGCCTGGTTGCGTGAGCGTGAACCGGAATTGGCCAGGCAGGCCAAGAAGGTCCATTCGCGTCGCGCCAGCGAAGCAAACGAGACTGCCAAGACTGTTAACGTCTAGCAGCACTCGAGTTTGACCCGTAGCCGGGGGAGGATGCATAGCATCCGCCCCCGGCTATCCTTTTGGTCAAAGTTCCCCCATCTGCGCCTTACACTGGATAAATGCTCCGCAGTGGGAGCGTGTGGCCGCAAAACGAGGGAGGAAATGCGTTGAACGATGAATCGCCCTCGCATAAGATATTGACCGAATCCGGGGCCCCAGTCCCGGGCGATGCCAGTGTTTCCAAGCCACGCCCGCCGGAGCTGCGCCCCACCTTTCCTGGCCGTCGCGAACGCACCCGATCCCGCCTGGCCCGTCTGACCGGCTGGTCCAATGAGAGCTACTCGCCCATCCTGGAGCCCTTGCTGCGGATTGTGCGGGCCAAGAACCCCAAGGAAGACTTTGAGCTGATCCAACGCGCCTTCTCCGTCGCTGAGAAGTACCACGAAGGTCAGAAGCGTAAGAGTGGTGACCCCTACATCACCCACCCGGTTGCCGTGACGACGATCCTTGCCGAGCTGGGCATGAGCGGCAGCACACTGGCAGCTGCCCTGTTGCACGACACGGTTGAGGACACCCCGTACACCCTGGCCGAACTGGAACGGGACTTTGGGCCCGAAATCACCATGCTGGTGGACGGTGTCACCAAACTGGACAAAGTTGAGTTTGGTGACGCGGCACAGGCGGAGACAGTCCGCAAAATGGTCATCGCCATGGCAAAAGACATCCGGGTGCTGGTCATTAAACTTGCGGACAGGCTGCATAATGCCCGCACCTGGCGGTTCGTCTCGGCAGCGTCTTCGGAGAAAAAAGCCCGGGAAACCCTGGACATCTTCGCGCCACTCGCGCACAGGCTTGGCATGAATGCCATGAAATGGGAGCTGGAAGAACTTTCCTTCGCCGCCTTGTACCCCAAGGTGTATGAAGAGATTGTCCGGATGGTTCAAGACCGCTCTCCCGAGCGTGAAAAGCAACTGAGCATTATCCGGCGTGAAATTGCCGAGTCGATGCGGTTGTCCAAGATCAAGGCTGAAATCACCGGCAGGCCCAAGCACTACTATTCCATCTACCAAAAGATGGTGGTGCGCAACAAGGACTTCGATGACATCAACGATCTCATCGGTGTCCGTGTCCTCGTGGATACCGTCGGTGACTGTTATGCCGCCCTGGGTCAAATTCACTCACTCTGGAACCCCCTGGTGGGGCGTTTCAAAGACTATATTGCCCTGCCAAAGTTCAATATGTACCAGTCGCTGCACACCACAGTGGTGGGCCCGGGCGGCAAATTGGTTGAAATTCAGATCCGCACCATGGAAATGCACCAACGGGCGGAATACGGTGTTGCGGCCCACTGGAAGTACAAGACCGGCAACAAAACACCCGTCACCAGCCAGGACGACTTGAACTGGTTGCGCACTTTGGTTGATTGGCAGCAGGAGACCAAGGACCCCAACGAGTTCCTGGAATCACTGCGCTATGAGATGAACGCCAAGGAAGTGTTTGTCTACACGCCCAAGGGTGCCGTCGTGGCCCTGCCGGAGGGTTCCACCCCCGTGGACTTTGCCTACAGTGTGCACACCGAGGTGGGTCACAGGACCATTGGGGCGCGCGTCAACGGCAAGCTGGTGCCGCTCAACAGTGAACTGGCTCATGGTGACACCGTGGAGATCTTCACCAACAAGGCAGAGGGTGCCGGCCCCAGCCAGGACTGGCAAAACTTTGTTAAGAGTGCCCGCGCCCGGAACAAGATTCGCCAGTGGTTCAGCAAGGAACGCCGGGAAGAATCCATTGAAAAGGGCAAGGAACTTCTCACCAAGGGCATGCGCAAGGCAAACCTGCCTTTGCAAAAGATGATGACCCATGACGCCCTCATGGCCGTCGCGGAGCATTTTCACTACACGGACATTGCCGGACTCTATGCCGCTGTGGGGGATGGGCACACGTCCACCCAGTCAGTGGTTGAGCGGCTTCGTGAAGTTCTCGGCGTCCACCACGACATCGACGACACGCCAGCGCCGCTGGATACCCACGTCTCTACCAGCCGCCCGCGCATCTCCGATTCCGGAGTGGTTGTCCACGGCATTGGCGACGTACTGGTGAAACTCGCCAGGTGCTGCACCCCCGTGCCGCCGGATCCCATCTCCGGATTCGTCACCAAGGGCTCAGGGGTGTCCGTTCACCGCCAGGATTGCCCCAATCTGCTGAATCTTCAAAACGAACCGGACAGGCTGGTTGAAGTTGAATGGGCCCAAGCGCAGAAGGGCGTATTCCTGGTGGAGATCCAGGTGGAAGCCCTGGACCGCAAGAGTTTGCTCTCCGATGTGACGCGCGTGCTGGCTGAATGCCATGTGAATATTTTGGCAGCCAGTGTCAGCACCACCCGCAACCGGGTGGCCATGTCTAAATTTGCGTTCGAGATGGGCGATCCGAAGTACCTCGACAACGTGCTCAACGCTGTGCGCCGCATTGACGGAGTTTACGACGTTTACCGGGCCACCGGATCACAACGGCGCGCTTAGGGCTGCTGACCGGCGTCGAGCATGGTTTGCACGAGCCGCTGGGCCCGCAGCTTGCCGGGCACATGCGTGGCAGTGGCCAGGGCCTCCTGCAGGCCCGCCAAGGTGCATGCCAACGCAGCTTGGCCGGCCATGGCTGCCAAGATCGCCCGCGCGGTGCCCTCCGGGGCGGAACGGGCCACATCCATGGCAGTACGCAGGGGGCTCGTCACCAAGGTGCCGCCCACGCTCTGCACATCAACCGTGTCAAGATGAACTTGACGCAAAGTGCAGCCGCTGTGGGCCGGCAGAAATGCCGTGTTGCCATCATTGTCAACCAGCAGTGAAATGACAAGCGGCGGGGGAGCGCAACCGTAAATCCATGCCGCCGCGAGCTGTCCCAGCACGGCCCGTCGTTCCAATGCCGCAGGAATGCTGAGCCGCAGCGCCCCGGCCCGCAATGCGGCCGTCTCGGCAACCTTCCGGGGGCGGAACGCATTGCCCACGACGGGGACCAACACGCCGTCGAGCTTCATGGCGTGAAGTTCGGCCAGGATGAACATGTCACCGGGAACCAGAAGTGCGCCGAAGCTGTTGCTTGATTCGATCATGAACCAAGACTGCACCTGCCCACGGCAAAGCAGAAGGCCCCAGCGCCGGATTGTGGACAACCCGGCCCTGGGGCCTTGTGACTTGCTGAAAATACTTGCTAGGAGAAGTCCGCAGCAGCCTTCTGGATTTGCTCCAACCACAGTTCACGGGCTTCCAAGGCTTCAGTTGCCTTGGCCACCTTGCGGGCATCCCCGGCCTTCTGGGCCTTGGCAAGATCTTCCTTCAGACCAGCAATGGTGGCTTCAAGCTGGCTCAAGGCGCTGCTGGTGCGGGCTTTGGCTTCGGGGTCGCTGCGGCGCCAGTTGTCCTCATCGGCGGCACGAACGGCGTCCTCAACCTTGCGCAAGCCGGTATCAATGCGCGCCATGTCATTGCGCGGAACCTTGCCGGCTTCCTCCCACCTGTCACGAATGGACTGCAAAGCCTTCTTCGTGGCGTTGAGGTCCTTGATGGGCAGCAGTGCCTCGGCTTCGGCAAGCAGGGCTTCCTTGACCAGCAAGTTGGCACCGAATTCCTCATCGAGGGCGTTGTTGGCGTCCTGGCGGGCAGCGAAGAACTTGTCCTGCGCGCCGCGGAAGCGGGCCCACAGGGCGTCGTCGTCCTTGCGGCTCGCGCGCGGTGAGCTCTTCCACTGATCCATCAAGCGGCGGTACTCGCCAGCGGCGAAACCCCAGTCGGTTGACGTGGCCAATTCCTCGGCGGCCTCAATCAAGGACTCCTTGGTGTTCTTGGCTGCGGCGTTGTTGTTGTCCAGCTGCGAGAAGTAGGCGCGGCGGTGACGGTCAAACACGGTGCGGGCGCTGCGGAATCGCTTCCACAGGCCTTCCTCCGTGGCGCGGCCAAGGCGCATGCCGGACTTCTGTGCCTGCTTCCAGAACTCGAAGAGTTCGTTCATGCGGGCGCTGCTAACCTTCCACTGAATGGCTGCGGGGTCTTCGGCTGCAATGGCCTCGGCCTCGGCCACAATGGCCTCGCGGGCCGCCAACTCAACGGTGCGGGCAGCCTCGTGGGTTGCGCGCTCCGCGGCGGTCAGGGCCTTGATGCTCTCATCCAGTGCCACCAGACGGGCCAACGCCGTGTTGACGTCACCCACGGAAGTGCGTTCGCCAAGCTGTTCGCGCAGGTGCGTGACAGTCTTGTGCATGTCAGCGGTGGGGGCCTTGGCCTCAACACGCTGCTCAAGCAACGTTACCTGGGCCAGGATGTCCTCGAACTTGCGGGCAAAGTAGGCCAGGGCCTCATCCTTGCTGGCGCCGGGGTACTGGCCCACAGGGAACTCTTCGCCGTCCAGCAGCAGGAAAACGTGTCCGTCTTCTTCAGCGCGGCCAAACTTGGCAGCTTCCACCAGATTCACCGCCGGGACAGCCGCCACAGGGGCAGCAACGGGGGCAGCAGGCGCTGTGGGAGCCTTGGGCCGGGCAGCAAAGGCCGCCGGTGAAGGCGAAGGCGAGGGAGCTGGAACGGGGGCCTGCGCCGCGTCGGCAACAACTGGTGCAGAGCTTTCCTGGGCAGGAATAGCCGGCTCGGTTGTTGAGGCAAGTGTTTCGTCGGATTCTTGACTGTGTGTCACCGCTAAAAGTCTTTCGCTGGAGGGAACTGATGGGTGGAGCAAAGCGATCTGGCCGTGATCGCGCTGGAGCGTGGTTTCCGTGGTGGGCGCTAATGCGTTCCGCCAAGAATGGCCTTATGAAATCTAATCAAGCTTGAACGAGTCTATCGTCACCTTGGTCTTGGGTGCGCCGTCGGTGGCGTCTGCCTCGATGCCGCCGCCAGCAATTGCGTCCACAACATCCAGGCCGCTGGTGACCTTGCCAACAATTGTGTAGCCGCCGGTGTCCTGCGGAAGGACCGTGTCCTTGAAGGTGATGAAGAACTGCGTGCCATTGGAGAACGTGGTGTTTGCGCGGGCTACGGCAATGGTGCCGGCAGGGTATTTTCCGTCAGCCGGGGTGTTTTCCACCGGGCCCCACAGGTAGCTGGGATCGCCCTGGCCGTCGCCGTTGAGCGATCCGCACTGCAACACACCGAAGTCGGGCGCGTCGGCCAGGCGGTGGCAGCTCTTGCCCGTCATGAAGCCGGAGTCTGCCAGGGACTTGAATACGGCCGCGGCTTGGGGTGCGGCGGTGCCGTCCAGGCTCACGCCAACGGGCTGGCCGTTGAGGCTCAGTGATCCGGTGAAGGTCTTGCCCGCGGCGGTGTCAGCCTTGGGAACCGTGGGACTGTTGGTCTCTGCAGGCGCAGCCGTTGTGGGGGCCGGCGATGGTGCCACCGTAGCTGTGGGCGTTGGTTCGGTCTCAGCCGATGCGCTGTCCTTGGGTGTGAACACAGTCAGCGCCAGCACAATGGCAACCACCAAGGCAACAGCGATGGCGATGGCCGCGATCAAGTTGTCGCGCTTGCGGCGTAGCTGTTGCTCCTGGTGCAGGGCCTGGTTGGCCTGCATGCGTGCAACGCGTGCCTTTGCTTCGCGGTTGGACTTATTGGTGTTGACCAACTGTGCCTCGCCTTCATGTGTGAGCTTCAACGTGAGCGGTACGTTTACCCGCGCCGTGTGAGCGTGGCGGGGGTAGGTTAGGGGTGGAGTGCCAAACCTTATAAAATGGCATTCGGTGTCAGTTTACTCATGTATGTGCCGCAAAGCTGCGAGCATGACAGGGCCACGCTCACACCATTACGTTTACCCGCGACGCCACTTCTCGTGATCGAACACCTCACGTGGCGCATGTTAGGAGAGCATTACCCATGGCACGCAACGCCTCCTTGTCCGGTTTTCCCGAGTGGCTTCCCGAGGAACGGCTGGTGGAACAGCATGTGTTGGACACCCTGCGCCGCACCTTTGAACTTCACGGGTTCAGCTCTGTAGAGACTCGGGCGGTGGAGACTGTGGGCCAACTCCTGCGCAAGGGTGAGATTGATAAAGAGGTGTATGCGCTCTCCCGCCTGCAGGACGACGACGGGAATGCGGCCGCAGCTGCCAAGGCCGACCCCAACCAGCTGGCCCTGCACTTTGACTTGACAGTGCCCTTTGCCCGCTACGTGGTGGAGAACGCCGGATACCTGTCCTTCCCGTTCCGCCGCTACCAGATCCAGAAGGTGTGGCGCGGCGAGCGTCCCCAGGAGGGCCGTGCCCGCGAGTTCACCCAGGCGGACATTGACGTAGTGGCCGACGGTGAGCTTCCCTTCCGCTATGACGTGGAACTTGCGCTGGTGATTGCCGAGGCACTCTCCGCCCTGCCCATTCCCGCCTTCAAGTTGCGCATCAACAACCGCAAATTGGCTGAGGGTTTCTACCGGGGGATTGGCCTGAGCGACACCGCGGGGGTGCTGCGCAGCATCGACAAGCTGGAAAAGATTGGCGCGGAAGCCGTTGCCAACCTGCTGAAGAACGAGCTCGGCGCCACTGACGAGCAAGCCGCCAAGGCCCTTGCCCTGGCATCCATCCGCACGGAAGACACCTCCTTTGTGGCCGCTGTGCGCGCACTGGGTGTCACCGACGAGCTCATGGAAGAAGGCTTGAGTGAGCTGGAGCAAGTTATTGCTGCAGCCGTGAAGAGCGCCCCGGGTTCGGTGGTGGCGGACCTTTCCATTGCCCGCGGCCTGGACTACTACACAGGAACCGTCTACGAGACTGTCCTGGTGGGCCACGAGGCGCTGGGTTCCATCTGCTCCGGTGGCCGCTATGACGCCCTGGCATCCAAGGGCAACCGCAAGTTCCCCGGCGTCGGGCTCTCCATTGGTGTCACCCGCCTGGTGGCCCGCATCCTCAGCCAGGAATTCGCCAAGGCCTCGCGCAGCGTCCCCACAGCCGTTCTGGTCACCCTGGTGGATGAGGACAGCTGGTCGGACGCCCAGGACGTGGCAGCAGCCTTGCGGGCCCGCGGCATCTCCACCGAGGTTGCCGCCAAGGCGGACAAGTTCGGCAAACAGATCAAGTACGCCGACAAGCGCGGGATTCCCTACGTCTGGTTCACCGACGAGTCCGGGACCCACCAGGTCAAGGACATTCGTAGCGGCGAGCAGGTAGTGGCGGATCCCGCCGTCTGGATGCCACCGACTACGGACCTGGTGCCGCAAATCGTTCAGGCGTAGTACCAGCCGCACGAGCACTCTCACGAGGTAGGGGCTGGTGCCCGCACCGCGCCACACACGACTCCGTCGGTGTGTCCGCGGTGGCACCCACCACACCGCCAGCCCCTACGCTCGCTGCGCGCTCGGGTGCCTGCCTGATCACGGTAAACTTCTAGACAAATCATCTTTGCGGCTCGGATCCCGGGCTGTTCACCACCATTGAAAGGAATGCTGTGCTGCGCACACATGACCTGGGCTCCTTGCGGGCCGAACATATTGGCCAGACCGTCACACTCTCGGGGTGGGTTGCCCGCCGTCGAGATCACGGTGGTGTGGCTTTCCTTGATCTGCGCGACGCCTCGGGCGTGTCGCAGATTGTGGTGCGTGAAGAGGATGTGTTCCATTCACTGCGCAACGAATACGTTTTGCAGATCACCGGAATGGTTTCCCGCCGCCCCGAGGGCAACGAGAACCCGGCCCTGGCAACAGGTGAGATTGAAGTCATGGCGGATACCGTCGTCGTCCTCAACGAAGCCGCACCGCTGCCGTTCCAGGTAGACGAGCACGTTGAGGTTGGTGAGGAAGCGCGCCTGAAGCACCGCTACCTGGACCTGCGCCGTCCGGGCATGCAGCGCAACCTGCGCCTGCGCTCGGAGGCCAACCGCGTGGCCCGCAACCTGCTGCACGAGCAGGGCTACACCGAGATTGAAACCCCAACGCTGACCCGTTCCACCCCTGAAGGCGCCCGCGACTTCGTGGTGCCGGCACGGTTGGCACCGGGTTCCTGGTACGCACTGCCGCAGTCCCCGCAGCTGTTCAAGCAGTTGTTGCAGGTGGGCGGCTTTGAGAAGTACTACCAGATCGCCCGCTGCTACCGAGATGAGGACTTCCGTGCGGACCGCCAGCCGGAATTCACCCAGCTGGACATCGAGGCAAGCTTCGTGGACCAAGATGACATCATCGCCCTGGGCGAGAAGATTGTCTCCGCATTGTGGAAGCTGATCGACGTCGAAATCCCGATGCCCATCCATCGCATGACGTACCGCGACGCCATGGCCCGCTTCGGCTCGGACAAGCCGGACCTGCGCTTCGGGCTGGAATTGACCGAGATGACGGAGTTCTTCAAGGACACCGAGTTTGGCGTGTTCAAGGCTCCTTACGTTGGCGCAGTTGTCATGCCCGGTGGCGCTTCACAGCCCCGCCGCCAGCTCGATGCTTGGCAGGAATGGGCCAAGCAGCGCGGCGCCAAGGGCCTTGCCTACGTGCTGGTCAAGGACGAGGGTGAGCTGACTGGTCCGGTTGCCAAGAACCTCACGGACACCGAGCGTGCCGGCCTGGCCGACGCCGTTGGCGCCAAGATCGGTGACTGCATCTTCTTCGCCGCCGGCGATGTTTCCCCCTCACGCGCACTCCTGGGTGCAGCCCGCGTTGAGATCGGCCACCGCACCGGGTTGATCAACCCGGCCGACTGGGCCTTCGTGTGGATCGTCGACGCGCCCATGTTTGAGCCAGCATCCGACGCCGTCGCCTCCGGTGACGTTGCTGTTGGTGCCGGCAAGTGGACCGCTGTGCACCATGCGTTCACCTCGCCCAAGCCCGAGTTCATGGACACCTTTGACACCGACCCGGAAAACGCGCTGTCCTACGCCTACGACATCGTGTGCAACGGCAACGAGATCGGTGGCGGTTCCATCCGCATCCACCGCAGCGATGTGCAGGAACGCGTGTTTGAGCTCATGGGCCTGGACAAGGAGTCCGCGCAGACCAAGTTCGGCTTCCTGCTCGAGGGCTTCAAGTTCGGAGCCCCGCCGCACGGCGGCATTGCCATCGGCTGGGACCGTGCCGTGTCCCTGCTGGCCGGGGTGGATTCCATCCGCGACGTCATTGCGTTCCCGAAGTCCGGCGGCGGCTATGACCCGTTGACCCAGGCCCCGGCGCCCATCACGGCGCAGCAGCGCAAGGAAGCCGGCGTTGACTTCAAGCCGGAAGCCAAGCCCGAGGCCAAGTAGCACCTGCTCCACACGTAAATGCCGGTCTCCCGCCCAGGGAGGCCGGCATTTTTGTGGTGAGTGCGCAGCTAATGCGAGTTTCGGCGTCGGAACTCGCATCAGCTGCGCACTCACCAGAGCCGGTGACCTTGCCTCCCACGGTGATCGAGTCGAGCGCACCGTCAGCGCCGCCCGGCTACGATGAAGCGTGTGAATGACTCTGTCGGGCAAGACTGTACCGTGGACGCACTTGAAGTGTTGATGAATGAGGCCTGGCCTGCTCCGGAGGCGATGGATCGCGATGGGTGGGTGCTGCGATCAGCCAGCTCAGTGACCCAGCGGGCCAACTCGGTGTGGCCTCGACAGGCGCCCGCTGATCTTGCGGTGGCACTTCGAGATACCGTGAGCTGGTACGCCACACGCCGCCAGCCCGTCATCTTCCAAGTGACCCATCGCCCGGAAAACCGCGCTTTGGAACAGCTGCTGGACCTTCAGCGATATTCTCGGCAGTCGGAGACGCTGATCATGACAGCTGTTGGCAGCGTCAATGGGGCCCCTGCCACGCCGGCCGGCATCACCCTGACGTTGAGCGGTGCGCCGTCGAAGGAGTGGATTGAGTTGTGGTGGCGGATAGACGGTAGGGGAGCGGCCGCCGAACGCGAAGTGGCCCGGGGGATCCTCACGGGAATCCCTTCGCTCTACGCCTCGGCCGTGAATGGCGACGGCATGGTGGTGGGAACCGGGCGGGTGACGCTGCTCAACGGGTGGGCCGGGATCTATTGCATGAGTGTCCATCCGGGCTTTCGCCGGCAGGGCATTGCCGCGTCCATTCTTCGCCAGCTCCTTGACGCGGCTCACGAGCGAGGCACTGCCCAAGCGTGGTTGCTGGTGACGGCCGCGAACGCAGGCGCGCATGCACTCTATAAACAAGGTGGATTTAGAGAAGTTGGCAGGTATCACTACCGCCAAGCGCCTCTGCGCCGGGCACCCATGGCCTGCTGACCGGCCACTGCCGCCGCTACGCCTGTTCGCCAATGCCCTCGGATGTGACCTAAAGAATCAGCTTGAACCCCACGTGAGACGCTGTGAAGCCCAGCCGCTCATAGAATCGATGAGCGGCGTCTCGAGATTTGTCACTGGTCAACTGGACCAAGGCGGCGCCCCGGTGCCTCCCCTCTGCGATGGCCCACTCCATCATCGAGGATCCCAAGCCGTTGCCACGAAGCCGCTCGTCTACCCGGACCGCCTCCACCAGCAATCGCGTCGCGCCCAACCGGGCCAGGCCGGGGATAACTGTCAACTGCATGGTGGCCACAACAGTTTCCAGGTCATCCACGACGGCGACCAGCAACTGCGCCGGGTCCGCGTCGATCGCCTGAAAAGCAGTCAAATACGACACGTGATTCTCAGGCGCAGTCGAATTCTCAGCCTGGCGGATGGTGTCGTTGGCCATAAGTTCAACAATCGGGACAACGTCGGCTTCAACGGCCCTGCGCAAGTAAAAACTTTTACCGGACAAGACAATGGTTTCGAGGATCATGAACTGATCCTTTCACGCCCCGCGAGTACGTACCTCAGAGATCTCCGGCTATAGGCTGGGTGGATGCCCAGCAGCTCAGAATTCAGCGCACGCCGTCCCTATGTCACCGATGTGGAGCTTATCGGCGGCGTCGAAAAGCGCAGCCTCACCATAGTGGAGTACGACCCGATCTGGCCAGCCATTTTCAACATCAGTTCCAGGGCTTGCGGCGAAACCGATTGTCGACATCCTCGTAACGGTTGCTGACATCACCGCAGAGGAGGATTACCTCAGCCCTCTTTTGGATGTTGGTTATGAGCTTCGGATCCGTGAGCCTGGACATCGTATGGTCAGGACACCGGCACTCGATGTTCATATCCACCTGCTCGAGGTCAAGCATCCAAGTGTTAGTGCCTACCTCGAGTTCCGCAACAGGTTGCGGAAGCATGCCCAGGATAGAGACCTCTATGCTCGGACAAAACGTGAGCTCCTGACGCAGGACTGGCCAGACATGAATGCCTATGCCGCTGCCAAGGCCGAAGTCATCAAAGATATCCTGTCACGAGCGCACCCCAGGTAGCGCTTCATCAGGCATCCTGGTCGTGCAGGATTGTTTGGTAGAGGTTGTGGTCCTGCCAAGTCCCGGCGATCTTGAGGTACTCGGGCGCCAGGCCAATCTGCTCGAAGCCAGCCTTCAACAACACCCGCTGCGAGCCAATATTGTGCAGCAGTGTGCCTGCTTCTATGCGGTGCAGCCCAAGTTCGTCACGGGCAGTTTCGACGAGCACCTTGACCGCAGCGGAGGCCAGGCCACGACCTGCGTACTGTTTATCCACCCAGTAGCCCAACCCCGCGCTCTGGAAGGGGCCGCGCACTATGCCGGTCAGGTTGAACCGGCCCACGAGGACATCGCCGGCAAACAACCCGAAAGGAAACCCCTGGCCAGCCTCTGTGGCCGCAAGGCGGTTCACCATGTCAGCAGCCTGCCAGGCCTCCGTGTAATATTCCTCGGGACGTACCGGTTCCCACGGAGCAAGATATTCCCGGTTGCGCAGATAGGCGGCAGAAAGTGCCGCCGCATCGTTCGTTCGCAGTAACCGAATATGGACGTCTTCACTAAGTTTTCGTGATTCAAACACCCGTCAACACTATGCCAAGCGTGTTTCTTGCGGCTGGGAGTTGTCAGCAAGATCCAGCAGCATGAATACACTGTGCGGATCAGGAACATAGGGCCCAAAGGGTGGGCACTCGGTAAATCCGTGCCGTGCGTAGAGTCGCCGAGCCGGGGCGAAGAACTCATGGCTGCCCGTCTCCAGGTACAGACATCGGTAGCCGCGGTTCCGGGATTCTGCAACAATCCTCTCGAGAAGCAAGGCAGCAACACCACGTCCACGCGCAGCAGGGGTGGTGCGCATGGACTTGACTTCGGCATGGAAGGGGTCCATTTGTTGCAAAGCACCACAGCTGAGCAGCTGCTCACCGTCGCGCGCGGTCCAAAACGTTACACCCTGTTCGGACAGCGCCGAATGGTCCAAGGCATGGACACTGTCGGCTGGCGAGGTGGCAAACATGTCGGCCAGGTGCTCCTCGAGCAGTCGCCGAACCTCTGCCTGTTGGGGGTCGTCAATCTCAATCAAAATCATGGGTAGACCATATCCTCAATTGTTGTTCGACTGTGGAACATTGGCGACGGCGAATGCTCCTGCAGGGTTCCGCACCGCATATGCTCTGGTCGCCCCATGGCAGCCCATGCCACACTGTGAACCAGCGGGCCCTCCACGGTGCTGGTTTCAGTGCCCAAATCCCTCCCAGGAGGCCGTGAGCATGTGGGACTGGATCAGGTGCCGGGCACTCATTCTGGCTGTGGTGCCGTTCGTGATCGCAGGCTCACTCTGGTTCCTGTCCCAGAAGGCCGGAGGTTGGTACGAGCCGGGGTTCTTCCTCATCCTGATACTCTCGAGGCCCGTCCTGGCGGGAATGGCTGCCTTCGCTGTCATTTTCGCCTTCCGAAGGGAAGACGGCATTCGCAGGTTGGAAGGAGTATCAAAGGTCGCCAGTCTTTCCGCACTCGTTGTATTCGGCGGAGTGGTCCTCACTGGTTCTGCCGGCATCATCTAGTCCCTCTGGATCTAGCTTCCGGTCTTGGAACCTGCCGGGACCCCGCGATTCAAGTCAAGCAGGATCAAAGAAGCGCCGTCGTCCCGCTCGGCCTACAGTGGAAGCCATAAAGCAGCCGATAGAAAGGAACTGATCATGAACACCACTTTCAGCAAAGAGGAAAAAGCAGCAATGCGTGCAGCCGCGGCCGAAGCCAAGGCCGCACAACAGGGCGCCGACCTGGAAGCGGCATGCCTGGCTGCAATCGCCGAGATGACGGGTACGGACAAGGAGTTGGCTGAGACGTTGCATCACCTGGTCAAGACGCACACTTCCTTGGGGGCAAAGACTTGGTACGGCATGCCGGCGTACACAAACACCAATGGCAAGGTGGTGGTGTTTTTTCAAGGCGCCACAAAGTTCAAGACGCGGTACGCCACCATTGGCTTCCAGGATGATGCAAACCTCGACGACGGTAATTTCTGGCCTAGCTCCTATGCCGTGAAAAAGCTGACGGCCGCCGATCAGAAGCGGTTGGTGGCGCTGCTGGAGAAGGCTGTCAGCTAGACATACCTGCTGCTGCACCCTCCGAACGGCCTACCGCTGCCTGATCCCCAGTGCCGGCTGCGACCGGCGACGATGGATAGACGGGGGAGCGCCTGCTTCCGGTCCGGATGGTCAACCAGGCAAGGACAGCCAGCATGGCCGCGGTCGTGGTGAGTGCCAGAGCATTGACGCCTCCCCACCCCAACAGTTGGAGCAGGCCCGCGGCGGCGAAGGAGCCCGCAGCCGAGATGGCGGCAGTTGCCCCGTCAGTGAAACCCTGAAGTTTGGCTCCTCTGCCCTGAGGGTACGACTGGAGCAGGAGCGCCGAGCCTGCGACGAACAAGATATTCCATCCCACGCCCACCAGGGCCAACGTCACCGTCATGGCCCATCCGGAGTGCGTGATTATCCCGAGGGCGCACCCGCTGGCCATGATGAAACCACCGGCAACATTGGTTTTGAAGACGCCAAACTTCTTGAGAAATAACGCGCTCAGTGCTGATGGGGCAAACATGCCGATGAGGTGCCACTGGATCATGGTTGCGCCCAGGGCAGGGGAGTGCCCCACATGGTGGTTCGCCAAGGGGCCTGTAGCCATGACGAGCGTCATCACGAGTCCGGAACCGGTCAAAACGAGCACCGCCTGCTGGAACCGGGGATTACCCGCCCGGTCCCGAATCTTGATGGCGGGGTCATTGATTTCCATGCCGCCGCCAGTGGACGGCGGCATGCTCGATGCCAAGCACAGGGCGCCAACGCCCAGAATGGCTATCAATACGCACGAACCCACAAACGGTGTTCGGCGGCTTTCGATGCTGCAACGGCGGCGAACGGCCCCAGGGCGGCAGCAATGATCCCGCCATACATCACCAGAGCCAAGGCCCGTTCGCGTCTGGCTGGTGGAGCAAATTCGGCAGCAACAAAACGCAGAAACCCGCCCACGGCCCGGTATCCACCAGTCAGTGCAGTCCCGAGACAAAACAGTGTAAATGACTGGGATGCGACGGCGACGGCCGAAAGGACTCCGCCGACGACTGCTGTCAGGGATCCGGCCATCATGACCGGCCGGTACCCGAAGCGTGCAGCGGCATGTCCGGCAATGAAGGAACATGCCGTTCCAACCACCACAATCAGGCTCAGTGGAAGCGTCATCAACATGGGTGTGGGGGCCAGTGACATGCCCACCAAGCCGGTGAGCGTCAGGTCAACGCTGACAATCATGTAGTAGCAGGCCTGGGCAGCGATGAGGCGAGGCAGTAGATTACGAAAACTGGAAGCGTGGTGGGTCATGCTTCCACAATTCCATTGGGAAAGCTGCGCGGACAGTGGCAAGATAGCCACTATGCAAATGTATCCTGCCACACCTGCCGGAAGCGGCGCCCACCCAGATACCGGCAAGGGCCGGATCAAGGTTGCAGTCCTGGCCTTGCCGGAAGTCCTGCCTCTGGACTTTGGCATACCCTTCCAGGTCCTTGGGCGGAACACTCCCGGCCTCTACGAAGTGGCCACATGTTCAGCTGGTGGGCAGCCTGTCCCTGCAGTGGGAGGCTTCTCAGTGGCCCCGGACAGGGGCTTGGAACTGCTCGCCGAAGCGGACACCGTGATCATTCCGGGCTATACAGCGTCCCGGGAGCCGCTCCAAGCGGAGGTTCACGCGGCCTTGCGGCAGGCCCATGGGCGAGGAGCCCGCATGGTCTCCATCTGCACGGGTGCCTTTGCGCTGGCCCAGGCCGGCATCCTGGACGGGCTGGCAGCCACCACCCACTGGGGATCCGCGGCAGATCTGGCCGCCCGCTACCCGCGCATCGCTGTGGATGAAAATGTGCTTTTCGTCGACAACGGCCAGGTGCTCACTTCGGCAGGAGTGGCTGCCGGGATTGATCTTTGCCTGCATTTGGTTCGCAGCGACTGGGGGTCAGCACAGGCAAATCTGACGGCACGCTCGATAGTTTCTGCGCCCCGCCGGGAAGGCACGCAATCGCAATTCATTGAGCACCGTCCTGTGTATGGGACCTCGGATCAGCCGCGCGACGTCGCAGCCGCCATGGAGTGGGCCGCCACCCACTTGCACCGGCCCATCACACTGGCGCACATCAGCGCGGCAACGGCGCTTAGCGAAAGGACCCTCGCCCGCAGATTTGAGACGCATGCCGGAACTACACCCATGAAGTGGCTGGCGATGCAACGCGTGGAACGTGCCAAGGAGCTATTGGAGACGACGGCGGCCCCTATTGACAGGATTGCCGCGTCCGTGGGTATGGGGACCGGTGCCAACTTCCGCACCATCTTCAAAAAATCGACATCCCTTACTCCCAGTCAGTACCGGCATGCTTTCAACGCCAGCCACGGCAAGTAGTCATTCCGGGACGAGTGTTGTCGCAAATTCGATGAGTCGCGTCCAGGTGTCCGGGTCTTGGGGCTTGAATTCGCGGCCGAGGGGCGTTCGCCCGAGACCAGCCAATCTCAGCCGCCAGCCGGTCCAGAATCTCGCCCTTGACCTTCTTTGAAATATCCCTCCAGCACACCAAAGCGCCCGAACAGGCACCAGAGATTTCGCCAGCATTTATCACTTGAGGCACGCCCCCATTTCGAGAGCATCATGAGGCACCGCGTGGGCTTTGGTGGCCAACTTTGTCGGCCGCATGAAGCCACTCAATGCCACGTCCTGTGAACTGCGCCAAAAAAGACATTGACAGCGTCCGGTCATTCGGCGGAGAATGACAGTACGCTGTCAACTTTGAAGGTAGGGCAACAAATGAAAACTGTGATTCTTTACGCGACGGACACCATGGCGGACTGGGAGTATGGCCATCTCCTGGCCGGATTGACGATGGCTGAGCAGGCTGCGCCCGGCCGGTTCAAGCTGGTGGTGGCTTCCGAGGGTCCGGGGGAGTATGTAACAACCATGGGCGGCTTGCGACTTCACCCCGATCTGCAGCTCAGCGAGCTAGACCTCGACAACGTTGCCGCGCTCATTCTCCCCGGAGCCGACACCTGGGGCGCCGGCCATGACGCCATTCTCCGCGTGGCCGGAGATCTGTTGCTGGCGGGCACGCCAGTGGCGGCAATTTGTGGCGCCACGCTTGGGCTGGCACGAAGGGGGCTTCTCAATGACAGGCCCCACACCAGCAACGCCCCCGAATTTCTGCTCGGCGCTCACGAGTACCAGGGCGCGGCCCACTACCTGTCACAGAAGAGCGTCACTGACGGGAACCTCATCACGGCGCCCGCAACGGCTCCCATCGAATTCGCCAGAGCCGTTTTTGAGCGGCTCGAACTCTTCCCCCAGCCGATGATCGACGCGTGGTACGGGCTGTACACCACCGGAGACAAGAAGTACTTTGACCAACTGACTGGCGCCGCCGAATGAGTGAACGGTCCGCCGGCGGCGATGCGCTGACAAACTTGGTCCTGCCGATCTTCGAGCTCAACGGCGAGTTTCTTGCCGCAGCACGCGACATTGCAGAACCGGCCGGACTCACCCCCGCCTGGTGGCAAGTCCTTGGCGCAACGCTGGATGAACCGCTGACGGTCTCGGAGATTGCGCGCCGGGTCGGCTTGGGGCTGGCCCGCCAAAGCGTGCAACGAAGTGCGGACATTCTCGTAGACAAAGGCTGGGCCGAGTATCTGGCGAACCCGCACCATCAGCGAGCCAAGCTTTTGCAACCCACCCCGGCCGGCCGGGAATCAATCATCGGGTTGCGCCATGCGCAGCACCAGTGGGCCGACGCGGTGGGGAATGCCGTCAGTGAAAGTGAACTGCTGGCCGTGCAGGGAATTATTCAACGCATCATCGCCGCGTCCCGGGCATTCCGGGGGGATTCGGTGTCGATCCCGGATGAAGAATTGCCGGGCGGCCCTGGCTAGGGGCGTGGACTGGGCGGTGGCATGTCCAGTCACCTGGCCGTGCGTCCAAGACCTTGAAAGGAGGCGGATCTCAACCACCAATTCCGCCACGGCACTTAGCGCGGACGACGGCGAAAGACCCGCCACGCACGGCTTGTTCCAATGAAGGCAAGGGCTGCCAGTCCCAGGGGGAACCACAGCGCGGCGTCTCCGCTCCACCCAATTCCGATGCCCTCAGCTGTGGAGACTACCAGGACGTCTACAAAGAAGAAGTGTGAGCTGAATTCCCCGCCAGCCTGGTGGGCCACTGATAGCATCCCCAAGGTGTAGGTGAGCCCGAGAATCCAATACACCATCAGTGCTGCCAGTCCAGCCGCCACTCCTGCAGTCCACAAAACGCGTTTCTTGGACGTGCCCTCGGCATAGCTGGCGGCCAATTCGCGGGGCTCGCCGAGTCCTGAAATGGCCTCTTGTAGCGTGTGAATGTCAGCTTCGGCGTCGATGATGTTGCGCAGATCGTTGAGAATCTCCTTGCGGCGACGGCCGGGGACGCGCCCGTCAAGGAACAGGTCCACCTTGAGCAGGTACCATTCGCGCCGCGCGGCGTGGGCCAGTCCGCGTCCTCGTGATGTGTTGGTAGCACGCTGTTCTTGCTGGGGATCGCGCGGGCCTTCCGCATCCAGTTTCTGGTGGCTTGAATTCATGACTTGTTCCGATCTGTTGGCTGCTGTGAAGTTTGGCTGGCGGGGGAGAGGCCGCGCTCGGCCACGTCGGCAAGGTCCCGCCACCTATGTGCCGCATCGACCCGGGCCAACTGGCCTTGCTCAGTCAACAGGTAGTACTTTCTGGCCGGTCCCGACTGGGATTTCTGGGTGTAGCTGTTGAGCAGGCCATCGCGCTCGAATCTGCTCAGCACGGGGTACACGGCGCCCGTTGCCAGACCGGCCAGCCCCAGGGCCCGCAGGCGTTCGACCAGGTCGTAGCCGTAGGACTCCCGCTCACCCAACAACGCAAGAATGAGCATGGGCAACACGCCGCGCAGCAGCTGGGGGTCGTGTGGTTCGGGAGATCTGTCCATCCTGGTAGTCTGCCACAGCTATTAGTCAATGAGTAGTAGTTGTCAGGTTATAGATGGCCAATGGATCAAGAGTGTGGTTGCCTCAAGGGTGAAGTGACGAGGAGGGAACATCGTGGTGGAAATACTTGAGTTTTCCCAGGCAGCCGAATGGGAGTCGTGGCTGACCGAGCACCAGGACCAGCAGGTTCAGGCGTGGCTGCGGGTCGGCAAAAAGCGCTCGGCCGTCGCGCTGATCACCATCGCCGAAGCCGCAGACGTTGGCCTGTGTTTCGGCTGGATCGACGGCCAGCGGAAGGGCCTTGACCAGGACTCCTTTCTTCAGCGCTACTCACGCCGCAGGGCAAGAAGTTCCTGGTCCCTCATAAATGTCCAGAAGGCCGAGGCGCTGATGGCCGCCGGGCGCATGCGCCCGTCTGGGCTCGTGGAGGTCGACGCCGCCAAGGCTGACGGCAGGTGGGCGGCAGCCTACGAGCCGCAGCGCACGGCCAGTGTTCCGGCTGAGCTGACTGTCGCGTTGGAGAGTGACCCGGTTGCCCGCGCGGCCTTTGAGGGCCTCGGTCGATCCGAGCGGTACCTGCTGATACTGCCGCTGCTCAGGAGCGTCACCGTGGAGGCCCGGGCGAAGGCCCTGGCCCGGATCCTTGCGCAGTTGAGCGGCTAATCCAAAGCGTCGGTGATTCTGATGCGAAGGGAGCAAAAATCCGCGGCCGCCCGCGTCAGCACATCCATTTTCGGATCCACCACGGCCAGGGGTGCCAGCCGGGGAAGCCTTGCATATTGGCGCAGTGCCGAGGCCGCCAAGGCGGACTCCACCAGCAGTTTGTCGCCGCCGGTGGCTAGATACTCAAAACGGTGGTCGCCAAAGATGCGTGCAGCCTCCTGTGCGGCACGTTCGGCCACGGCAGCACCGGCATCCCCGCCGCGGGACCGTGCCGAGGCGCTGCCCACCTTGTGTGCCAGCAGTTTTCCTGCCACGGCAACGCCCACGGCAAAGCCGCCGCGGCGGGCCAGCAGTATGCCGATCCGGCGTTCCTGCGCGGCCACGGACACCACCCGCTCCAGCAGGTCCGCCCCGCGTCCCGGGCGTCCATCGTCAGGCCAGGGTGCGCTGAGCAGCGCGGCTGCGCCGTCGCACATGCGCAACTCCACGCCGTCGTCCGTGTCCTGGGCTAGCTCCAAACCGCCGTGGGCGGCTGAAAACCGCTCCACCCAGCCGGGCATGCGGGCGGGCGAAACGAATGCAGTGCGGTTTGCGGTGTTCACGCAGCAAGACTACCGGGGGATAGCCTAGAGGGGTGAGTGACCTTTTTAGCAGTGTAAATGACGGCGATGACGACACGGACGACGCCGGATCCCTCACCTTTGGGGGTGGCACCAGCACCCAGGCTGCCCGGCCCCGCAGCCCCCTGGCGGTGCGCATGCGCCCACGCAGCCTGGCTGAAGTGGTGGGTCAGCAGCACCTTTTGGGCCCCGGCTCACCGCTGCATATGCTGGCAGCCGGCGGAAGTGCCGGCGGTCCTGCCGGGCCCGCCTCCGTGATGCTGTGGGGACCTCCCGGAACCGGAAAAACCACTCTGGCGCATGTGATTGCACGCGGTCCGGGCCGCAAGTTCGTGGAACTCTCAGCGATTACGGCCGGTATGAAGGATGTTCGCAGGGTCATGGACCAGGCACTCACCGACAGGGACCTGCACGGCCGCACCACAGTTTTATTCCTCGATGAGATTCACCGTTTCAACAAGGCCCAGCAGGACGCCCTGCTGCCCGGGGTGGAAAACCGCTGGGTGGTGCTGATTGCCGCCACCACCGAAAACCCGTCGTTCTCCGTGGTGGCGCCGCTGCTGTCGCGCTCCATTTTGCTGACCCTGCAGCCTTTGACCAATGCCGACATTGCGGGCTTGCTGGAGCGGGCCATTGTTGACCCGCGCGGACTGGACAGACTGGTTTCGGTGACGGATGAGGCCATGGACCACCTGGTGCGGCTGGCCAGTGGCGATGCCAGGCGGGCATTGACCACTTTGGAGGCTGCGGCCGGCGTAGCGCTGAACGAACTGGATCCTGAGGCCACCACCGCCGACGGGCCGGTGGTTGTTGACCTGGACATAGCCGAGCGGGCCATTGACGCTGCCGCGGTGCGCTACGACAGGGCAGGGGATCAGCACTACGACATCATCAGCGCCTTCATCAAGTCCGTGCGCGGCTCCGATGTGGACGCGGCGCTGCACTATTTGGCCCGCATGCTCGAGGCGGGGGAAGACCCGCGCTTCATCAGCCGGCGCATCATGATTTCCGCGGCCGAGGATGTTGGCATGGCGGACCCCACCGCCCTGCAAACAGCTGTTGCGGCGGCCCAGGCCGTGGCGTTGATTGGCATGCCCGAGGCTCGGATCATCCTTGCCGAGGCTGTGGTCCATGTGGCAACGGCGCCCAAATCCAATGCCGCCTACCTGGGCATCAACGCGGCCATCGCCGATGTGCGGGCTGGCAAGGGAACCATGGTTCCGTTGCCGCTGCGCGACGCCCACTACTCAGGCTCCGCGGGGCTGGGGCACGGCAAGGGTTACCTTTACGCCCACGATGCACCCCACTCCATAGCCACCCAGCAATACCCCCCTGATGACCTGGTGGGACGCAACTACTACGTTCCCACGCAGAACGGGCATGAGCGCGACCTGGACACCCGCGTGGCACGGCTGCGGGAGCTGATCCGTGGCACGGAACCCGGTGCCAAGCGCTAAAGCAGCACCCGACTGAGTCGTTGCGCGGAAAAATCGGCAGGCTGACACGGGAGGCAACTTGGTGCCCGTGTTGGGTGAAGTGGTAGAGTTGATGCTGCACTGGCAAGCCTTGGCTCCATGCACAACATCACTGCTGAAAAAGCGCGAATCTTCGCGCCCTTTCACGAGCTTGTTGCGCATGCCCAGGTGCTGTAGCGATGGGTTGCAATAGCCCCAACTCTCCACAATGGAGGCCAGAACAAATACTTATTGCAAATATTGGAAGGACACAAGTGGCTAACAACACACGTGCCCGCCGTCAGGCCCGCCTTTCGCGAGCCCTCGGCATTGCTTTGACCCCGAAGGCTGCCAAGTACCTGGAACGCCGCCCGTACGGCCCCGGTGAGCATGGCCGCGCCCGCAAGAAGCAGGACAGCGACTACGCGGTACGCTTGCGCGAAAAGCAGCGTCTGCGCGCCCAGTACGGCATCCGCGAAGCACAGCTCACGCGTGCCTTCGAAGAAGCCAAGCGCACCAAGGGCATGACCGGTGAAAACCTGGTTGAGATCTTGGAAACCCGTTTGGACGCCTTGGTTCTGCGTGCAGGCTTCGCCCGCACCACCGCCCAGGCTCGCCAGCTGGTTGTGCACCGCCACATCATGGTTGACGGCGCCCGCGTGGACCGTCCGTCATTCCGCGTTGCCGAGGGTCAGCTGATCCACGTGCACCCGCGCAGCCAGTCCATGGCTCCTTTGCAGCTTGCTGCAGCTGGTGCTCACCGCGACGTGCTCCCCGCCGTCCCGGCCTACTTGGATGTCAAGCTGGAGAGCCTGCAGGCTCGTCTGGTTCGCAAGCCCAAGCGCGCCGAGGTTCCCGTAACCTGTGAAGAGCAGCTGGTTGTTGAATTCTACTCACGCTAAATTTCATTAGCGTCAGTAGAGCTTACGATCATACGTAGCTTGAAACACAAAACAGCCCGCGGCACGCGCCGCGGGCTGTTTTGTAACCAAAGCACCTTTACTGTTCGGTAGGGTACTTAGGAGTGAAACTTACGTCCACGAGCAAGGAATTGAGGCAGCCCTCCATGAGTGGTGGCGATATTGCAGGATTGATAGCGGCGGGCGTCTTTGCCGTCCTGGTCGCGATACTGGCTGTTCCCATTCTGAAATTGGGCAAAGTCTTCGACGAAATGCGCGTCACCATCAAGCAAATCAGTGACGGCACCACGCCCCTCATTGATGAAGTCACAGCCACTGTGGCCACCACCAATACGGCGCTGGGCAAGGTGGATGGAATTTCCAACAATGTTTCAGACGCCACAGCCAACATTTCCGCTCTCTCGGCTTTGGTGGCCGCCACCATCGGCTCACCGCTGATCAAGGTGGCAGCGTTTTCCTACGGCGTGCGCCAGGCTTTTGCCGGCCGTGGAAAACCCAAACGCGGCAAACGCAGCCGCTAAAAGAAGCCACTGAAGGAGAAACTCATGAAGAAGATCTTTTGGCTCGGGGTGGGCATCACCATAGGGGTCATTGCCGCCCGCAAGATTTCCGCCGCACAAGGCGCCCTCGGGCCCGCGGGCCTCAACCGCGCGGTAGGCCGTGTCAGCGACTCGATTCACGACTTTGCCGACGCCCTGCGTGAGAACATGAATGAGCGCGAATCGGATTTGCGCGTGGCACTGGGCGTTGACCAGGCCAGCAGCTCCGAACGCCGCTAACCACTTTTCACGCACTTCGCCCATGTGAAGTACATTTTTGCCCGCTAGAACGCTAGAACTATTGAAGGAGCCACCAGGCTAATGAAATCGCACGACATTGCAAGCCGCTGGGTAGATTTTTTCGCCAGCAAGTCACACACCCCCGTGCCCTCAGCTTCACTGGTGTCCTCCGACCCGTCACTGTTGTTCACAGTTGCCGGCATGGTTCCCTTCATTCCCTACCTCACCGCCCGTGAAGTTCCGCCGTTCCAGCGTGCCACGAGCGTGCAGAAATGCATCCGCACCGGCGACATTGACGAGGTGGGCAAGACTGTCCGCCACGGCACCTTCTTCCAGATGTGCGGGAACTTCTCCTTTGGGGACTACTTCAAGGAAGGCGCCATCAGCTACGCATGGGAGCTGCTGACAAGCCCCCTTGATGCGGGCGGCTACGGCCTCCCGGCCGAGAAGCTGTGGGTCACCGTCTACCTCGACGATGAGGAAGCCCTGGAAATCTGGCGCGACAAGATCGGCGTCCCCGCTGACCGCATCCAGAAAATGGGCAAGGCAGACAACTACTGGTCCACCGGCCAGCCCGGCCCGGCCGGCCCCTGTTCGGAAATATTCTACGATCGCGGCCCCGAGTACGGCATTGACGGCGGCCCGGCCGCTGACGACACCCGCTACATTGAAATCTGGAACCTCGTCTTCATGCAGTTCCAGCGTGGCGAAGGCACCGGCAAGGACAATTTTGAGATTCTGGGCGAACTGCCCAAGAAGAACATCGACACCGGCCTGGGCCTTGAACGCCTGGCCATGATTCTCCAGGGCGTGGAGAACATGTACGAGACCGACCAGGTCCGTCCCGTCCTGGACAAGGCAGCCGAACTCGCCGGCAAGGACTACACCTCCACCGAGGATCCCAAGGACCCGCACCACACCGATGATGTGCGTCTGCGCGTTGTGGCCGACCATATCCGTTCTTCGTTGATGCTGATTTCCGACGGCGTATCACCCTCCAACGAAGGCCGCGGTTACGTGCTGCGCCGCCTGATCCGCCGGGCCGTGCGCGCCATGCGCCTGCTGGGCGTGGAAACCGCTGTGCTGCCGGATCTGCTGCCGGTCTCCCGCGACGCCATGAAGGGCGCCTACCCCGAGGTTGAGACTGACTTTGCGCGCATTGCCCGCATTGCCTACGCCGAGGAACGGTCCTTCCTGCGCACCATCGCCAGCGGCACCGCACGCCTGGAAGAGGCGGTCAAGGAATCAAAGGCCGCCAACACCCACCTCACAGCTGCCGAGGCCTTCGCCCTCCATGACACCTACGGTTTCCCCATCGACCTGACACTGGAAATGGCTGGCGAAGCCGGCCTGGCAGTGGATGAGAGCGGCTTCCGGGCCCTCATGCTGGAGCAGCGCCAGCGCGCCCAAAAGGATGCCAAGGCCAAGAAGAGCGGCCACGCCGATCTCACGGTGTTCCACGAACTGCTGGCCAAGGGCGAGACTGTCTTCACCGGCTACAGCGAATTGGAGAGCCAGGGCCGTGTGCGCTCCATCCTCTCCAACGGGGCACCCGTGGCCTTCGCGTCCACCGGCCAGGAAGTTTCCCTCGTCCTGGATGAGACACCTTTCTACGCAGAGGCAGGCGGCCAGGCCGCCGACACCGGCCTGATCACCGGCGACGGCTTCGTGGTGGAAGTTCTGGACGTCCAGCGCCCCATCAAGGGACTGAGCGTCCATCACGCAATCGTTCGTGAGGGCGAACTGCCAGCCGACGCCATGGTGCGCGCCGCCGTCGACCGTGAACGCCGCCATGCAGGCGAGCAGGCCCACACAGGTACGCACATTGTGCACGCGGCCCTGCACCAGATTCTCGGCCCGGAGGCGCTGCAGCGAGGCTCTTACAACAAGGCCGGCTACCTGCGCTTTGACTTCTCCTGGGGTGAGGGCCTGAGTGCGGCAACCCGCTCTGAGATTGAAGAAGTGGCGAACATTGCCATTCGCAACAACTACCGCGTGGACACCAAGGTCATGGACCTGGACGCCGCCAAGGCGCTGGGTGCAACGGCTTTGTTCGGCGAGAACTATGGTGCGCAAGTGCGTGTTGTGGAGATCGACGGCGCATGGTCCCGTGAACTCTGCGGTGGCACCCATGTGGACAGCACGTCCCGCATTGGGTCGCTGACGTTGTTGGGCGAGCAGTCGGTGGGTTCGGGAAACCGCCGCGTGGAGGCCTTTGTGGGCATGGATGCGTTCCGCCACCTGGCCGCCGAGCGCGCCCTGGTCACCTCCCTCTCGGACATGCTCAAGGTTCCCTCCAGCCTCCTGCCGGAACGCGTGGCGGCAACCCTGGCCAAGCTCAAGACGGCCGAGAAGGAACTGGAGCGCCTGCGCAAGGAACAGCTCGGTGCGGCCGCAGCCAAGCTTGCCGACTCCTTTGTTGATGCCAACGGCGTGCGTGTCATTGCGCACGACGCCGGTGACGTCAGCAGTGCTGACGACCTGCGGGCCTTGGCCCTGGATTTGCGCGACCGCCTCGGTTCGGCACCATCCACCATTGCCGTCGCCGGTGCCGGCAACGGCCGCCCCATCATCTTGGTGGTCACCAATGAGGGCGCACGCGAGGCAGGCATCAAGGCTGGCAACCTGGTCAAGCTGGCCTCGGGCATCCTCGGCGGCGGTGGCGGCGGAAAGCCGGACATGGCCCAGGGTGGCGGCAGTGATGTCAACGCCATCGGTGCCGCACTGGCTGCTGTCAGTGACGCCGTGAAGAACCGGTCATAGGGCTCCGGTGCCGGAGAACAATTTCCCGCAGGGAATCAAACTTGGTGTGGACGTTGGTATGGTCCGTGTTGGTTTGGCCTCCTGCGACCCCGACGGGATCCTCGCCACACCCGTGAAAACGTTGAGTCGTGATCTGAAGAAGAACAGCGACATCAAGGTTTTAGTCAAGGAAGCGGCTGCGCGCGGCGTATGCCAGATCTTTGTGGGCTTGCCGCGGACCATGAAGGGCGAGGAAAAGGCTTCGGCACAGATGGCGCGCAGCTATGCGCAGCTCCTGACGCAGGCGCTGGCAGCGGCCGAGCTGGCAGTGCCAGTGATGCTGGTGGATGAGCGGCTGACAACTGTCAGTGCCCATACTGCCCTGCACAATGCTGGCGTCAGCAGTCGTGAACACCGTAAAGTAGTAGATCAAGTTGCAGCTGTTGAAATATTGCAACATGCTATCGATATGCAAAAAGCGCGCAACGCCAATGTTGGAGAGCAAGTGCGCGTACATCAGCCGAGCGTTGTGGGGACTGCCGGTGAATCTGACCACGAAGAGGTTTCCACCATTTCTACGCCAAGCAGTGTGCCGGATGAATCGACAAGGGCCCGATGAATAACGTATTCCGGGACGGCACAAACGCCCCGCACGACGACGCTGCCGAGCATTTTTGGGAGCACGAGCACGATTCCGCGGAGCACGCCGGGGAATACGTTGCCGAGCCCCCTTACCAGGACCATGGGGAAGCCTTGCCCTCGCGGCGGACCAGCCGCGTGTCCAAGCGGGTCCGCAAGCGCCGTCGTAGCCTGGTTTTCTTGATCATTTTGGTCATGTTCGCGGCCGTTGTGTACTTTGCCGTTCAAGCAGTGCGGCCCATGCTCGGCGGCTTCACGGTTGCTGACTACCCCGGCCCGGGTACGGGTTCGGTGCAGATTGTGGTCTCGGCTGGTGCCACGGGACGAACCGTGGCGGGTGAGCTTAAGACCAAGGATGTTGTTGCCAGTGAGCAGGCGTTCCTGGATGCCCTGACGGCAGCCGACGGCTCCGGCTCCTTGCAGCCGGGCACCTTCTCCATGAAGTTGCAGATGAAGGCCGCCGACGCTGTCACGATTCTGCTGGCGACCAGTGATGAGAAGGTCCACTACGCAGCAGTGGCGCAAAACCTGCGCATCAATGACACGCTGGCTGTTTTGGCCAAGAGCACTGGCATTGCCCAGGCCGATTTTGATGCCCTGGCCAAGCAGCCCCAACTCTTTGAGCTGCCCGCACAGGCCAAGAACCTGGAAGGCTATCTGGCCCCGGGGGAGTACCGCTTCCCCATTGAGCTGGACGCCAAGGGAATCCTGACCCAGATGGTTACGGCCACCAAAAAGTCACTCACTGACACGGGGATCACCGATCCGGCTGAGCAGTACCGGGTTTTGATCATTGCCAGCATCATTGAATTCGAAGGCAATGAGGCAAACTACGCCAAGATTTCCGGTGCCATCGAGAACCGCATCAACAACCCCAACGGCGAAACCGGTGGCCGGCTTGAATCCGATGCCACGGTGGCTTACGGACTGGGCCTGAAAACTTACAACCTCACGGCTGAACAAAAAGCTGACAAGACCAACTTGTACAACACCTTTGCCCTGCCCGGTCTGCCGGTGGGTCCCATCGGCTCACCCGGCATCAAGGCCATCGAAGCAGCAGCACACCCGGAAACAAACCCTTACTACTTCTGGGTGACAGTGGATTTGAAGACAGGCGAGACGCTTTACGCGGCCACGTTTGCCGAGCACCAGATGAATGTGACCAAATACGTTGCCTGGTGTGAAGCGAACCCGGGAGAGTGTAAATAATTGACTGATCCGCTTCGCGGCGCGGTGCTGGGCCACCCCATTGGCCACTCCAAGTCACCGGCCCTGCACAACGCTGCCTACGCCGCCTTGGGCGCCGAGCTTGGCTACTCAGCCATTGATGTTCAGGAGCCCGCCCTTGAGGGCTTCCTGGCTCAAGTACGTGCCGAGAAGCACTGGTACGGGCTCTCCGTCACCATGCCGTTGAAAAACGTGGCTGTGGGTTTGATGGATGAGCTCACCCCCACAGCCCGGGCCTTGGGCGCGGTCAACACCATTGTGTGCACCCAAACGCCCGCCGGTGTAACGCATTTGCGCGGGGACAACACGGACGTGGCAGGCCTGGTCAATGCCCTGCGCCATGCCGGGGTGGCGGAACGGCCACGCGCAGCCATCCTCGGCGGTGGCGGGACAGCCGTCTCAGCGGTTGCCGCGCTGGTTCAGCTGGGCGCCCCTGAGATCACTGTTTTTGTGCGCAACCTGGCCAAGGGATCCGACGTGCTGGCGGTGGCGGCCAACCTCGGTGTTGCCATCTCAGTTGAGCTCTTTGACGGCGCGGCGGACGCTTTGGCGGGGTTCGACGTCGTAATTTCCACCCTGCCGCCACGTGGTGCCGACGCGCTGGCGCACGCCTTCGCAGCTCAAGGCGCCGCTGTGGACGGTGCCTTGTTGCTTGACGCCGCCTACGACCCCTGGCCCAGTGCGCTGGCCCAGGCGTGGGAGCAGGCGGGCGGCGGTGTGGTTGCTGGAATTGAGATGCTTTTGTATCAGGGTGTGGAACAAGTCAAGCTGTTTACAGTCGCGGCAGGATACAGTGCGCTGGATACAGAACAAGTCGGGGACGTCATGGATGTGATGTGCGACGCAATCGGCGTCCACAGGCGAGATCCCCACGAACAGAACATGGCAGGATAGAGAGTATGTTGCGTTGGTTGACCGCCGGAGAATCACATGGCCCGGCTCTCGTGGGAATTATTGAAGGCGTGCCTGCCGGAGTGGAGCTCACGAGCGCCCACATCCGCGACGCCCTGGCCCGGCGTCGTCTAGGCTACGGCCGTGGCGCCCGGATGAAATTTGAGCAGGACGTGGTGACCATTTTGGGTGGCGTGCGCCACGGGCTGACCCAGGGTGGCCCCGTAGCCATCCAGATCGCCAACTCGGAGTGGCCCAAGTGGGAGCAGATCATGTCAGCTGACCCTGTGGACGCCGCCGAGCTGGACGGGCAGGCCCGCAACGCCCCCTTGACGCGTCCGCGCCCCGGCCATGCCGACTTCACCGGCATGCAAAAGTACGCCTTTGAGGAAGCCCGCCCCGTTTTGGAACGCGCAAGCGCCCGCGAAACAGCCACGCGTGTGGCCCTGGGTGTTGTTGCCGCCCAGATGCTGGCAGCTGTTGGCGTTGAACTGGTCAGCCATACGGTGCAGATTGCCGGTGTTGCCTCACCCGAGGACGCGGCCCTGCCAGTCTTTTCAGACGTGGCAGCCCTGGACGCCGATCCCTTGCGCTGCTTTGACGCAGCCACCTCAGCCGCCATGGTTGCCGAAGTTGACACGGCCCAGAAGCAAGGCGAAACCCTGGGCGGCGTCG
The DNA here is from genome assembly GCF_002909415.1 of Arthrobacter glacialis. Classification (NCBI taxonomy): domain Bacteria; kingdom Bacillati; phylum Actinomycetota; class Actinomycetes; order Micrococcales; family Micrococcaceae; genus Arthrobacter; species Arthrobacter glacialis. Next base: position 22,402 of record NZ_PPXB01000006.1, on the reverse strand, counting down.
TCGAAGTTTTGGCCTACAACCTGCCCCCCGGATTGGGCAGCTACGTGCACTGGGACCGCCGCCTTGACTCGCGTCTGGCCGGTGCCCTGATGGGCATCCAGGCCATCAAGGGCGTTGAAGTGGGCGACGGCTTCGCCACGGCCGCCCGCAGGGGATCTGCTGCCCATGATGAGATTGTGCGTGACGCCGATGGCCGGATCATCCGCACCTCCAACCGCGCAGGCGGCATTGAGGGCGGCATGAGCATTGGTGATGTGTTGCGTGTTCGCGCGGCCATGAAGCCGATCGCCACCGTTCCGCGCGCCTTGAAGACCATTGACGTTGCCACCGGCGAACCCGCCAAGGCCCACCACCAGCGTTCGGACGTTTGTGCCGTGCCCGCGGCAGGTGTTGTGGCCGAGGCCATGACGGCGCTTGTGCTGGCGGAGGCCCTGATGGAGAAGTTCGGCGGGGACTCCATTATGGAGACCAAGCGCAACATGGACAGCTACCTGGGTGCGATTCCGGCGAATCTGGACACGCTGGCGCACTGATGGCAGCTGGCAAGGAACCGGGCGCGGCACAGCGCTTTACGCCACACCGGCCCATTGTCATGATCGGCCCCATGGCCGTCGGAAAATCAGTGATTGGGGCAGAGCTGGCCCGCGTCCTTGGTGTGGAGTTCATTGACTCCGACCACAAGATCGTGGCCAAGCACGGCCCCATTCCACGGATTTTCGATGCCCGCGGCGAGCACCACTTTCGCCAACTGGAAGCACGGGCCATTGCCGATGTTTTGGATTCCCAGCAACCCAAACCGGTGGTTTTGTCCCTGGGTGGCGGGGCGGTGCTCGATTCGGGCACCCAGCAATTGTTGGCCCGTGCCACAGTCGTTTTCCTCAACGCCGACGTGGAGACTGTCAGGGAGCGCATCCTGCGCAACACTGGCCGCCCACTGCTGGCAACTGACCCCGTAGCCACCTGGCAGCGTCTGGCAGGGGTTCGTGGCCCCGTTTACGCTCGCCTGGCAAATATCACTCTTGATGTGAGCAACTCCAATGTGCCGCAACTTGTTGCGCGGCTGATCGATCTGCTGGAAGCAGAATCAAGGAAAGAGAATTCCGCACAGTGAATACCGAAAATGTAACCGCAACCCCCAACACCGTCATCAAGGTCACCGGCGCTTTGCCCGGTGAGAATTACGACGTCGTGGTGGGCCGGGGGCTCTTGAATCAACTTCCGGCACTGCTGGGGGAGCGCGTCAAAAAAGTTCTGGTCATTCACCCGCGTGCACTTCGCCTCACCGGTGACACCGTGCGTGACGATCTGGAAGCCGCCGGATTCACCACGCTGACGGCCGAGATTCCTGATGCCGAAGAGGGCAAGCACATCCAGGTTGCGGCCTTCTGCTGGCAGGTGCTGGGGCAAAACGACTTCACCCGCTCCGACGCCATTGTGGCAGTGGGCGGCGGTGCCGTTACCGACGTCGCAGGATTTGTGGCAGCAACCTGGCTGCGCGGCGTCAAGGTAGTCCACATGCCCACCTCCCTGTTGGGCATGGTGGACGCGTCTGTGGGTGGCAAGACAGGCATCAACACGGCAGAGGGCAAGAACCTGGTGGGCGCATTCCACCCGCCCGCCGGCGTGCTGGTGGACCTGGACACCCTGGACACCCTGCCGCCCAACGAGCTCATCTCAGGCATGGCCGAGGTCATCAAGTGCGGCTTCATTGCCGACCCCGTGATCTTGGACTTGATCGAGGCGAACCCGGAGGCCGTCAAGGATCCGCGCTCACCCATTCTGCGTGAACTCATTGAGCGTGCCATAGCCGTCAAGGCAAAGGTGGTGTCCGAGGACCTGAAGGAATCGGGCCTGCGTGAAATCCTCAACTACGGACACACCCTGGGCCACGCCATTGAATTGACCGAGCGCTACTCGTGGCGCCATGGTGCAGCCGTTGCTGTTGGCATGATGTTTGCCGCCGAACTGGCCCGCAGCGTGGGCCGCCTCAGTGATGAAGAGGCAGATCGCCACAGGACCATCCTGGCGCAGCTGGGGCTGCCCCTGAGCTACCGCAAGGACCGCTGGCAGGCGCTGCTGGACGCCATGCGCCGGGACAAGAAGACCCGCGGGGACCTGCTGCGCTTTGTGGTGCTCGACGGCGTGGGCCGGCCCGGGATCCTCGACGTCCCGGACACGTCACTGCTGTTTGCCGCCTACCAAGAAATTGCGTCATAAATGGGGTTGAAGGATTGGCCCTCAGCCGGATTTCCGGGCACCGCACTGAACCCTGACACGCTGCTGCCGGAGGTTGTGGATGAGGACGTGTGTGCGGAAGCTCTCACGCTTTCCAACGATGCCGGCGACGCCATCTTTGTCCTGTTGGCCCGCGGGCTGACGAGCGAGGCTGCCGAGGCAGTGGCGATTGCCCGTCTGGAGGACCCGGCATCCATCAGGCTGCAGGTGCTTGACGCCGAAGTGCTGCGTGCCTCGAAACACTTTGTCAGGGCTGAAAGACTGTTGAAAGCCCTCCTTCCGGAAGTGAGCACCACATCCCTTGAGCCGTGGGTGTTCCAGCAGCTGGGCAAGGTGTACTTCAGCAACGGCCAGTTCGTGGCTGCCGCACAAAAGTTTGCTACAGCGTTGGAGTTGCGGGTGGCTTCAGGGGCCGATGCCACGGCCATCTACTCCTCAACCGTTTCCCTGAAACGGGCCCTGGATCTGGCTGAACAAACCGAGGACTACAAATAAGACAGTTGTGCCGTGCCGGGAATTGCGTCATGGTGGCGAGGATCATGCGGCGCGGCCCGGCTTAGTGCGGTAATATGGTCAATGGATTTTTGATAACACTTATACGTAAGAGGCTACTGTGGCAACGACTAACGATATTAAGAACGGCACTGTTCTCAAGCTTGAGGGCCAACTGTGGAACATCATTGAGTTCCAGCACGTAAAGCCCGGCAAGGGTGGCGCGTTTGTTCGCACCAAGATGCGCAATATCCTCTCCGGCAAGGTTGTTGACAAGACGTTCAACGCGGGCCTGAAGATTGAAACTGCAGTCGTTGACCGCTCCGATTACCAGTACCTGTACCAGGATGGCGAAGACTTCGTCTTCATGGACAACCAGAACTTTGACCAGCTGACTGTTCCGGCCAAGACTGTTGGTGACGCCACCAACTTCATGCTCGAAAACATCAACGTCACCATCGCCCTGCACGAAGGCACCCCGCTGTACATTGAACTGCCCCCGTCGGTTCAGCTGCGCATCACGTACACCGAGCCTGGCCTGCAGGGCGACCGTTCCTCCGCCGGCACCAAGCCCGCCACGGTGGAAACCGGCTACGAGATCCAGGTTCCCTTGTTCGTTGAGAACAACACGCTTGTCAAGGTTGACACTCGTGACGGAAGCTACCAGGGACGTGTAAGCGAGTAGTGGCAAGCCCCCAGACTAGCCCCACGGGCAAACCGAATTCGGCGCGCAGCAAGGCCCGCCGCCGTGCCTTGGAGATTTTGTTCGAGGCAGAACAGCGGGATGTGAGCGCCATGTCCGCGCTGACCGCCCGCCGCGAGAAGATTGATCAAATCATCAACCCGTACACGGTGGATTTGGTTGAGGGTGTCACGGCCATGGCTGAGAGCATCGACGAGTTCCTGCAGACGTATTCGCAGGGCTGGACGCTTGAGCGCATGCCTGCCGTTGACCGCATCATCTTGCGCATTGGCAGCTGGGAGCTGCTGTACAACGACGACGTCCCCGACGCCGTTGCTGTCAGCGAAGCTGTTGAACTGGCCAAGATTCTCTCCACGGATGAGTCCCCGCAGTTCGTCAACGGCCTGCTGGGCCGTTTGCAACAGATCAAGCCAACCCTCCTGGCCTAAGGTTTTTCCAACTGACCCGCAGAAAACGCCGAAAAACACGTCAAAAACGTGTATTTTCGCCGTTTTCTGCGGGTCAGTTGTTTAAGCGGGCTAGTAGTGCGGGGGTTGGGCGTTCTGCCCCTGTATGTTCTGCCCCTGGAGGTACTGGTTCTGATGTTGGATGTGCTGGGCCAGCTGGGCCTGTTGAATTTGCTGGGCCGCCCACACTGTGTGGGCGTGCCGGCCCAGCAGCTCATTGCGCACCGCCGTGATCTTCTCCAGCAGCCTCAGCTCCAACACCTGGCCGGTGGCGAAGCGTCGTGCCGCGCCGCTGCCTGGGGCGCCCTTGGCATCCACCAGGAGCCGTTGCCGGGTGAAGGCCAGCCGCGTGGCCAGCCGGATGAACTCCTTCATGACGGGGCCGGCCGCGAACGTCTTGGACCACGCCATGGCACGACGCCGGCCGGCGCCTGTTGCGAGCATCGGCACCTCCGGCTCGGTGAACCAGCCGGACGGAACGTAGTCGGCAAGGCGTTTGCGCGTCAGTTTCGCCTCGGAGCGACGCAGCCAGATGATGCCCAGAATAAACACGATGAACAGCGGCACCTGGAGCACGCCGTAGACAAGGAAGAAGTTGGCGCCCAGGAACGATGTGCCGTTCCACAGCCCGTGCAGGAGCATGGCCGGGATCAGCCCCACCACCCAGGCGCCCAGTACCATCAACGTCCCGCCGTTGCGGGCGGCGTACCCCACACAAAGCCCCAGGGCGGCCGTGAACATGACGTGGGCAAACGGCGACATCAGGCCACGCATGACAAAGATGGCCACGAGTCCGCCAGCGGCGCCCTGGGATTCCTGGAGTTCGTTGCCGAAATAGAGAATGTTCTCGGTGAAGGCGAAGCCTGCCGCGATGATGCCGGCATAGACAACGCCGTCAACCGGGCCGTCAAAGGTGCGCCGGCGCAGGAAGAACAGCAGGAGCAGGCCAACACCCTTGCAGAATTCTTCCACCAGCGGGGCCTGGATCACGGCGCCCACCATGTCGGCGTCCGCTTCGCTGCCTCCCGACATGAGCAAGGGCTGCACCCAGCTGCCCAGCACCAAGGTGGTGATGACTGCCATGCCGGCGCCCCAGCAAAAACCCAGGACCAGGGCCGGAATGGGTTCCGGCTCCCACCTGTCTATCCAGAGCAGGGTGAGCACACAAATAGTCAGCGGGATCAGGGCCAGCAGGCCGCAGATCAAGAACACGCTCACGCCCAGGGAGAAAGCAAAGAACACCAAGGTGCCCATGGCAACCAGCCCAAACACGCACAGCAGGATGATATTCATCACCTTGGTGCCGGTCCCGGCGGCCCGCTTGGGGACCGGGGCGGGGGCGGGATGGGCCCAATAATCAGGCCTATAGTTCAGTGCCGTGCCCGGCCCCTGGGCCTGGGGCAGGGGTGGCTGGGCGTACTGTGGCTGCTGATTCGGGGCGCCGTCGACGGTGTTTTGCCAGTGGCCAGGTTCACTCATAGTTCTCAGACTAGAGCCAGCCGCTGTGCTGTGAAAGATGGCGCGCGCAAAGACCCTGCAGCGGGCCCTCCGGCGCGGGCGGCCGGCACCTGTTGTGGTAGTTTTGCTTCTAAGCAATCAACCTTTTAATTCCGTCCTGTGAGGCGGGGAAAGGGGACGCGAGAAAATGAATAATTCCTCTTCAGCTTTTGAGGACGTTCACAACAGCTCAGCGCCGCTCAATGTGTCCCGCGTGGTTCTCACCGCAGCAGATATTGAACGGGCGTTGACTCGTATCGCCTACGAAATTCTGGAAGCCAACAAGGGCTCAGCAAATTTGCTGTTGCTCGGTATCCCGCGACGCGGGTATCCCTTGGCCCAGCGACTGGCCGCCAAACTGGCCGCCAGCGATCCCGCGATCGATCCGGCCGCCATTGTGGGCCAACTCGATGTCACCATGTTCCGTGACGATCTTGCCCACCAGCCCACCCGGGCCCCGCAACGGACCGAACTGCCTGTCTCCGGCATTGACGGTAAAACCATTGTTCTGGTTGATGACGTGCTGTACTCAGGACGCACCATCCGTGCAGCCCTTGACGCCCTAGTGGACCTTGGCCGGCCCCGGGCCGTGCGCCTGGCCGTCCTGGTGGATCGGGGTCACAGGGAATTGCCCATCCGGGCTGATCACGTAGGCAAGAACCTGCCCACCTCCTCGAGCGAAAAAGTGCGGGTGCACCTGGCCGAGATCGACGGCGTGGATGTCCCGGATGAAGTTGTTATTGAGTCAGGACCAGTTGTTATTGAGGGCGGCGCATGAGGCATTTGTTGGGAACCGAGGCGCTCAGCCGTGAAAACGCCATCCAAATTTTGGACACAGCCCAGGAAATGGCTGCTGTGGGGGAGCGGGAAGTCAAAAAGCTTCCGGCCCTGCGCGGACGCACAGTTGTCAACCTCTTTTTTGAAGACTCCACCCGCACCCGTATCTCCTTTGAAGCCGCGGCCAAGCGCCTCTCGGCCGATGTCATCAACTTCAGCGCCAAAGGCTCCTCCGTGTCCAAGGGCGAATCGCTCAAGGACACGGCTCAAACCCTGCAGGCCATGGGGGCCGACGCCGTGGTCATCCGCCACTGGGCGTCCGGTGCCCCGGCCCGCCTGGCCAACTCGGGCTGGATCGACGCTGCCGTCATCAACGCCGGGGACGGCACCCACGCCCACCCCACCCAGGCCCTGCTGGACGCGTTCACCATGCGCGCCCACTGGGCCAAGCTCAGCGGCACTTCGTCGGTGGGCGCAGACCTGACCGGGATGCGCGTTGTGATTGCCGGGGACGTGCTGCATTCCCGCGTGGCCCGCTCCAATGTGTGGCTGCTGCGCACACTTGGCGCCCACGTGACCCTCGTTGCGCCGCCCACCTTGCTGCCCATCGGCGTCGAACATTGGCCCTGCGAGGTCAGCTACGACTTGGACGCCACGTTGGAGGCCGGTGTGGACGCGGTCATGATGCTGCGCGTGCAGGCCGAACGCATGAACGCCTCCTTCTTCCCCTCCACCCGCGAGTACGCCCGCCGCTGGGGCTTTGACGACGCGCGGCTGGCCAAGCTGGATGCGCTCAACCTCAAAGACACCATCATCATGCACCCCGGCCCCATGAACCGCGGCCTGGAGATTTCCTCCGCGGCAGCAGATTCGCCCCGCTCAACAGTGCTGGCCCAGGTTCGCAACGGCGTCTCCGTGCGCATGGCCACCCTGTACCTGCTGCTCGCCGGGGATCTGCGCGAGAACACCACCACGTCCACACCTGCTGCAGTGAATAACACAGTGCCGAACGCTAAGGACCCTTCATGACTTCCTCCAGTTACCTGATTCGCTCAGCCTCCCTGCTGGGCACTACCACGGCTGACATTCTGGTTGCCGACGGCATCATCACAGCCGTTGGTGTGAACCTGAGCTCAGAGGTTGTTGGCGAGGCAACCGTCATCGACGCCGCGGGCCTGGTGGCGCTGCCGGGCATGGTTGACCTGCACACCCACCTGCGCGAACCCGGCCGCGAAGATGCTGAAACGGTGGAGACCGGCACCCGTGCGGCCGCCCTGGGCGGGTTCACGGCCGTCCACGCCATGGCCAACAGCTCACCCGTTGCCGACACGGCTGGCGTTGTTGAGCAGGTTTATTCACTGGGCCGCGAATCCGGCTGGGTCGATGTTCGCCCCGTGGGTGCCGTAACGGTGGGCCTTGCCGGCAAGCAACTCGCCGAGCTGGGTGCCATGGCCGATTCCAAGGCCCGTGTTCGCGTGTTCTCCGACGACGGCATCTGTGTCAGCGACCCCGTCATGATGCGCCGGGCGCTGGAGTACGTGAAGGCGTTCGACGGCGTGATCGCCCAGCATGCGCAAGAACCCCGCCTGACGGAGGGCGCGCAGATGAACGAGGGCGTTGTCTCCGCCGATCTGGGCTTGGCCGGCTGGCCCGCAGTGGCTGAAGAATCCATCATTGCCCGTGATGTCTTGCTGGCACAGCACGTGGGTTCACGCCTGCATGTTTGCCACGTCTCCACAGCAGGTTCGGTGGAGATCATCCGCTGGGCCAAGGAACGCGGCATCTCCGTCACGGCCGAGGTCACCCCGCACCACCTGCTCCTCACCGAGGAACTCGTGCGCAGCTACAACCCGGTGTACAAGGTCAACCCGCCGCTGCGCGCCGACGCCGATGTGCTGGCCCTGCGTGCGGCCCTGGCCGACGGCACCATCGACATTGTTGGCACCGACCACGCACCGCACCCCAGCGAAGCCAAGGAATGCGAATGGGCCTCAGCGGCCATGGGCATGACGGGTTTGGAAACAGCCCTGTCAGTGGTGGCGGAAACCATGATTGAAACTGGCTTGATGACCTGGGCCGATTTTGCCCGCGTCACCTCCACCACCCCGGCACAGATTGGCCAGCTCGCCGATCAGGGCCGGCCCCTGGAAGTGGGCGAGCCCGCCAACATTGTGCTGGTTGACCCCGCAGCACGCTGGAACGTTGACCCGCACGCCATGGCCACCAAGGGACGCAACTCGCCGTTCGCCGGGCTGGTGCTGCCGGGCAAGGTTATGGCCACGTTCTTCAACGGCCACCCCACAGTGCTCGACGGCAAGCTGAACACCCCGTACAACCACGGAGTCAACTAGTGGATGAGCGCATCCTGCCGGGCGTCCTGACCCTGCTGATTGTTGCCGTGGCCTTTGCCCTGATGTGGTGGGGCTGGCGCAACAAGCTCAAGCGCCAGGGCAGTGTTGGCGAACTGCCTGCTGTTCCGGCGGATCTGGGCGCCGCGCTGATCAGTGTTCCCGGGCAATATGTTGTCACCACCACAGCGGGGGACTGGCTTGACCGCCTGGCCGTGCACGGCCTGGGCATCAGGACACCCGCTGTGGTGCACGTCTACAGCACAGCCGTTGTGGTGGAGCGCAAGGGTGCCCAGGACTTGTTCATTGCAGCCGGGGAGCTCACCGAGGTGGGAACCAAGGCCGGCATGGCCGGCAAGTTCGTGGAGCGGGACGGGCTGGTGGTCATGAGCTGGCTGCTGGCCGGCACCGAAGTGGACACAGGATTCCGAACAGCAGAAGCCGGAGCGAAGCGTCCACTGCTGGACGCCTTGACGGCGTTGTTGCCCCGGAACCATGGCGACATGGCTGAGAATGATGTAGAAGAAGTACAAGGAACGCCTTTGACTAAGGCGCCTCTAGATGGCGAAGAAACACCAGCCGCAGATAGCAACGGAAAGAACAATTGAGAATGAGTGATGCAATTATGCCTGCACAGGCACTTTTGGTCTTGGAAGACGGCCGCACTTTCCGTGGCGCCAGCTACGGAGCGCAGGGCACCGCCCTGGGCGAGGCTGTCTTCACCACCGGCATGACCGGCTACCAGGAGACCCTCACGGATCCCTCCTACGCCCGCCAGCTGATTGTCCAGACGGCCCCGCACATCGGCAACACCGGTGTGAATGCGGCAGACAACGAGTCCAGCAGGATCTGGGCTGCCGGCTATGTTGTGCGCGACGCCGCCCGCCGCCCCTCCAACTGGCGCTCGGAGGGATCGCTCGACGACGAGCTCTCCTCCCAGGGCGTTGTTGGCATCTCCGGTGTTGACACCCGCGCCATCACCCGCCACCTGCGTGAACGCGGCGCCATGAAGGCAGGCATCTTCTCCGGTGCCGACGCAGACCGCACGCCCGCCGAGCTCCTGGCCGAGGTTCTGGCCCAGCCCTCCATGGAGGGCCTGCAGCTCGCTGAAGAAGTCAGCGTGAAGGAAGCCTACGTCGTCGAGCCCTCAGCACACGGCTGGGAAGGCGAGCCGCTGTTCTCCATCGCGGCCCTTGACCTGGGCATCAAGGCCATGACGCCCCAGCGCTTCGCCGAGCGCGGCGTGCGCGTCCACGTGCTGCCTGCAACCACCACCTTCGAGGAAGCTGCGGCGTTGAACCCCGACGGCGTGTTCCTCTCCAATGGCCCCGGCGATCCCGCCACAGCCAACCGCCAGGTGGGCTTTGTGCGCAGCTTCCTGGATGCCGGCGTACCGTACTTTGGCATCTGCTTCGGCAACCAGATCCTGGGCCGCGCCCTGGGCTACGGCACCTACAAGCTGCGTTACGGCCACCGCGGCATCAACCAGCCCGTCATGGACCGCAGCACGGGCAAGGTGGAGATCACCAGCCAGAACCACGGCTTCGCCGTGGACGCGCCGCTGGATGGCCCCACTCAGGCTCCTGAGGAGCGCTTTGGCCGGGTTGAAGTAAGCCACATCAGCCTCAACGACCAGGTCGTGGAAGGGCTCTCCTGCCTGGACATTCCGGCCTTCTCCGTCCAGTACCACCCCGAGGCAGCAGCCGGCCCGCACGACGCCGCCTACCTCTTTGACCGGTTCATCGCCTTGATGAGCGCCACCAAGAACGCACAGACTGAGGAATCCAAGTAATGCCGAAGAGAGAAGATCTTAAGTCCGTACTGGTCATTGGATCCGGTCCCATTGTGATCGGCCAGGCCGCAGAGTTTGACTACTCCGGCACCCAGGCGCTGCGCGTGTTGAAGGAGGAGGGCCTGCGAGTTATCCTGGTCAACTCCAACCCGGCCACCATCATGACCGACCCCGAGTTTGCGGATGCAACCTACGTGGAGCCCATCACCCCCGAGGTCGTTGAGAAGATCATCGCCAAGGAACGCCCCGACGCCATCTTGCCCACACTGGGCGGGCAGACGGCCCTGAACACGGCCATCGCCCTGGACAAGAACGGCGTCCTGGCCAAGTACAACGTTGAGCTGATCGGTGCCAACATTGCCGCCATCGAGCTCGGTGAGGACCGCGAAAAGTTCAAGGGCGTCGTTGAGCGTTGCGGTGCCGAATCGGCCCGCAGCCACATCATCCACACCATGGATGAGGCATTCGTCGCGGCCGAAGACTTGGGCTACCCCATGGTCGTTCGCCCCTCCTTCACGATGGGCGGGCTCGGCTCCGGACTGGCCTACAGCCCAGAGGACTTGACGCGCATTGTGGGCCAGGGCCTGCAGTACAGCCCCACCACCGAGGTTTTGCTGGAAGAGAGCATCCTGGGCTGGAAGGAATACGAGCTCGAGATGATGCGCGACAAGAACGACAACGTCGTTGTGGTCTGCTCCATCGAAAACTTTGACCCGGTGGGCGTCCACACGGGCGACTCCATCACCGTGGCCCCGGCCATGACGCTGACGGACCGCGAATACCAGAACCTGCGCGACATCTCCATCGCCGTCATCCGCGAGGTTGGCGTTGATACCGGTGGTTGCAACATCCAGTTCGCCATCGAGCCGGACACCGGCCGCGTCGTCGTGATTGAGATGAACCCGCGAGTGTCACGCTCCTCGGCACTGGCCTCCAAGGCAACAGGCTTCGCCATCGCCAAGATCGCCACGAAGCTCTCCCTGGGCTACACGTTGGATGAAATCCCCAACGACATCACCCAGAAAACACCTGCCTCCTTCGAGCCCAGCCTTGACTACGTGGTTGTGAAGGTGCCCCGCTTCGCGTTCGAGAAGTTCCCGGCGGCTGACCCCACGCTGACCACCACCATGAAGAGCGTTGGCGAAGCAATGGCCATGGGCCGCAACTTCACCGAAGCCCTGCAGAAGGCCCTGCGTTCCCTGGAGCAGAAGGGCGCCAGCCTTGACTTCTCCTCCGTCAACGCCCTGGATGTCCCCGATCTGATCGAGGCCGCCAAGCGCCCCACCACTGAGCGCCTCTCCCAGGTCCAGCGCGCCCTGTTGGGCGGCGGCACCATCGAGGAGCTGTACGCGGCCACCGGCATCGATCCCTGGTACCTTGACCAGCTGGTGCTGTTGAACGAAGTTTCGGCCACCATCCGCCAGTCCACCGCACTGACACCGGAGATGCTCAAGCTGGCCAAGCGCCACGGCTTCTCCGATGCCCAGATCGGTGCCCTGACCAACAACTCCGAGGCAGTGGTGCGCGGTGTGCGCCAAGCCCTGGGTATCCGCCCCGTGTACAAGACGGTGGACACCTGCGCGGCCGAGTTCAACGCCTACACCCCGTACCACTACTCCTCCTACGATGAGGAAGATGAGATTGCGCTGCACGAGAAGCCGTCCATCATCATCCTGGGTTCCGGACCCAACCGCATTGGCCAGGGCATCGAGTTTGACTACTCCTGCGTGCACGCCTCCATGGCACTGCGCAAGGCCGGTTACGAGACCGTCATGGTCAACTGCAACCCCGAAACCGTCTCCACCGACTACGACGTCTCCACGCGCCTGTACTTTGAGCCGCTGACGCTTGAAGACGTGCTGGAAGTCATCGCCGCTGAAGAGCGCACCGGCGGCGTCATGGGTGTGTTCGTCCAGTTGGGCGGCCAGACCCCGTTGAAGCTGGCCCAGGAACTGGCCGACGCCGGTGTCCCCATCCTTGGCACGTCCCCCGAAGCCATTGACCTGGCCGAGCACCGCGGCATGTTCTCCCGCGTGCTTGATGAGGCCGGCCTGATTGCGCCCAAGAACGGCACCGCAGTGTCCTTCAACGACGCCAAGAAGATCGCCGATGAGATTGGCTACCCCGTCCTGGTCCGCCCGTCGTACGTTTTGGGCGGCCGCGGCATGGAGATCGTCTACGACGAGGCCAACCTTTCCCGCTACATCAAGAACGCCACGGAAATCACCGAGGCGCACCCGGTCCTGATCGACCGGTTCCTGGAAGACGCCATCGAAATTGACGTGGATGCGTTGTTCGACGGCAAGGACATGTACCTCGGCGGCATCATGGAGCACATTGAAGAGGCCGGTATTCACTCCGGTGACTCCGCCTGTGTGCTGCCTCCCATCACCTTGGGCAAGGACGTTCAGGACCGCGTGAGGGCAGCAACCCGCGCCATCGCCGAAGGCGTGGGCGTGCGTGGCCTGATCAACATCCAGTTCGCCCTGGCCGCTGACATCCTGTACGTCCTGGAAGCCAACCCGCGTGCCTCGCGCACCGTGCCGTTTGTTTCCAAGGCAACAGGTGTTCAGATGGCCAAGGCCGCAGCCCTGATCGGTGTAGGTGTGTCCATCGCCCACCTGCGCAGCGTCCACCACATCCTGCCGGAAATCGGCGACGGCGGAACCCTGCCGGACAGTGCGCCAGTGTCCGTCAAGGAAGCTGTCATGCCGTTCAACCGATTCCGCACCCCCGAGGGTCACGTTGTTGACTCCCTGCTGGGCCCGGAAATGCGCTCCACCGGCGAGGTCATGGGCATTGACAAGCACTTTGACACGGCGTTTGCCAAGAGCCAGGCCGGCGCCAACAACGCCCTTCCCGTCTCCGGCAAGGTCTTTGTTTCGGTAGCCAACCGCGACAAGCGTTCCATCATCATGGCCGTCAAGCGCCTTTCCGACCTGGGCTATGAAATTGTCTCCACCGGCGGCACGGCCGATGTGCTGCGCCGCAACGGCATCGCCTCCACCATTGTGCGCAAGATCGGTGAAGGCACGTCAGTGGACGGTGAGGGAACCATTGTCGATCTGATCAACAACGGCGATATCGACATGATCTTCAACACCCCTACAGGCGGTCAGGCCCGCGGTGACGGCTACGAGATCCGTGCCGCAGCAGTCTCCAACGGCAAGCCCTGCATCACCACGGTTGCCGAGTTCAACGTTGCCGTCCAGGCCATGGAGGCTCTGCGCACCTACGAGTGGGATGTGACTAGCCTGCAGGAGCACGCCAAGGTGCTGGCAGCAGGTCAGGCCGAGCAGCATGCCAAGTAGCAACGAAGCCAACGGCTTCGGAACACGCCTGGCAGAAGCCATGGTCGCCAAGGGTCCGCTGTGTGTGGGCATAGACCCGCACCCGGGGCTCCTGGCGGCCTGGGGGCTACCCGATTCGGCCCAGGGCCTGCGGACGTTCTCCCAGACCGTCCTGGAGGCTGTGGCCCCCTTGGCAGCGGCCATCAAGCCGCAGGTGGCGCTCTATGAGCGCCACGGCTCGGCCGGTCTGGCTGCGCTGGAGGAGCTCCTTGAGTCCTCCGTGCAGGCCGGGGTGCTGACCATTGCCGACGCCAAACGCGGCGACATTGGTTCCACCATGGCCGGCTACGCCGATGCCTGGTTGCGGGATGGTTCGGCACTGGCGGCGGATTCTGTAACACTGAGCCCGTACCTGGGGTTCGAGTCGCTGCGTCCGGCGCTGGACTTGGCGGCAAGCAACGGGCGGGGAGTTTTTGTTCTGGCTCTGACGTCCAACCCCGAGGGCGCCTCCGTGCAGCATGTGGGCGGCAACGAGTCGGTGGCCAAGCGCATTGTGCAGGCGGCAGCCCTGGAAAACCAGCGGTATGCCAATGAGACGTTGGGCTCAGTTGGTTTGGTGGTGGGTGCCACAGTTGGCGCCGCATTGACCGAGCTGGGCATAGACTTGGCTTCCGTCAACGGCCCCATCTTGGCGCCCGGGCTTGGTGCCCAGGGTGCCACCGGGGCGGATATGCGGGCCACGTTTGGTGCCGCCTATCCGGCCGTGCTGGGCACTTCCAGCCGCGGCATCCTGGCCGCCGGTCCGGATATCTCCGCCTTGCGCCAGGCCACGACGGAGACCCTGAAGGGATTGTAGTTTTTTGACGGATTGATTTGATCCCCTGGTGCGGATAGGTTCAAAGAATTACTTTGTTCCTGTCCGCACCATTGTTTGTCATCGCTAGGGGAGTCTTTTACGTGAATTTGCCGGCACTTTCACTCCAAGATCGCGCCGATGCACGGCTGAAGGCAATAGCGGCACGGGGCATCAGATCGCGGATCAAGGCTGATCTAAAAAATGGCCAAATCACAGTTGGTGCTGTTCTCGCTGCGGCGGCACAGGAACCAGCCGTGGACAGGCTCAAAGTTTGTGAATTATTGGAAGCCCTTCCGGGCATTGGAAAGGTACGTGCAACTGTGATCATGAGCGAGCTGGGGATTGCCCCAACCCGCAGGGTGCGTGGCCTGGGCGTGCATCAGCGCCGGGCCTTGGTGGACTATCTGGGGCAGGGATCATGAACGAGGTCCAGGTACCCAGCGAGAACGTCACCCGCACCAAGTCGCGCAGCGGTGTAACAGTCCTGGCAGGCCCCACGGCCGTTGGCAAGGGAACTGTTTCCACCTTCATCAGGGACAACTACCCTGTGGTGTGGCTGTCAGTTTCGGCCACCACGCGCCCGGCCCGTCCGGGCGAGGAAGAAGGAATCCACTACTTTTTCAAGACTGCCGAAGAATTTGATGGCTTGGTTGCCGACGGCGATTTGCTTGAATGGGCTGTGGTGCACGGCGTCAACCGCTACGGCACCTTGCGCAGCACCGTTGAGGCCGCCGTGGCGGCAGGAAAGGCAGTGCTGCTGGAGATTGACCTGCAAGGGGCGCGACAGGTTAAAGAGGCCATGCCGGAAGCCGATTTTGTGTTCCTGGCACCACCCAGCTGGGACGAATTGGTCCGCCGTTTGGTGGGACGCGGCACAGAAACGGCCCAGGAACAGCAGCGCCGCCTAGAAACAGCTAAACTGGAACTTGCTGCCGCGCCGGAGTTTGACTACATCATCGTCAATGACGATGTCAGCCGTGCTGCAGCCGCGCTTGTTGACCTGATGGGGCTCACACCCCACCACATTATTTGATCCGTCTTTGATTGATCTGCAAGACCCCTTTACAAACTTTTTGGAGAAGTAATTGACTACACAACCCGAAGGCATCATCAATCCCTCGATCGATTCGCTGCTTGAAGCCGCTGACTCGAAGTACGGACTGGTCATCTTTGGTGCCAAGCGCGCACGCCAGATCAACGCTTACTACGCACAGCTCCACGAGGGCCTGTTCGAGTACGTTGGCCCCTTGGTAGACACCAAGCTCAACGAGAAGTCCCTCTCCATCGCTTTCCGCGAAATCGACGAGGGTCTGCTGGTTTCCACTCCCGTAGAGACCGTTTAATTAACGCGTAAAGAACACTAACGGTGTCACGACTAAACATTGTTTTGGGGGTAGGCGGCGGCATCGCCGCCTACAAGTCGGCTTTGTTGCTGCGCCTTTTTACCGAGGCCGGACATGACGTCACTGTCATCCCCACCGACGCGTCCACGAAGTTTGTGGGCGTGGCCACGTGGGAGGCCCTAAGCGGCCACCCCGCCACTAACAGTGTTTTTGACGCCGTTGATACTGTCAACCACGTTCGGCTTGGCCACGAGGCCGATCTCATTGTGGTGGCACCGGCCACGGCAGACCTTCTGGCCAAAGCAGCCGGAGGCCACGCCAACGATCTCCTGACCACCACCTTGTTGATGGCCCGGGGACCGGTTCTTTTTGCCCCGGCAATGCACACAGAAATGTGGCAGCATGGCGCCACGGTGGCCAATGTGGCCACCTTGCGTGCCCGGGGCGTCCATGTCATGGATCCTGCCGTGGGCCGGTTGACCGGCCCCGATTCGGGTCCCGGACGCCTGCCGGAACCGGCAGACATTTTTGCGGCAGCCACGGCCCTGTTCAAGCAGCCGGAACCGGCCTTGGCCTCAGAAAGTTGGGGCTCAGAAACTTTGGGTTCAGAGCCTGCGACCGCGGAGCCTGCTGTGCAGCCTGCCGGAGAAACCAGCGGGATCCTGGCCGGCAAACGTGTCCTCATCACTGCCGGTGGCACCCGGGAACCCCTGGATCCGGTGCGCTTTTTGGGCAATAAGTCCTCGGGCAAGCAGGGTGTTGCACTCGTTGAGGCCGCCCTGGCTGCGGGAGCAGACGTGACCTTGATCCACGCGCCCATGGATGTGCCGGCTCCAGCCGGGGCCAAACTGCAGCCCATTGAAACAGCACTGGAATTGCGGGCCGCCACCTTGGCTGCCGCGGCAACAGCGGATGTTGTCATCATGGCCGCTGCCGTTGCCGATTTCCGTCCGGCCAACATCTCCACGGGCAAGATCAAAAAGCGTGACAACACAGACGACCCCGTCATCACCTTGGTTCGCAACCCTGACATTCTGCTGGAACTGGTGGCTCACAGGGCGGCACAGAACCAGCAGCAGTTCATTGTTGGCTTCGCCGCCGAAACTGGTGACGAGCAAGCCGATGCCAGAACGTATGCACAGGCAAAATTGCAGCGCAAGGGCTGTGATCTCCTGGTGGTCAACGAAGTTGGCCCCGGGGACTCCGGCTCCGAGCGGGTATTTGGGCAGGACACCAACCAGGTTGAAATTTTGGCCTTGGACGGTGCCGAGCCCGTGCAAACCGGTGGGAGCAAGCGTGAGGTTGCCAACGCCGTCGTACATCTTATTGCGCAGCGGCTGGGCGGCCGCTAATCCGTGCGTCAACGCAATGTGTGTGACAATCCATGTCTGCCGCCAATGGAGCGCGGCACTTTCCCCAGTAAAGTAGAACAGTGACTTCAGCAAACCCCCTGCGCCTATTTACCTCCGAATCCGTGACGGCAGGCCACCCCGACAAGATCTGCGACCAGATCAGCGACGCCATTTTGGATGCGCTGCTGGCCGAAGACCCCGATTCCCGGGTGGCCGTGGAAACCATGGCCACCACCGGTCTGGTCCACGTTGCCGGTGAGGTGACAACCAACGCCTATGTGGAAATCCCGGCCATTGTGCGCAACACCATTTTGGACATTGGCTACGATTCCTCAGCCAACGGCTTTGACGGCGCCCGCTGCGGTGTTTCCGTCTCGATCGGCCAGCAGTCCCA
Organism: Arthrobacter glacialis; assembly: GCF_002909415.1. Taxonomy (NCBI): domain Bacteria; kingdom Bacillati; phylum Actinomycetota; class Actinomycetes; order Micrococcales; family Micrococcaceae; genus Arthrobacter; species Arthrobacter glacialis. The sequence continues at coordinate 4,877 of NZ_PPXB01000006.1, read as the reverse complement.
GGATATTTCCGACGGCGTTTTCAACGCTTTGGAGGTCCGTGAAGGCACCGCCGTGGACAAGTACGACACCCAGGGTGCCGGAGACCAGGGCTTGATGTTTGGCTACGCCAGCAACGAGACCGCCTCCTACATGCCCACGCCCATCTTCCTGGCCCACAGGCTCTCGGAGCGCTTGACCGACGTGCGCAAGTCAGGACTTCTTTCCTACCTGCGCCCCGACGGCAAGACCCAGGTGACCATCGGGTACGACGGCGAAACCCCCGTCTCAGTGGACACCGTAGTCATCTCCAGCCAGCATGCCGAGGGTGCCGCGTTGGCGCAGCTGCGTGCGGACCTGCAGGAATTTGTGATTGCACCTGTCATGGACGCCTCCGGCCTGGATGTCTCAGCCATCAAGACGTACCTGAACCCCGCCGGCCCATTTGTGGTTGGCGGCCCCGTGGGCGATGCCGGCCTGACCGGTCGCAAGATCATCGTTGACACCTACGGAGGCATGGCCCGCCACGGTGGCGGCGCGTTCTCCGGCAAGGATCCGTCAAAGGTTGACCGTTCGGCCGCCTACGCCATGCGCTGGGTTGCCAAAAATGTGGTTGCTGCGGGCCTGGCCTCGCGGGCGGAAATTCAGGTTGGTTACGCCATTGGTGTGGCCAAGCCGGTGGGTGTCTACGTTGAGACGTTCGGCACCGAGACCGTTGACCCGCGCCGCATCGAGGACGCCATCGCGGCAATCTTTGACCTGCGCCCCATGGCCATCATCGACAGCCTCGACCTCAAGCGACCCATCTACGCCAAGACCGCAGCCCACGGCCACTTCGGCCGCGACGAGCCTGACTTCACCTGGGAAAATCTTGACCGCGTTGATGCACTGAAGGCATTCTTCAACGCCTAAACCTAGAGTTATCCACAGCTAAGCACGGCCCGCTGACTTCTTTGTCAGTGGGCTGTGCTTAGCTTGTTTTAGGCTGCTTTATTGTGTGGCCGTTCAACCGGGCCGTTGCCCACGCTGATGCCCCGGGCCACTGCCCCACGCCACTGAAGGAGGACGCCATGGAAGAAGACCAAAGCCATGGCGTGCAACTGAGCCTGCTCAGCGGTTTTGTGGCCAAGGAACGCGTGCCGGATCCGCACAGCGGCGTTGTCCTGGCACCGCAGCTGCCCGTGGCCCACGTGGTCATTGATTCCCCCTTGCCGCACTTGGACAGGATCTTCGACTACTCGGTGCCCCTGGAACTGGACGCCAGCGCCCAGCCCGGGGTGCGGGTTCGGGTCAAGTTCTCCGGCCAGGACCTCAACGGATTTCTCGTGGCCAGGGTCGCCGAGTCGCAGAGTGACCGGCTGGTGCCGCTGAACAGGGTCTATTCCGCCGTTCCGGTGCTGACACCGGCCGTGCTGGAGTTGGCCCACAAGGTCGCCGCTCGCTATGCAGGCACCGTGGCCGACGTGCTGCGGGTTGCCATCCCGCCGCGTGTAGCCAGCCTGGAGAAGATCTACCTGGCCAGGGACACCGGTCCCGCCAAAGATGAACTGGAGCCAGCCCCCGCAGCCCACCCCGGCGCCTCCCTGTTCGGGGACTATTCCCATGCCGATGACTTCCTGACCCAGCTGGCCATGGGAGCGTCACCCAAAGCGGTATTAGGGGCACTGAGCGGTTTTGGCAGCCACTCGTGGCAGCATCAATTGGCCCAGGCCGTGGCATACTGCCAGCTCTCGGGCCGCGGGGCCATTGTGGTGGTCCCAGACCTGCGAGACCTGGATTTGTTGGAGCGCGCCTTCGCCTCCGTTTTGCCGCCCGACAGTTTTGTAAAACTGACTGCCGACGACGGCCCCAGCCTGCGCTACGCCAACTACCTGCGCGTCCTGTCCGGGGATGTGAAGATTGTCATTGGCACCCGCTCGGCCGCCTACGCTCCCGTCGCTGACCTGGGCCTGGTGTGCTGCTGGGACGACGGCGATGAACTGCACGTTGAGCGCCGGGCCCCGTACCAGCACAGCCGTGACGTGCTGCTGTTGCGCTCGGAAGTGGAAGGCACGGCAGTGCTGATGGCCGGGCACAGCCGCAGCAGCGAGTCCCAGCGCCTGGTGGCCACCGGGTGGGCCCAGGAGCTGGTGGCAGGGCGCGCCACCGTGCGCAAGGCTGTGGCGCGAGTCATCAGCACCTCTGATTCCTACGAGCAGGAGCGCGACCCCGCCGCCGCGTTGGCCCGACTGCCGCACAGGGCCTGGGAAACGGCCAAAGCTGCCCTGAAATTTGGTCCCGTGCTGGTGCAGGTTGCCCGGACGGGCTACGCCCCGGCTCTGGCGTGCCAGCGCTGCCGCGAGGTTGCCCGCTGCAAACACTGCACGGGCCCGTTGATGCAGTCGCGGTCCCCAGGTTCCGCCTCCGTCATGGTCACGTGCAAGTGGTGCGGCCAGGCCGAGACCGCGTTTAGCTGCAGCACGTGCGGAAACCATGAACTGCGCGCGATCTCCGTGGGGGCCCTGCGCACTGCCGAGGAGCTGGGCCGGGCATTCCCCTCGGTGCCAGTCATCTCTTCTTCGGGGGAAAATATCAAGGGGACAGTCCCCGACAAGTCCGCCATTGTGGTGGCGACCATTGGGGCCGAACCCATTGCACCCCATGGCTACTCGGCCGCCTTGCTGCTCGACGGCGACTCCATGCTGCGCCGTGAATCCCTCCGGGCGGGAGAGGAGACCTTGCGACGCTGGATGAACGCGGCAGCCCTGGTCCGTTCAGCGAAGGACGGCGGGATTGTTGTGGTGACAGCGGAGGAATCGGTCGAAGTGGCGGCTCTGGTTCGTTGGGATCCGGCCGGACATGCCGAACGGGAGTTTGCCCTGCGGCACGAACTGGGGCTACCGCCTGCCATGCGCCTTGCCTCGCTGACGGGCAGCGAAAAGGATGTTGAGGCGTTCCAGGCAGCCTTGAAACTTCCGGAGGCGGTGCGCACTATTGGCCCGGCGCCCGTGGCAACGGGCCGTAGTGCCGTCCCCGGGGATGAAGCACCCGACTACCGGACAATCTTGCTGTTTCCCTACTCCATGGCCAATCAGATCACCGGTTCCATGCGTGCGCTGAAGGCAGCCAACGCCGCCCGGCGGGTTGGTTCGCCCGTCCAGGTTCGTTGCGACGGCGTTGACGTGCTCTAACGCTGCTGCGCTTCGCCTGAACATGTGACGGCCTGTGCATCGAGGGCATGCAGTAGAATATTTGTTCGTGAGGCTATTGCATTGTGGTAACGGTGGGCGTATTCTGAGGGTATGAGTATTCCGGTGATTGTCCCCGGAGATCGGGGCGGTGAGGCCACGCAGGATGTGGTNAGGCCACGCAGGATGTGGCCCGGTTGCTGGCTGGGATTGTTCTTCCTTCCATTGAATCCTTTGGCCCTGACAATGCTGTGTTGGTGGGGTTGCCGGCGTTTGTTCCCTCGGTGGTGTCGGGGCCGGAGCCACTGTCAAGAGTGGGTGTTGCCCGGGGTGTGTACGATGCCGCGATGGCGGCGTTGGCTGTTGTGAAGCGTTTGGAGGATGCCACGGCTGCTTGCAAGGCGGCCTTGGTGGCGAAGGTGTTGGGGGCAGCGCAGGTGGAGGCTACGGCTGTGGCGTTGGATCGGTGGCAGTCCGGGGTCGCTGCCTCTAGTGCGTGCGCGGACATCGCTTTGACCCTGTGTATTCCCGAACGTTCCGCCGCGGTGCTGGCTCACCAGGCCGTGGAGCTGCTGGCCCATCCGGGGACGATGGCGGCGTTGGAGGCGGGAGAGCTTTCCTTCCGCCATGCGGGCATCATCATCGATGAGGGGCAGACCTTGGCGGAAACCCCGGGTATCACCGCAAGGGACATGGCAGCCTTCGAGGCACGGTTGTTGGTTCTCGCGCCGGGGACCACGGCGTCGGGATTCGCTGCGAAAGCCAGGCGCGCCCGGGAATCCACCCACCCCTCGACTCTGACGACCCGCACCAAGCAGGCCTACGAGAAGCGGGCCATGACCTTGGAACCGGGCAAGGACGGCATGTCATGGCTGACCCTGCACCTGCCCGCTGTGGCAGCGGAGGGGGTATGGGTAAACTGCACCCGCACAGCCCGTGCCATCAAACACCAAGCACGCCGCGCAGCAGCTCTCACAGGACAGGGCGCTGGGGTCGGCTCCGGGGAGTACCGGACGCTGACCCAGCTACGCATTGACGTGGCCGCCGCCCTGCTGCTGAACCAACACCCCCTAGGTGAGAACCCCACCAGATCCGGCACTGACACTGGTACTGGCACTGACGCCGGTGACAGCACCAGCACCGGCAGCAGTGGTGACACCCCCAACGGCCCTACCGCCAGCGGTAGTAACTTCAACACCACCATGGGCGGCACTCAAGCCGGCGGCACTGATGGTGATGCTGGGGCTGTCGGTGAGGTCCCTTTTGGCAGCAAGTCAGCTTTCGGGGTCACCTTGTTTGATCAGGATCCCGTCTGGACCCACCGGGACCCTCATGAGCCGGCGGGCCGCTACTTGAACCCGGACCCCACCCCGAAGACCACCGCCGCTCCCGAACCACACCCCAGCACCAGTCCCAGTCCCGACTCTGGGCCCAGCACCAGTCCCGGTCCTAGCACCGGTCTGGGGCTGGCAGAGGGTTTTGTTCCCGAAGGCGCCGGCGGGGCGCAGCTGTTGTTCGGGGTGGTGTGCGGGGGTGGGATTCTGCCCTTCACGGGTGGGAACGCGGCAACCGGTGGTGGGGTGAATGGTGGCCCTGGAGTGGATGACCCTAGTGCGGGTGAAACTGGTGCGGATGAAGTGCTTTTCGGGGAGCTGCTGGGGGATGGTTCGGGTTATGTTGACGGTGTGGTCGATGGCATCCCAGACAGTCCTGAACGGGATTATCTGGACCAG
>NZ_PPXB01000024.1:0-16645 GCF_002909415.1 Arthrobacter glacialis | reverse complement strand
AAACCGGCTTACCGTCACCGTCAAAGAGCTTCACCGTGGTCGGATCAAGGTCGCCCTTGTCATTACCCAACACAGGAACCTTCACAGCAGAACCCTGAACATTATTCAGCGACTCATCCTTCACAGCACTAGGGGCCGGGTATGGTGCCGTGGTGAAACTGCAGGAGACGTTTTGCACGCCTTTGGGAATGGTAAAGGACCCGGATGCGCCGGGGCCGGAGGCGATGACTGCATCAGTGGCAGGATCTACGCACTTCCAGGAAGTCTCATAGAGTGCTGGATTGGTTGTCCCGGCGGGTGTCTGTTCGACGGTGTAGGTCTCACCAGGAAGAATGAGTAATGGGCCCACAATCTTGGATTCATCGTCGCCGGTCGTCGTGACTGTGTTGCCGGTGCTGATTCCGCCACCGCCGATAGTAACTGTGAACTGGTCTGTGTCATTGATGCGTTCCGCGGGTAGTTCAACCTGGACGGAACCGGTGAACGGCAGTGACCGGGAGCCGAGGTCGGTGATGGCGACGTCAAGAGTTTTTCTCTCAAGGACCTGGCCGGTGACCGGGTTGACCCTGAGGAAGCCGTTGGCTCCGCCGCCGGCGACGTAGAGGAAGCCATCTTTGGCAAAAGCCATGGAATTTAGCGCTACACCGGTCGCGATTTGCGGGCCGACTTTGACAGCCGCTCCTCCACCGGAGGTCAGTTGGCCTGCGTCCACACGGTAGATCTGACCCGCCGCGGCACTGCTGGCCACGAAGTACATGTTCCCGAGGCTGTCGAATGCGAGGTCACCATTGCCGCCCGGAGGGGCGTCCGCTGTGACGGGGATTGTCGTCGTTGCAAGCTTGTTCGTTGCAGGGTCGAATGTCTTGAATACGAAGTTGTTGCCGCCTCCAGCAGCTTGCCCGCCGAAGTAGAAGATACCGTTGGTGGGATTAACTCCACCCATGGTGTTGGGCACCGCAGGGGTTGCCCTGGCGGTGGTCTCCCAAAGCTCGGTCGATGCCGTGTATTCGAAAATGCTGGTGCCGTTGGTTAGCAGGAGCTTGTTGCCGTCGTTGGTGAGGCCAATTTGGTTTAGCCCGGTCACTCCACCTGGCACTTGCAATACAAGTGAGGTCGTGCCCGTGGCCAGATTAACAGAGACGATGTTGGAACCACCCGACTGAGTGGCGTACATCCCTGTGTCAGGGAAAGCAGCAGCCGCGAACGCAGCCTGCGGGATGATAATGAAAGCCCCGGTAACTAAGGCTGCGGCCAGCCCTGCACCGCCAGCCTTCTTCAGGTAACTGTTGCCGACGGATTGTTTCGGTGATCGCAAGATTTAATTCTCCTCGGGCGGGCAAATGTCCGCTAAGTACTTTTTTGTTATTTTTTTCTACTTAGAAAATCTAAGGTACAAAACAAGCTACAAAAAATCTCACGAGGATGACACCTATGTGCCTGTTGGCCGAACCTTAACCTCAACCACTGCACCAGCCACGGTGTTATCCATAGCAGTTCGATACACTCTGCACGATTGTTACGTTTCATTACGACCAATGACGGCGCCTGGCCACTTTGCTTCATCACCCGTTGGCTCAAGACAGTCTGCCTTGTCTTCACCTACCAACGAGCAGACATGATCTGAAGCAGTCACGTAGAGGGTTGGCGACGGATGGGCTCCGGGCGTTAGATCGATGTTAAGATTTCAACGAAGTGGAGAGCGCGGAACTCGGGTCATTCAACCCACTTTGAATACTTCAACACCTTGGTTCGGCTCTCTTCGCTTCACCTGCTCGTAGCGTCGGGAACGACCCCCGCATGGATTACTCGACGAATTCGGCCACCGCAGAGGGCCATAACATTTCACCCGATCGGCCCTGCTCGGAGCCCTTGGGGTCCGATACGTAACATACGGCTCGATTCACCGGACATAGCTGGTCAGCGGTTTCCTGTAACTGTTGGGGTTGAAAGGGTTTGGTCAGGTACGCGGCCGCCCCTGAGGATATGCTGGCCACCTCATCATCGGTCCCCGCGCGGCCAATCAGGAACAGCAACGGGGCCTTGGATACCCTCCGGATCTGGCGTGCGACTTCGTGGCCACTCATGTCAGGTAACCCGATATCCAAAGTCACCAGCACAGGATCCAGATTTCCTGCAGCTACAACACCTTCTGCACCCGAAGCGACAGCATGGACTTCGAACCCCGATCGAGTCAAAATAGCGCTGATCAAATCCCGAATGTCCCAGTCATCTTCGATAACTAGACAAACTCCTCGCGAACTCATGGCACCCCCGGCGCAGTCAGCCCAAGTCTAAACTCAACCAAACTGCCATAGTCAACCCGATCCCTGCCAGCGCCTGCCAGTAAGACCCTAAGCGGAGCGATACAGAAATCCAGACCAAGGATTCATCAGCTTCCCAGGCTCCGCATGCAGCCAACACTTCCCGAACCCAGGGCATCCCCGGATCGCACCAGTGAGGGTTGTCTATAAGGGACACCGGATCAGCAAGTAAGGCAACGGAATAGCGGTAGCCCTTCCCATAAGGAATGAGGTTCAGCTGATGNGAATGAGGTTCAGCTGATACGCCTAGCTGGTCAGTTCACTGAGACGAGCGTTGACCAGGCTACGTCGATCACACATAGACCACCATCTGTCTCACGGTAGAAGACGTTTCCCGGATAGTCGGTGCCGGGCACTGCGCCCTCCGGGAGACCTTCGAGGTTGATGCTCCACTGAGGGTCGAGCGCCACTTGGTCGTCCCAATACTCCGGGGAAAACTTTTCCGGTTCACCCGCCGAGAGCCCTGACCAATCGCTGGGCGTGCCGAGATCTGCTACGGAATCCATGCAATCAATGTCTGACGTTTCACCCGAAGCTAAGTCACTCACGAGCTTCTCGGTCGTTTGAATCACCTGGGCGCCATCGCCTCCCCAGATCAGTGGGTCAATTGAACATCCAGTCAATAGTGCCGCGAGAGCACCCAGTGAAAGTCCGTAAACGGATCTGCGAATCGGTGTCATGCTTCGAATCTACCCCCCACACCTACCCGGCCTGCCATGAAAAACAATCAACGGAATGTAGCGCCCGGTAAAGGTTCCGCCTGCGGATGCCTAAGAGCAGTGTCCAGGACTCCGGGCACCAGTGCCGTCGGCTTCGGAAAATGACAGTTATTGAGCTCATGGTTACCTGGGCAAAAATGACCGTTTTGGGTGGGTGCGTTCAGTAGGACGGAACATGCCCCATTGGATCGGGAACTATCAGGGTGCGGGCTTGGTAACCTCAGAAACAGTGAAAGAAGGAGTTCTGATGGTTGAGGAATTGATTCTGGTGACCGGGGCTACGGGCAATATCGGCCGGGTCGTGGTCGATCAGTTGTTGGCCGCGGGGCTGCGGGTTCGGGCCGCGGGTCGAACGGTGGAGTCTGTGAGGGGAATGTTTGGGCTGCGGGTTGAGGCCGTCGCTATGGACTTCACCGACGAGGCGACGTGGCCCGGGGCATTTGCTGGGGTCAAGCGCATGTTTCTGCTGCGTCCACCACAGTTGGGCAAGCCGAAGAAGCAAATCGTTCCCGCCCTTGAATATGCCCGCGCCCAGGGCGTCGAGCAGGTGGTGTTTTTGTCCCTGCAAGGTGCGGAGAAGAACAAGGTCGTCCCGCACGCATCCATCGAAGCATGGTTGCGTACTTCCGGTGTTGACTGGACCTTTGTGAGGGCTTCCTTTTTCCACCAGAATCTTTCCACAACACATTTGTCCGATATCCGCGACCGCGATGAGCTCCTGATCCCGGCCGGCCGGGGAGCGACAGCGTTTGTGGATGGGGAAGACGTCGGAGCCGTAGCCGCCGCCGCGCTGCTGAACCCCGCCGGTCATCGCAACACCGCCTGGACCGTCACCGGGCATGAAGCCCTGACCTATGAACAGATCGCACGGATACTGACTCGTGAGCTTGGCCGCCCCATCAGGTACGCCAGGCCCGGCATCCTCCGATACCTCCGACACGCGCGTCGAACCCTTGGCATGCCGTGGGGCATGGTGTGGGTGACGGCCGCCATCTACACCACAGCTCGTTTTGGATTGGCCGATGCCTTGACCGATACCGTGCACGAAGTATTAGGCCGAGATCCGATCAGCTTCGCCGAGTTCGCGCATCGGGAACGCGAAATCTGGACCTTACCGGCGCCCACAAAGGAGAATCCATGAAAATCGCGGTTCTGGGAGCTACCGGTCGCACCGGCAGCCTTGTCTTGGCAGAAGCACTCTCACGCGGACACCAGATCACCGCACTTGCCCGTAATCCCAGCATGCCGGGGCGTTCGGACGTGGATACAGTCGAAGGTGATATCGGCGACCCAAACGCACTTATTCGCGTCTTCGAAGGAGCCGACGCGATGATCTCGCCGATTGGTGCCCGCTGCCGCGCCGTAGATCTGCACACCCTGCTCGCCACGAACAGCATCCACGCCATGACAGCCACGGGCGTGAAAAGGTTCGTCGGTGTCAGCGTCGGAGGCCTCGATGTCCCCGGCGACCGCAAAGGGCCCCGCGACCGGTTCATCGGAGTCTTGGCACGTACCCTCGCCGGGGCGGCATCGGATGACCGGGAACGCGAATACCAAGCATGGCAGGCCAGTGACCGTCGTGGACGCTACTGAGGGTCCCCCGCCTCATCGACGGCGACACCAGCATGCCGGCAATCGTCGACCCACACATCCCGCCGCGTAAGACCGTGCTGCACCGTTCAGCGCTTGCGACGTTGCTGCTGGACTGCGCCACCACCGATCAATACATGCAGCAAGCACCCTTCGCCGCCGACAGCTGACCTACGCACACAACACAATCCCGCACGCTGGCCCCCGGGACCGTCTCAGAACCGATCGTTTGTGAGCGTTCGTTAGTCTCATGGATTTCCGTAGTGCATTCGAGTGGCCTCGGCAGTCAGATCACCTGGTTCTCGCCCTGTATCGATAGTATGTGGTGTGTCAAGGATCTGGGACAGCTCGTTTCGTTTTTTTGGGTTAGGCACCAGCGGGTAGCTGTTGGTTTTGGGCGGTGTGGTTGGCCATTGCTGTACCTGGCGGCAGGCCACCATTATGGGTGTGGGGCCGCCAGCGGTTGTAGAAGGCCTCGACGTAGTGCATGGTGGCCCGTCTGGCTTCCTGACGGGTCGGGAAGCTGTAGTGATGGTGGAACTCGTTCTTGATGGTCGAGAAGGCGGACTCGGCCACGGCGTTGTCCCAGCAAACACCGGCTAATCCCATGGACTGGCGGACACTGTTTCCTGCGCACCAGGCACCGAATTCACGGGACGTATATTGTGTCCCATGGTCGGAATGGAAAATTGCGTTAGCCCTCAGATGGCCTCTATCTCTGGCCATTTCCAGGGCACTGACACACAAGGATGCGCGCATGTGGTCAGCCATGGCCCAGCCCACGATCATGCGGGTGCACAGGTCAATGACGGTGGCTAAGTACAGCCATCCTTCACCGGTGCGCAGGTACGTGATGTCACCGACCAGACGGGTACCAGGCGTTTCTGCGGTGAAGTCCCGGCCGATCAAGTCCTTGAAAACCTTGTCCGGATCGCAGGGGGTGGTGGTGCGTTTGAAAGCCCGCATCCGCCTGGCCTGCCACCCGTTCTCGGCCATGATCGTAGCCACCGTTCCCACGGATACCTCCACCCCGGCGGTGGATAGTTTCGCATGCACCATCCGGTGGCCAAAGATCCCATCGGAAGAATCAAAGACGGTCTTGACCTGATCGGTCAGCTCCAGTCGGCGTAAGCTCGTCGGTGTCGCTCCGGCGTCTTTCCATCGGTAGTACGAGGATCGTGGGACTCCTAGTTGCCGGCACATCCAGGATACTTTCTCTCCGGCGTTCTCCTCCTGTTGAACAAGACGATAGCTGGTATCTACCGTTGTTCTTTGGCGAAGAACGCCGACACTTTTTTCAAGAACTCATTCTCCCGCTCCACTTCCCGCAGTCGGGCTTCCAAAGCCTTATATTTCGAGGCATCCACCGGCTGCTCAGGCTTCACAACGGCACTTCCTGGCACTTCATGGGCGAGCTTCACCCATCGTTTGAGGGCGGTCAGGGAGATACCAAGTTCAGCAGCCACGAGCGCTAATGAGCGGCCGGAGGAATCAACCAAGGCCACGGCATCGGCTTTGAACTCATCGGAATACGTTGGACGAGAAGACATAGGAACAATCCTTTCAGGAACTGTCCCACATCAGTACTACACCTCAAGCGTTGGAGAACTGAGCTGGTGCTTGAGGGCGAGCTCAGACTGGGTTCCTTCACCATTCAGGAACTGACGGACAAGGGCGAGTTTGAACTCGAAGCTGTACACCGGTCTGGTCGGTTTACTTTCCAACGTCGATCTACCCCAAATCATGAATCGTTCCCGAAGACTCCGGGTGGCCTTGGCGCTAACGTTCAGTTTTGAGGCTACAGCGTAGTACCCGAATCCCTCCTCGAATAGATCAAGGGCGGCCAACCGCTGAGCGGCGGTCAAGGAACTTTGTGGACGCAAGAAAAACTCCCCGGAAGTGATGGAACTGAATTATTCAGTCCAACTTTCGGGGTGCATTTCACTATTGGGGGACGGTTGGCCACTTCGGTTCAGACACTTCAAGGACAGTCTGACAATTGGCTTGGCATCCCACTCCCCGACCACAACCAGGCAACCCACAAATAGGGTTCCCTGACAGCACCAGCACCCCGGCCCGGCCCGGCACCTGGTCAACCAAATATCTCCCCATAGAAACCAACGCGCCCTAGAGGCGCACACAAAAGTTGCACAAGATCCCGAGCAACTTCTTAGGCGCTCCGTGTCCGGCCCGCAGCGGTAGCGCGTCGTGTTCCATCGCACCGATCGCCAATGACGGTGGGTACCGCTTTTGGCGCGGCCCATCTGCGGCGGAGGCTGGGCCAGCTGTCTAGTTACTGAATGGTTGTTCGAGGTCCCTACTGAATTTTGACTGGGTCTGCTGAGAAGCGTGCGGCGCGGACATCGAACTCATTGCCCTGCTTTTGGTTCAGGATGGCGTAGAGCTCTGGTCTGCGCCCTCGGATCCACCGTCTGCCGGTTGAAAGGGGAATGAGGCCGAGATCGAGATCGGCGGTAACAATAGCTTCGTCAGCGACCCAGGTTTCGGCGATGATCGAACCGTAGGGGTCGATGATCATCGCATTGCCTGTGCGGATCTCGTTGTCGTCGTGACCTACGCCGTTGCTAAAGAGAATGAAGATTCCATTGTCGTGGGCGCGGGCTGGTAGCCACCGCATGAGCCATTCGCGGCCATGTGGGCCGCGAATGGCTGCTTGGATCGCGTCGGGATCTGCTGCGCGGTTTTCCCAGAGGGTGTCAGGGATGGGTTTCATTCCGCGCGGGCTCGGGGAGTTGGTGCCTCCGGTTTGGTGGGGTGCCAGGAGTACTGTCGCGCCCAGGAGCGCGGTTGCGCGGGCGTTTTCGACGAGGTTATTGTCCCAACAGATCAGGATTCCGATTTTGACCCCCCAAGGAGTGCCAAAGACCGTAAACCGTGAGCCGGATTCGATGGCCTCGTGTTCGAAGGCGTGGATCTTTCGGTGTGTATGTTGGGATCCGTCGGGAAGGCATACCGTATACGAGTTGTAGAGCCGGCCGTCTCTCCCGGCCTCCAAATAACCGACGCCGATGCCCACACCTAGTTCACGGGAGAGCCCGCTGACCACGCGGATGCTTGCACCGTCGTCGGGTTCGGCAAGCTCCTTCAAGCGCTGGGTCGTTTGCCTGCGAAGATGCCAGTAGCCAATCAGGCACATTTCCGGAAAAACGACCAGCTGCGTTCCATCCTCTGCTGCCATGGTCGCCAACCGACGAATGGCTTTCAGATTGAGGTCCGGTCGGTCAGGGACAGCTTCGAACTGCACGGTTGAGGCGCGAAGGGTTAACTGTGGATCGTTGGACATCATGTCTCCTCGGTGGGTGTTGAACCTCTCCCATGCTTGCCAATCCCATGCATTCTGTCTATTGAAACTTTGGTGGGTTTCGATTCCATGCTGGAATGCAATTTAGTAGAATTCCGATAGGGTTGCAGCATGGAACTCCGCCTGTTGCGCTCATTTATAGCGGTCGCCGAAACCCGGAACTTCGGAGCCGCGGCGAGAGCGCTGATGACAACCCAGCCCGCCCTCACCAAGCAGATTCAGGTTTTGGAACGGCAGACAGGAAACACGCTGTTTACCCGGGGGCGCCACGGCGCATCGCTGACCGCTGCCGGCGAGGCTCTACTGGCAGACTCGACTGATCTGGTGCGCAGGGCAGACGCTCTGGCTTTGCGTATGGAGCGCGTGGCAATGGGCGCCGAAGGTGTACTCAATGTGGGCTTCGGGATGTCCACCATCGACGTTGCGCCCCGCTCCGTAGCGGCCTTCCGGGAATGCCACCCCGCGGTGGACATCAGGCTTGAAGACATGTCCTCCTCTGTGCAGTTCGCCGCCATCCGCGAAGGTTCCGTACACGTTGGCTTTGTTCGGCTCCCCGCCCCGCCTGAAATGGGCACCAGAGTGATTCGCCGTGATCAGCTTGCCCTTGCTGTCCCCTCCGGTGAGGCAATTCCGGAACCTGATCGGAGTAGTTTGCGAGAATGCCTCCAAGACCGCCCGCTCATTCGTCTGCTGAAGGACAGGGGGCCAGGGCTGGCCGCTCAAACCAACGAACTGTTCACCGATCTGGGATGTAGCCCGACCGTGATGTACGAGACCTCCGACTTGTTGACAGTATTAGCTCTGGTCGCGGCAGGAGCAGGCTGGTCACTGGTACCCGCCAGCGCCTCAGCGATAGTCCCGGAGGGGGTCCAACTTATCCCAATCGACCTAGAATCCGCAGTCTGGAGCGTCGGAACTGCATGGCTCCTCAAGAGCCAAAGCCCCTTGGTCCCCCTGTTCCTCCAGTCAGTTGAGACCAACGTAAAAGGATGACGCAACCGGTCAGCACCCGGGACTGGGTACGTCGCGAAACTGGCATCCGTCGTCTTTAAGTACCGGACCCGAACGCGCCATCGCGTATCGACTGCGTCCAACGACGAACGATACCCAGACGAACGATACCCACTCTCAGCTACCCGAAGATGACGAGAGACGTGTTCCACTTCCAAGGAAGTGGGACACTGCCGGAAGGGTGGCAAGTCTCATGATTCGTGGATACCCGGCCTCGGCATTCACCTGCCGTGGGCGGGTCCTAAAGTCGTTCTACAGCAAGCCGCCCTGGCGGCCTTTTTGCGAGGGATTAAACTAGTTCTTGCCTTTGGCTGAGGGGCGGGGAGCATCCGTGAGTGCTTCCCTTCTGTTTCCGCCTGCTCGAACGTACTCGAGCCGGTGGGCAGCGATCACTGCCCGGCACTCGGGGTCGTATTGTATTGGCGCGAGAGGGTGTATTCGGGAGAGGCGAAGGCTCCTCCTTGCGGTCTTGTGGGCTCTCCTGAGATCTCTGGTGCGAAGTTCTCCGCGTCGTCTTGAGGATGGAAGCCAATCCGTGTGCCCGCTTCCAGGTCCCACCAACGTCGGGTATTCCGGGACACCGCGTAGTACGTGGTGAACTGGTAGTCCCCGGCGAGTGCCGCATTGAATGCGCGGGTGCAGTCGTCGTGGCTGAGCCACGTGCTCAGCTCGCGGGGTGTGCTGGGTGAGGCTTCGAAACTACCGATACGCAGGCAGGCGATTTCCAGGCCAAATATATCCGAGTACAGACGGCACAGTGTTTCTGCTGCGGCCTTGCTTACACCGTAGAGACCGTCAGGACGGAATGGCTGCTCGGGACTGATAGTTCCCTCGCGAGGGTAGAAGCCCGTCGCCCGATTGCTGCTGGCATAGACGACACGCCTAATCGAGTGCTGTCGGGCGGCTTCGAGCACGTGGTGGGTGCCAAGGATGTTTGCCGAAACGAGATCGGCGAAGTCTGCCTCGTCGGCGATTCCACCCAAATGGATGATCCCTGTGACTCCCTCAAGCGCAGCGTGAACGGTATTGAAATCACGAAGATCGACAATGAGGCTCTTTTCGTTGGGAGGAACCGGGCCCGGATCGATGATGTCGAGCAGGAGTAAATTGCCGAGCTGGGAACCGAGTGTGGTCCGTAGATGGCGGCCTACTTGTCCTGCCGCACCCGTGATCGCCCAGAGCGTGGGCTTTGTCGAAATGGTCATGCTATTCCTGTCTTTTGATCATCGGCACCTCAGAACATCGCCGTGCCGGGAATACCCAAATTGAAGCCCCGCTAGGGTTTCGGCCGCCGGCTTCCAGTTGAGCCACCAAGGTAAGCCGAATGCACACAAACGCTACCAGTCGCCAGCGACAACCCGCCGCCTCAGATCGGATGCCCCCTCGTGATATATCCGTCCCAGTTCGAAGGAACTGGGACACTCCACCAGTGAGACTGCTTTGGTCGTGAAACACTGTCATTTTCAAGAGGCGAGTGCACGCCTTTCCTGCTGGAATAGACTCGAATCCAGCAGGATATAGAGACTCTCGTGGATAGGGCCGGGCGCTCGAACATCGGACGGAAGAATGAAGGATTAAGGCATGGATGCAACTCCCAAATTTGTCAGGTACCAGGCAACCCAACTGGATGAGCGTGGGATCTACGACGGGATATTTGGTTTGGCCAACAGACTGGCAAGAAACGGCCAGCTCAACGCTGAGGACTACCAATGGTTGCAGGACGCGAATGCCTGGTACGACGACACCTATGCCGACCCAAACCATATAGACCCCACCGTCTACGACCGAACTCATAATCCGCACGCCCAAGCATGGTTCAAAATCAGCGCAACGCACCTGCTGGCCAGGGTTCCCGGTTACCTGAACCTGCTGGACCGCTACGGGATGCCATGGGAAGAACTTCGTTCATCAGCCCCGGGGCATGTCCTCTATGAAGACGATGTTCAGGTTGTTGTGGACCCGCACCGCTGACCCGCCCTAACCAGGGATGGCCGGAGGACGCCAAAGCCGCCAACGAGTCCTATCACTAGGCAGAGGGCCAACTCGCGGCCACAAGGGCTACCGCGGACGCTCGCCCAGCCGAACTGGCCCGCACTTTGAAAGGGCAGGGCTACACGCTCAAGGACACGGCCAAGGAGATGCATTGCGGAAGTACCCGTGTCCCAGTTCCAAGGAACCGGGACACTCCCCCGCTGGGACTCCACCACCAAAGAAACATGTCATTTTCAGTACTCGTCTGCAAAGCGGGCCGCTTGTTTCCGGGGTTGTGCAGGCGAGTACTGAAAATGACACCACGAGCAACAGTTGGAATTGCAGTAGGCAACCACTGTTGCAAGACACTTGGAGAAGGAAAAGGGCAAGCTCGTCGGGTATGCACGAGTATCGACCAGGACACAAGACACCGATCGGCAAACCACCGATCTGCTCGGCGCCGGAGTCCGCCACGATGACCTCTACGCCGACCACGGAGTAAGCGGAGCCAGGAACAGCCGACCCGGATTCGAAAAGGCCCCGGAAGCTCTCCATGACGGCGACACCCTCGTCATCACCACCCTGGACGGACTCGGCCGCTCAACCACCAACATGCTAGGCCTTGCCAAAGCGCTGCGGCAGCGAGGAATCGGGCTGCGGATACTGCGCCTGGGCGGCGGCGACGTCGATACCGGCACCCCCATGGGCTCAATGGTCTTCACGGTCATGTCCGCCCTGGCACAAATGGAACTCGACATCAAACACGAACGCATCACCGATTCAGTATCCAAACGCCGCGCCGCCGGCAAAGACCTCGGCGGGCGACGGGCACGCTTCACCAACAGCAAAATCGAAAACGCTCTACGCCTCATCAACGCCGGCCAGCCAGCAACCCATGTTGCCCGGGACCTTGGCATGTCCAGAGCAACCCTCTACCGACGGATCGCAGAACTCGGAGCCCAACACTGGATCAACACCCAAAACTAACCACTCACGCAACCCCGGTCTAGGTATCAGACCAGCTACTTGTCGGGTAGGGACAGCTCTAGGAGTACCGGGCCAATGAACGCCTCAATCGCGAGCTTGGAAGTCGGACAGACGTGGACGGGATCTTCCCCGACAGGAACTCCCTCATCCTACAATCCCAGACCGTCGGCACCCCAGCCACGAAGGAGGCTGAAACGATCACCGACATGGCGCTCAGAACCCAAACAAACCCCGGATCACGTATCAACTGTGTTACGCCACACATTTAGTCTTGACCAGACGACTTCCTTCGGACATCATGGAGCCAATTGGGTTGGTTATTCCGCTAGTCCCCGGCGGGCAGTCCTTGAGCGCAGGTGAGATGAATAGCGCGTGAGGGGGTTGTTTCCTGATGGGCGCGCCATCTGGCGGGTGCGGGACAACATTCCTTATTGAAGGGGATTGTCATGAGAGCGATCAACCGTATTCTGGCCCTAGCTGGAATCGTATCGTTGGCGGCCATCGCCGGCTGCGCAGCTCAGGAAGGGGACTCTTTCACCCCGCCGCCCGCGGCCAGCTCCGCTGCCCCGTCGGCTGACGGATCGGCGCAGGCTGGTGAGGCGGATATCACGATTCTGGACTTCGCCTATGAGGTTCCGGAGTCGGTTAAGCCGACGGCGATGGTGACGGTAACGAACGCTGACATCGCCCCGCACACGCTGACTGTTAAGGACAAGGGCGGATTCGACATTGAGGTCCCGGGCGGGGCAACGGTGACCTTCCAGGCCCCGGATGCCCCGGGTGAGTACAAAATTATTTGCAGCTTCCATCCGCAGATGAACGGGACGCTGGTCGTGAAATGACCCGAGAAATGAGCCGGCCGGAACTAGAATCGCATCTACGGTTTCTGTGGGTGCTGCGTGTCGGTGTCGCGGCGGGCCTGGTGGTCAGTGCCGTGATCCATGTCCAGCTCGCCCCGGGCTACCAGCAGGGTGCCCCGGGCGGACTCGGGCAAGGCACCTTGTTTCTGATCCAGGCCGGAGCCGCGGTCCTGGCCTCGGTGTTCGTACTAGTCACGGGCTCGCGCACCGCTTTCGCGGCCGCCGCCGTAGTTGCGTTGTCGTCTCTGGTCGCGGTCATCCTGTACCGGTATGTCCAGGTCCCGGCTATTGGGCCGCTGCCCTCAATGTATGAGCCGGTTTGGTACGCGGCCAAGGTTATATCGGCAGTCGCTGAAGCGGTCGCCGGGGCCCTGGCGGTGGCCGGTTACGCCCTGCTGCGCAAGAACCAGTCGGGATCGGGGACGGCTACTCGGGGCCGCCGTGGCGCCTCGACTAATTGAACCAGACAGATCACGGCCACCTGAACACCCACGCCTCTCTGGCCTACCTGAATCATGTGGCGCAATTCACGTTCTTACCCATCCTTTTCTGGTAGCGTCTCGAAGTACCGGGATCCCATCCCCGGCGAGCCAACATCACACGAATGGGTATGAGGAGATTTTTCGATGAAAAAGACACTTCGCTTTATGGCTGTTTCCACCTTCGCTTTGGCCGCTCTGGCCCTTTCCGGTTCCCCCGCGATGGCAGCGGATCAGTCTTACCAGTCGACCTTGGGCCAGCTCAACGGCAGCGCAGGCGCCGGCACCATCACAGTTGATGTCACGGGCAACCAGGCCCACGTTGTTCTGAAAGTTTCGGGTATGCCGGCGACGTTCATGGACGCCCCGTACCCGCACGTCCAGCACATCCACGGCGGCAAGCAAGGCACCTGCCCGGACCCTTCGGCCGACAAGGACGGCGACCAGGTCATCTCCACCACTGAAGGTGACCCGTTCTATGGCCCCATCGTCACCACCCTGTCCACCAGCGGCGACACCAGCCCCGCAGCAGGCCTTGACCTCAAGGTTGGTGGCCAGGGCGCCGCGTACACCGTTGACCGCACGTTCGAACTGAACCCCGAAACCCAGGCGGCCCTGAAAGCGGGCACCGCCGTGGTCGTCGTCCACGGCCTTGACCCCGCCACGCTCAGCGCGGCAGGTCAGGCCGCCAAGAGCGACCTTGCACCGACCCTTCCACTTGCCGCCACTTCCCCCGCCTTGTGCGGGACCTTGCAGGCCGGCCAGATGAAGATGCCGGCAGGCGGCGCTGACACCGGCGTGACCGCCGAATCCGGCACCGACACCGGAGCCCTCGCTATCGGCGGTGGTTTGGCTCTGATCGCCCTCGCCGGCGGAGCTTACGTCATCCGCCGCCGCCGCAGCAGCGAATCAGCAGCCTAAGCAAGGGCTGACTGGACCCATCACTGTGACACTCATGAATCCCGGCCACCGCAGAGGCCCCCTGGCCTCTGCGGTGGCCGGGATTCTGCTCCTGCTCACCGTGGCAGGCTGCGGCGCAGGAAACAACGGAACGCCCGACGACAGCTCCCCAACTTCCGCTTCCGCCTCATCTCCGGTATCACCCGGCATGTCCGCGGCTCCGACACCTGCTACAGCCACCCCGCCGCCCGTTGCCGCCGTGGCGTCCCCGCCCGCACAACAGCTTTCGCCGGTGATGAACGCGTCGGCACCCGTCACCCTGACCATTGCCTCAATCGGGGTTCGGACGGACCTTCTCCACTTAGGGCTGCGGGAGAACGGCTCCCTAGAAGTACCGGAAGACACCGGTGACGGCGCACCCGCCAGCTGGTACAACGGCTCCCCCACACCCGGTGAACGGGGACCCTCCGTGATGCTCGGTCACGTCAACGCCTTCGGCGGGAACACCGGGGTGTTCGCGGACCTCCGGAAGCTCAAAAACGGCGACGAAATCAACGTGTCCCGAACCGACGGCAGCATCGCCGTGTTTATCGTTGACCGCGGAGCCCTCTACAGCAAGAACGAATTCCCCACCCTTGAGGTCTACGGGAACACAAAATTCGCTGAACTCCGGCTCGTTACCTGCGACGGCTACGACCCCGCCACAGGCCTCTTCGACGACAACTACGTCATCTACGCCAAACTCAAAACCTGACAACGGCTCTCGCCTGCAGAAGCAGGAGAGGGCACGGATGGATAAGAAATGAAGAATCGAAACCAGGCCCTGGCCGCCCTGGCCGTAGCATCGATGCTGCTCTCCGGATGCGCCGCAGCTACCGGGTCCGTTTCCGCCCCGTCAGCGGTTTCGGCGACGGCCCCGTCCGCAGCGTCACCCGAAGCAGGGCACACTGACAGCCAGGGCGGCGGGCATCACGGCGGGGGTACGTCCTCGCCCGGTGCCACCAAGGACGGGCCCAGCGATGCTGCCCTGATGGTCTGCGGGGACCAGCCGATGGACAGGCTCACGTCCATCCTGAACCTGAAGGAGGACCCGCACACCATCAACGACTGGGCCAACAATACCTTCACCTGCACCTACCACTTGAACGAGGGCGCACTGACAATCTCAGTCCATGAGGCCGTCGACAAGGCGTCCGCCCTAACCTACTTCAACGCGATGCAGGCCCTGGCCAAAGACGCCACACCCATCGAAGGCCTCACGAACCTCGGCTTCCCGGCCTACGAAACCGACGACGGATCAGCGGTGTTCCAAAAAGATGCTTTCGTCCTGCACGTGGACGCCACAGACCTGCCCGCAACCATTGGACCGGAGAACATCACCAGGAACGCCCTTGCCTACCAGCTCTCCTCCACCATCCTCGCCTGCTGGATCGAACACCCCTGACCCCATGCGCAACCCGACACCCATTTTCGGTGCCCATGAAAGGTTCACCCATGAAAGCAAACACCAGAACCGGTAGCAGGATCGGACTTGCGGCAGCAATAGCAGTGCTGGCCCTGTCCGGCTGCGGAAACCCCGGCACCTCCGGGGCAGACACAACAGCCTCGCCCACACCAGCGGAACAATTCCAGTCACCTCCTTCCACCACCACAGACACCTCTCCCTCAACCTCCGGCCCGGGCACAACACTCGCGGCGGCCCCGGAGAAAATACTGATCAAGGGCTTCAAATACCAGGGAACGGAAACCGTGAGCCCCGGAGCCGAGATCACCGTCACCAACGAAGACATCGAAGCGCACACCATCACCGCTGACACCGCCAACGCGTTCGACGTCAATATCCAGGTCGGTACCACCACCTTCACCGCCCCCACCGAACCCGGGGCCTACCCTTACCACTGCAACTTCCACGGCAACATGAAAGGCACCCTCACCGTGAAATAACTCCCGGCAGAAGGGGTCGCCGCAGAAAACGGAAAATCGTACGCTAAGGCCGTCTGCCGTGACTCAGGGGTCTGAATTTGCCTGTGCCGGGCATGGCGTTGTTGCGCCAGGTGTGGTCGCCAGTGAGGTTGATGTGTTCCCAGCCCAGTGGTGAGAGGTATTGAAGGAGAGCTTCACGGGCTTCGTGGTCGTGACTGCCGAGTGCATGTGCGGCTCTTTCGAGGTAGACAGTGTTCCAGATACATCATCGGGCAAGGCGACGTTGGCGCTTACACGTGACTGTCCCGCAGAGGGTTCCCGTATCGGGCAAAGTCGTTGCGCTACCGCTCAGAAGTGAAGGCGAATCAGGCAACTTCAAATGCGACTACGCCGACCTCATCTTCATCGGAGAGCGCAGGATAGTGAGAACGAAGTCCGCGGCGAAACTCCTCGACGGATGTTCCGGGTGCAAGACCAGCTTGTTCAGCTGTCATCTGATCGAGCTGATGGTATTGAACTTCTGTCACCCGTCCATCCAGTGTTCGATGCTCGGCGTCGTCCT